>JAAXJC010000133.1 GCA_012270045.1 Luminiphilus sp.
GGCCAATCTCGCCAAAATCCGTGAGGTGCAGGACCTTGAATCGAGAACCCGACGCCGTGACTTACTGGTAGACGAGCAGGCACTGTACGCCTTTTACGACGAACGCCTGCCGGCGCATTGCGTGGGGGCTACCAGTCTGTCGAAGTGGCTGCGTCAGATCCAGGATGATGGTCAACTGCGCCTTGAACGCAGTCACATTTTGACCCGGGACCCCGGGGAGGAATTACAGGCGCAGTTTCCCTCGGAGCTGCAGTGGCGGGGTGATGCCTACCGGTTGAGCTATCAATTTGAGCCCGGTCGCGAGAACGACGGTGTGTCCGTGACCGTTCCTCTGCCCCTGCTGAACAGGGTGCCCCGCTACCGCTTCGAGTGGCTGGTGCCCGGGTTGCTGCGGGACAAATGTATCGCCTTGATCAAGGGTTTGCCGAAAAACTGCCGCAAACAACTGGTCCCGGTACCCGATGTTGTGGATGCCCTGCTGGCCGAGATACAACCCGATGATGTCAGTTTATGCCGGGCCCTGGGGACGGCCCTGAAGCGTCTTCGGGGCGTCGATATTGCCAGCACCGACTGGAATAAGGCGGCACTGGAAC
This sequence comes from Luminiphilus sp., assembly GCA_012270045.1. Taxonomy (GTDB): domain Bacteria; phylum Pseudomonadota; class Gammaproteobacteria; order Pseudomonadales; family Halieaceae; genus Luminiphilus. The sequence continues at coordinate 594 of JAAXJC010000133.1, forward strand.
CCTTCTACCGAGCGAATCTGCGGGTGGTGGACGAGCGAGGCAAACTGCTGGCCCAGGGCCGGGATATGTCGGCCCTGATCGAGCAATTTCGAGAAAGCGGCGTCGCCAGCAGCACCGCTGTGAGCGATTCCCCCGCCAAGGCAGCAGTGACTCGCTGGGATTTTGGTGACCTGCCCACGGTCTGGCGCAGCCGGGCAGCGGGTATGGAAGTTCAGTCCTATCCGGCCCTGGTGGACCACGGTGATCGGGTGGCAGTGGAACTGTGTGATTACCCCGGCGAGGCCCAGGTATCGCACCGCATTGGCGCTGCCGCCCTGGGCATGCTGTGTAGCAGCCAGACCGTGAAGCACCTGCGCAAGCATCTCTACGCAAGCAATGACGCTGCCCTGGCCCTCGCTGGCAGCGGGCTGGATCGGACGACCCTCACCCGGGAGACCATCATGGCCGCCTTGATCGAAACATGGGACGAGCGCATACCCCGGGATCAGCCGGCGTTTCAAAAAAGCCTGGAACAAGCTCGGGGTGCCTGGGTGCCGGCGGCCCAGGCAAAAGAAAACACCATGCTGAATTTTATGAAACCACTCGCCGAGGCGGTGCGTGGGCTAGTTGCATTGGGGGATGCCGATTTCGGGGACAGCTGTGGGGATATCAAGGCACACATCGCGGGCTTTCTTGAGCCGGGCATGGTGGTCACGGCTCCGGCCCAGTGGCTGGAGCAGTGGCCCCGCTATGCCAAGGGCATACTGCATCGAACCCAGCGTCTCAACGGGCAGTACGTCAAAGATCAAAAGAGCATGAAGATGCTTGCCCCTTGTCTTGAACGGCTTGAGCAGGCCGCAGGACGTTACCCCAACCTTGTCGCACTGTGTCCCGAGGCTATGCACTACCGCTGGATGTTGGAGGAATTCAGGGTGTCACTGTTTGCACAACACCTGGGTACCCGGCTGCCGGTCTCCAGCAAGCGCCTCGATGAGCAGTGGCGCAAGGTCATGACCTGGGTTGAAGATAACCCAAGATAAAGAAATGAACGTATGGGTATTTGTTCCTCGCTGGGGACTTTGCCGCTCGTAGCGGGGCGCGAGGTCTGTTAGTGTCCGACGACTGCAATTGCCCCGCGGAGTGGAGCGCTCCGGGGTAAATGACTTGAACAGGTGCAAGGTGGGCAGTGTGCTAAGGCTAATAATCTCCCTCGCGGTTCTGATGACGTTACTGGCCAGTCCCGCACAGGCGGAGGATGACCCCTTCGAAGGCTTTAACCGGGGGGTTTACAACTTTAACAATGGCGCTGACAAGTATCTGGTCCGCCCGGTGGCCAAGGGGTATGCCGCGGTTATGCCACGGCCCGCCAGAATTGGCGTCAATAATTTTTTCAGCAACTTCATTGATGCCAATGCATCCCTTAATGCCTTTCTGCAGGGGCGGGTCGACTATGGGTTTGGCAACCTGACCCGCGTGGTCGTGAACTCCACCCTGGGTATTTTCGGCCTGTTTGATGTGGCGACACGTTTGAACATCCCCCAGTACCGGACTGATTTTGGCCATACCCTGGCCATATGGGGCTTCGAGCCCGGGCCCTTTGTCATGTGGCCTTTTTTGGGTCCCAGAACCATGCGCTCCAGCTTCGGTACGGTCTTCGACGCGTATGCCTCACCCACGGGGCAAATTGGCGGCCAGAAAGCCCAGTGGGGGCTGCGTGCTTTCGAGATTGTCGACATAAGGGCTGGGCTGCTGGGCGCCGACCAACTGCTCTCCGGTGATCAGTACATTTTTCTGCGGGATGCCTACCTGCAGCAACGTCGGTTGCTGACCAGCGACGGTAACCCGGTTGACGACTTTTCTGAGTTCGATGACGGCTGGGAAGAGGATGATCTTTGAGGGTCCCTGACGGCGCGCCGCTGCGATGATGGACGAACTCCCACAGGGACGGGTTCTGCTGGTAGATGATCAGCGGGACAGGGCCGACGAACTGGTGGCCGCTCTTGCCCCCTCACCCTTTGATTTTGACGTGACTGGCGAGGTGCCCGATCTGGAGGCGGCCCTGGGCTCAGGCAGTCCCTGGGATTGTGTACTGTGTCACGTCGGCCTCAGCCATGTATCCTGGGCCTCCGTGCGGCGGGCCATGCGGAATTTTGATGTTCAGGTGCCGGTGATCGTCCTGGCGGATGACAGGGATATGGACTCAATGACCACCGCGCTGGGTCTGGGTGCCACGGACTTTTTTGTCAAACCCCAAGAGCGAGCGGGCCTGCTTATTCGCTCTATTGAACGGGGTGTCAATCATCGACGTTTGCAACGGGCACTTGAAACAAGCAACGACCGTCTCGAGCAAAGCAACACCGAATTGCGTCACTCCCTGCGTATCCTGGAGCACGACCAGCAGGCGGGCCGCCAGGTACAGATGGCGTTGCTGCCGGCAGGGCCGCTGCGTCAGGGTGAGTATTGGTTTAGCCACAAGATCGTCCCTTCGCTGTACCTCAGCGGTGATTTCACTGACTACTTCAGCGTTGGCGAACACGAGATTGTTTTCTTTCTCGCCGATGTGTCGGGTCACGGCAGCTCCTCGGCCTTTGCCACGGTGTTGCTAAAAAACCTGTTCGCCCGCAAACGTTCGGACTTTTTGCGCCGGGGTGACCATGCGGTGGCGTCACCCAGGGAAATGCTGGAACTGGCCAACAGCGAATTGCTCGAGCTCGAAATCAACAAATACGCCACCATGGTCGTGGGGGTACTGAATTTCCAGACCCACCAGCTCACTTATAGCGTGGCTGGGCACTTACCCCATCCCGTGCTGCTGGATGAAGAGGGTGTGATTTATCTGGAGGGTGAGGGCCCGCCGGTAGGCCTGATCGAGAATGCGGATTACACCGAACACGCGACAACTCTGCCAGAGCGCTTCGTGCTGGCGTTGTTGTCGGACGGTATTCTCGAATTGCTGGGAGATGGCAGCCTCATTGAAAAGGAGGCGCTGCTGCTGAGCCGTGTGGCGGGGCCTCTGGACAGTCCCCGTGTGCTGGCCGACCGGTTGGGTCTGGGCGCCGTGGACGCCAATCATTTACCCGACGACGTCGCTGCATTGTTTATTACCCGGGGTTTCAATTGAGCGACTGCCGTATTCGAGCGGGCAGCGACGGCGGCGCTCATGTCCTCAAGTTGGAAGGCGATGTCCGGCTGGTCATGTGTACTGCGCTGGATGAATATTTCGACCGGATGTTCGCAGAGCCAGAGTTCCTGTCGGTGTGGGTCGATGTTACCGATGCCACCGGCCTGGACAGCACGACATTGGGTATGCTGGCCAAGCTGGCTATCAGCACAAAGTCCCGCTATGGCTTTAAGCCGGCGCTATTCAGTTGTGATCCCAGTATCGATCGCCTGCTGATGGCGATGGGTTTCTCCCAGTTATTCGACCTGCGTTCAGGCCGTTGTGATGTGCCCTGTTCCCAGGATCTCCCGGCACGGAACGCCAGCGAAGATGAAGTGCGCATGAAGGTCATCGATGCCCATCGCACCTTGATGGGCCTCAATGAAGCCAACAAGGCTGCATTTGACGATCTGGTAAGAACCCTGGAAAGTCAGTGATCCGTCGCCAGTAGCTGCTCCAGTCGAACCTGGTCGGCAGCGAAACGTCGAATGCCTTCGGCAAGTTTCTCGGTGACCATCTGATCTTCATTCACGGCCCAGCGGAACTCGTCTTCCCTGAGGGGCGGCGGCGCTTGCAGGATATCCTGTGCCGGTGCCAGCTGGCGCGGCAGATCGGCGTCGTCAGCGGCAAGGCCCTCCATCAGGTCGGGGCTGATGGTGAGCCGGTCGCAACCCGCCAGCGCTTCGATTTCACCCGTATTGCGGAAGCTGGCGCCCATAACAACCGTGCGGTAATCATGTTTCTTGTAGTGCTCGTATATGCGGCGCACTGACCTGACCCCCGGGTCGTCCTCGGGGCCTGTGATCTGCAGGTCGGTATTGGCCAGATACCAGTCGAGGATGCGTCCTACAAAGGGTGAGATCAGAAAAACCCCCGCATCGGCACAGGCCTGGGCCTGTTCAAAGCCGAACACCAGGGTCAGGTTGCACTGTATACCCTCGCGTTCCAGGATTTCTGCCGCGCGAATACCTTCCCAGGTGGCCGCGATCTTGATGAGAATGCGGTCTGCCCCTATGCCCTGATCAGCGTATAGCCCAATGATGGTTCGGGCTTTATCCACTGTGGCTGCGGTGTCGAAACTCAATCGGGCATCGACCTCGGTGCTGACCCGCCCGGGCACCACAGCAACAATATCAGCGCCCACGGTGACTGCGAATTGGTCGCAGCGCTCAGATGCGGAAATGGCCCCGGCCTGGAGGTCAGCCACGGCGCCAGAAAATCGCGGCAGCTGTGCCGCCTTCAGCAGCAACGAGGGGTTGGTGGTGGCATCCTGGGGTTGCAGCTTTTGGATGGCATCCACGTCGCCGGTATCGGCTACCACTTCGGTCATGGCACGCAGTTGATCCAGTTTATTCATTGTGGTCGATCCCCCGTTCCCGCTTATTACTTACTTCGGTGATGATGGTCATGTGGTGGCCTGGGCCTCCCTGTCGGTGCGCCGAATCACCTCGTCCAGGGCCGCAAGCAGTGTATCGGATCCCGCCCCGTTTTGATGGGCTTCCTGACTTAATTTGCGTCGGAACATACGTCCTCCGGGCTGCCCATGGAACAGACCCAGCACATGCCGTGTCACATGATTAAGGCGACCTCCCCGGGCCAGATAATCATCGATGTAGGGTGTCAATTGCCGGATAACCGACTCCCGACTGATGCCGCCCACGGGTTCCCCAAACAGTTGATGATCCACGGCGCTCAGCAGCCAGGGTGTTTGGTAGACCGCCCTGCCCAGCATGACGCCGTCGACCCTGCCCAGGTGGGCCTCGCAGTTATTGAGATCTTCAATGCCGCCGTTGATGACGATGGTTAACTGGGGAAAATCCTTTTTCAGGTCATAGACCCAGTTATAGTTGAGCGGCGGAATCTCCCGATTTTCCTTGGGCGAGAGCCCCTCCAGCCAGGCCTTGCGTGCGTGTACGATGAAGACCTCGCAGCCCCCTTCGGCGACTGTCCCGACGAAATCAGCGAACTCTGAATAATCCTTCTGATGGTCTATGCCAATCCGATGCTTGACCGTGACAGGAATGTCCACCGCCTCCCGCATTGCCGCCACGCAATCGCGCACCAGAGCGGGCTCCGCCATCAGGCAGGCACCGAAGCGACCGTTCTGGACGCGATCCGATGGGCAGCCGCAGTTGAGATTAACTTCGTCGTAACCGTATGTTTGGGCCAGCTTTGCGCATTGGGCCAGTTGCCTGGGTTCCGACCCGCCCAGCTGTAAGGCAACCGGGTGCTCCAGGGGGCTGAAGTTCAGGTGACGGTCCACATCGCCGTATAACAGCGCCCCGGTCGTCACCATTTCCGTATAGAGACGGCTGCGCCGGCTCAGTTGCCGCCAAAAATAGCGGCAGTGGCGATCGGTCCAGTCCATGCAGGGCGCAGTGCAGAAGCGCCACGGCGACACGGCCTGGGCTTGCCGGGGTGCCGTTGATTCGATGCCAGGGTTCATTTTGGGACAGCTTGGTTCTGCATAGCGGGGTCAGTGCGTACAATACCCACCAACCTTGCTCTGGACCAGAGGTCATGACCCTATCGTCAGTGTGCGCGATGATTTTCCTGGCAGCCCTGGCTCAATGGACTGCTCTAGCGTCGGCTGATGACGATGCCGATGAACTGGAGACGGAAACTGTTTTGGCTGAAGAGCAGGAGCCCGAGTCCTGGGTGGCCCGGTACATTGCCGCCAAGGTCGAAGGTTTCTCTGAATCCGATATCGAATTTTCGAGATCCCGGAGCAATGCGCCTTTCCTGCCCGTCGCTTACCTGGGCGCTTCCCATTACGACGATGCGTCGGTCAGGGAGTTCCTGGAATCGGGTGAGGATGTCGAATACCAGCAAACCAGCGCCAGCATCGCCGCGGGCCTGCCGTTCTTGCTCAACCAGACCGACGCCCTGGTGGTGGGCTTTTACGCCAACAGGAGCGAGTTTCGTGTCGATAATCCGGAAACCGAGGGCACCGAGGAATTCAGGGTCAACGTGGCCGCCCTGGGTGCGGGCTACTTCAGGCAACTGAGTGATGACTGGCAGGTGATGGGCTTTGTGCTGCCTTTTTACAACGACAGCGATCTGGAGACCGGTAGTAGCTACTGGCAAACCATGGGTGGCGTGTTCGGTCGCTATACGGCTTCCGACAGTGCCTGGTGGCTGTTCGGTGTCTTCGCTGACACCTCGCCCTACGATACCTATTGGCTGCCCTATGTCGGGGTTTCCTGGACCCTGAATGAACGATGGTCGATCAGTGGCGTCATGCCCTGGCCCCAGGTCATCTATGCGCCTTCCCGGGACTGGTTCGTGGGTGTTGGTGGCATGATTTCCGGTTCGGGCTGGGCGATCGATGACGATATCGGTGCGGTCAACATGGACATCAATGCCTTCGACTTCGGTGCCAACTTCAATCGTCGACTGTACGGTAATTTATGGGCCCAGCTGAGTGCGGGGGTGGGCGGTTTACGGGCCCTGCAGATACAGGATACCGGGGACATTGAGGGCCCGGAGTTTGATATCTCCAGCAGTCCCTTCATTCGCCTGGACCTGGCCATAAGGCCTGGTGACACCTTCTGAGAGCGGCCTCATCCCATGGGGCCAATACGACTAGCCTAACCTGGGGGTACAGCAACCATGGCAACTTCACGTTCAATCACCCGCCGCGGGACACTGAAGGGAATGGGAGCCACGCTGGGGGCCTTGTCTCTGCGTGGCTTCGAGGTGTTGGCTGCTGCGCCAGCCCACTTTACCCACGGGGTGGCCAGCGGCGATCCACTGTCGGACCGGGTAATTATCTGGACCCGGGCATTACCGGGCGAGGGGGCGGCGCGCCGTCTCGAGGGGCGCTGGGAGGTGGCAGAGGATCTTAGATTCACCAAGGTCATCGCCTCAGGCCCGTTTGTCACCGGCCCCGAGCGGGATTACACGGTCAAGGTGGATGCCGGCGGTCTGCGGCCGGGCCATCGCTATTGGTACCGGTTCATAGCGGATGGAGTGACCTCCCCGACCGGTAGGACCCGCACCTTACCCATAGGTTCGGTGGAACAATTTCGTGTCGGGGTCTGCTCCTGCTCCAACTATCCCCAGGGCTACTTCAATGTCTATCGGGACATGGCCGTCGCCGACCTTGACCTGGTCCTGCACCTGGGTGACTACATCTACGAGTACGGCGAGGGGGTCTATGCCAACCCCTATGCGGTGGCAACCCTGGGTCGTGGGGTGGTGCCCCAGCATGAAATTCTGGCTCTGGAGGATTATCGTCAGCGCTACGGTTTGTACCGTACCGACCCGGACCTGCAAGCTGCCCATGCCGCCCATCCCTGGATCTGCGTTTGGGATGATCATGAACTGGCCAACGACACCTGGCATTCGGGCGCTGAGAATCACAACGAAGGGGAGGGGGACTTTGCCGCCCGCATCGCTGCGGCCCGCCGGGTTTATCACGAGTGGATGCCTATCCGCAGCTCCCCGGAGTCAGATCAGGGCCCCATCTACCGCTCTTTTCAGGTGGGAGACCTGGCCGAGCTGATCATGCTGGATACCCGGCTCGTGGGCAGGGACCGGCAACTCGATTACCGTCGGGACTTGCTGGGCCCGGGGCATAGCCCCCAGCATTTCAAAGAACAGATTCTGGCCAACCCGGATCGGTCACTGCTGGGAGAGCAGCAGTTCCAGTGGCTGGCGGCAGCGCTGGCAGGGGCCAGGGGTAGGGGTGCCACCTGGCAGATAGTGGGCCAGCAGGTGCTGATGGGGAAACTGAACATTCCCAAAATCAGTGAGGCCCAGTTGGCGTCCATGGCGCTGCCGGAGTTTGCCCGGGAAACGATTCACGCCATGGCCAAGCTGGGCCAATACAACTTGCCCATGAACCTCGATGCCTGGGACGGCTACCCGGCCGCCAGGGAACGCCTGTACAGCCTGCTGCTGGAGCAAGCCTCTAATCCAGTGGTGGTTGCGGGTGACACCCACAATGCCTGGGCTTTCGATCTGAAAAATGATGCTGGAGAGTCGGTGGGAGTGGAGGTTGGCTGCCCCGGCGTCTCCAGCCCCGGACTGGAGAGCTACTTTCCGTTACCGCCCGGGCAAATGTCCCAACTGCTGCGTGACAGCAGCCCCGAGTTGGTCGATCTGGACACTGCCAGACGGGGCTGGTCACGGATGACCTTCACTCCCGGTGAGATGAGAAGCTGTTGGCGCTTTGTCAGTACTGTGCTGGATCGGGATTTTGAGGTCCAGCAAAGCCCGGACCGGGTCTGCACCCCGGGTGTCCGTCGATTTAGCTGACACCTGGTTCTGCTGTTTTAACGTCAGCACCAATCTGAATCTGTCTCCTTTTTCGGTGTTGGTCACTGTCAGTCTGACCCAGTCATCATTCAGTATTCAGTAGGAGATGGACAAGCCCAGACCGGTACCTTTACCGACGTCTTTGGTGGTGTAAAAGGGATCGAAGACTCGATCGATAATCTCAGTGGGTATGCCACCCGCGGAATCTTCGACTTCAAGGGTCACTGAGTTTTCATCGGTCGCCACGGTGGCGACTCGAATCCAACGCCTGTCCTTGGCCACGTCCCCTTCGACAAAAGCATCCCTGGCATTGGTCAATAAGTTCAGCAGCACTTGCTCCAGTCTGACCGGGTGAATTCGGCAGACCGGTAAGTCGGCAGCCAGTTCCGCGCGAAACTCGATGTCCTCCAGGCGAAACCCTGATTCGACCAGTAGGTAGGAATTGGCAACGACCTCAGACAGTACGGCTACCGCTTCTTCTTCCCCCGCCTGACGCGCGGATTGCCGCATGTGGTCGGTGATGGTGGCGGCGCGGTCAACCTGTGCAGCAATCTGCTCGAGTTTGGCCGGCATCTGCGCCACTGCTTTGTCTTTGCTGGCGCCGTGTATTCTAAGAAGGTTGAGCGCCGTGAGCTTGATGGCATTGAGGGGTTGGTTCAGTTCATGGGCAATGCCCGCCGCCATTTCACCCAGCGTGGCCAGCTTGGTGCTTTGTTCCAGCTGCATCTGGCGCTGGTAATCTTAGCTGGTTGCTGTCAATGTCAGGATCGTTTGGTTTCCCTCCAGCGACGTGCTTCGGTGCTGTAAAAGGCGTCGGCCCGGTGTGAGTAAAGTAACCGGTCCATCGGCGGCAGCGTAAAATGTTTGCAGTCCCTCCAACAGGGAATCGTGGGCACTTAATTTTAGTTCAGGTTGTGATCGAACCACCAAATCCAACAGCTCGTCGATCGTGAGCCCCATTAACTTGCTGCTGCTGGGTATATCCAAAAGGTATGAGAATTGGTTGTTCGAGTAGGTGATTTGATGCACCTCGTTGACCAGTACAAAGCCCGCAGCCAGTTGCTCCACCGCTGCCCCCAGTGCCTGTACCGTGTTTTCAAATCGGCGCTCTTTGGTCAGATCGGTAATAAAGTTCAGGAAAACCCGCTCGCCATTGATCTCCACATCCCTAGTTTCCACCCGGGCCGTGAATTTCTCGCGGTTCTTGCGTACAAGTACGGTATCGATATTATTTTGGGTAGCGCCAACCGCTGACCTGGTTGCACGCTGTAGCAGGTTCTTGCGCAACGCGGTGGTGCCTGTCTCCGGCGCGATGGTGAGGACATGCTGCCCCTTCAGTTCCTCGAGTGTGTAACCGAAAATGTCCTGGGAAGCGGCGTTGAGATTGAGTACGCGCCCCTCCGTTGACAGGGTAACCACGGCCTCGGATACCGAGTCCAGCGTCGCCTGTAACAGGTCTTCCGAGTTCCTCAACGCAGTCACGTCGGTGCGGAAGCCCGCCAGGAAGCCGGATGAGGTCCGGGATTCCACCACGTTCATCCAGCGGCCATCGTCCAGCCGGACCAATTTACTGGATTCAGCCAGATTGTGGTTCTCCAGCCGCTCGGCGATCCATTGCTCTTCATTGCCCTCGGATTCCGGATACATCCCTATCCTGATGCCAGTGCGCAGGGTTTCTTCAAAGCTGATGCCTCGACGCAGGTGAGGCTCAAGGCGCCGGTCAAGGTGTCGGTAGCGACGGTTACTCATGAACAACCGGTCACTTTCATCCCAGACCACAAAGGCATCGGGAGCCTCATCCACGGCCTCCTGGAGTATTTCCAGGTCGCGAACGGTTGCAAAGGTGTAGGCAATATACTGTTGCAAGAAATAAACGATGACCAGGCTGAACAGTGAGACGTAGACGGTGCGCAGTACCCACCGGTAATCGGAATTTAGGACCCAGTCTGGATTTGCAATATCTGGCAGTATTCCTATGAGCTTGGCGGCAGCAAATGCGCAGAAAATGAGGATTGCGATTCCAAGTTGGATAAAAGCGATTCGAGCCGAGAAAAATATCGCCCCCATTACTGCGATGAAGGGTATGTTAAATAGAGTGACAGCCCCCAAACCCTGATTCGCCAAGCCAAAAGCCACGGAGATAATCAGCAGCACCTGGGTCAGCCAGGCCCGGTATTCATAGGTTGATGCGCGAGGGCTCAGGTAGGCTGGGGGGGTACCAAGAATGATGATGGCCCACAGCACCCAGGTCATAATGGGTACTTCATAACCGTCTTGGATGAAGGAACGAATTATCATGACGCTGAACACCACAAAATGAGCTCCGAAGACAAGCAGATAGGCTCTGCTTGCCAGCGAGTTCAGGAATCGGGTTTTGTCGTGGTCAGCAACCGTTGCCATCGTCAGTCTCAAACACTTCCCTGTGTTTTATTGCCAATATCGCTCAATGGCACACTGCGTGTTGGGTGTCATTACGTGTTGGCTGCCCGGCTTGGATTAGGGTGTCGCGTGGATGCCTTGTGAGGCGCAGCGTAGCATAAATGACCGGACCTTTGGTTGCACGGTTGCTCTGGCAATCGTTTCGATCAACGGTGGTTGCTCGTGTTTCGGTTTAAAGCATGTAATGCCATGATGCTGGCCAGGAGAGGAGCTGAACTGGGCGACAATCGAATGCGTTATCGAGGCCGTTATGAGCCAACAAGCGGATGGAGATGAAGCGATGGAGACGTCCTGCAAGACCGTGTTGATTACCGGTGCCAGTTCCGGCGTTGGCGCCGCCAGTGCCCTGCGCTGTGCTCGGATGGGTATGAATGTGGTGGTCAATTACCGCGCATCCCGAGCCGGTGCTGAGGCAGTCGTTGCAGAGGCTGGGGTGGCCGGTGGCCGTGCTGTGGCGATGCAGGGGGATGTCAGTCAGGTGGCTGACTGTGAGCGGCTGGTGCAGGGGACGGTAGCCCAGTTCGGCAGCCTGGATATTTTGGTCAACAATGCGGGCACCACCACCTTTGTACCCCATGATGATCTGGAGGGTTTGACCGAGGATATCTGGCTGCAGACACTGGGTGTCAATCTCATGGGCGCCTTTTACATGACCCGCGCGGCAGTACCCCATTTAAAACAGTCTGGACAGGGGTGTGTGGTGATGACGTCCAGCATTGCCAGCCAGACCGCCAGCGGCAGTTCCATTGCTTACTGCGCTTCCAAGGCTGGGCTGAACAGCCTGACCCGAACATTGGCCAAGGCCCTGGGCAAGGATGGTATCCGGGTCAATGCGGTGCTGCCCGGCCTGATCGATGGCGATTGGGCGTTCAACACCTGGGGTGGGGGAGATCCGGAACGTTATGAAGACCTGAAGGCACAGTTTGTGCAGCAGACACCCCTGGCACATGTGGTGAGCCCTGACGATGTTGCCGAGGCCATTATGTCATTCATAGAAGGTTCACCCTACGTCACGGGCCAGCTGCTGACCCTTGACGGGGGGTTCACGCTGTAGCGGCGAACCCCGTCGGTCCGCAGGTTAGCCTGCGGGTTATGTCCCAGCTTCCTGCGATCCTTCAGCTGACGCTTCAGCCGGCCAGCGCGGCCCCGGGAATGCTTGCCAGCAAGGATTGGGTGTAGGTTTCGCTGGGCTGATCAAAGACCTGGCTGACTGTGCCCGCTTCGACAATTTTTCCCCGGTACATGACCAGCACACGATCGGCGATACGCCGGATCACCGCCATGTCATGGGACACAAACAGCATGGTGAGTTGGTGTTCCTCCCCCAGGGCCAGCAGCAAATCGAGTATTTGCGCCTGAATGGTGACGTCAAGGGCCGAGACGGGTTCGTCCGCGACGATAAACTCTGGCTGTGTGGCCAGCGCACGGCCAATGGCAATACGCTGGCGCTGGCCGCCGGAAAATTCGTGGGGATATTTGCGGATGAAACCCCGCGCCAGGCCCACGTCATCCATGAGTTTGGCGATGTGCCCATCCAGGTTTTTGCGGTCGCAGATGCCGTGCAGCAGCAGCGGCTCAGCCAGTGTGTCATACACGGTCATGCGAGGATTCAGCGAGGCAAAGGGGTCCTGGAAGATCATCTGCATGCGTCGCCGAAAATCTTTCAGGTCGCGGCCTTCCAGGGCAGTAACATCAGTGCCATCGAAAACCACGGAGCCCTCGGTAATGGCTGCCAGGCGCATGATGGATCGACCCAGGGTGGACTTGCCGCTGCCCGACTCCCCGACCAGCCCCAGCACCTCGCCACGGTTGATGTTAAAGGATACGCCGTCCACAGCCTTCACTGGTTCGTCCTGTCCCGAACCCGGGAACCAGGTGCGCAGTTGGTCTACCTCAATCAGCACGTCCCGCTGTGCTGTGGCGTTGGCCCGTTCCCCCGAGGGAATGGCGGCCAGAAGCTTGCGCGTGTAGGGGTGCTGGGCATTTTTGAAAATGGTGTCGGGAGAGCCCGCCTCGACGACCTCACCCTGTTCCATGACCACGATCTGATCGGCGATGTCCGCCACCACCGCCAGGTCATGGGATATGAATAACACGCCGATATCCCGGTTTTTCTGCAGGTCAGCGATCAGGCGCAGGATCTGGGCCTGAATGGTCACGTCCAGAGCGGTAGTGGGTTCATCGGCAATCAACAGGCGCGGCTCATTAATCAGGGCCATGGCGATCATCACACGCTGTCTCATGCCCCCGGAAAACTCGTGGGGGAAGCTGTCGAAGGTCGTCTCGGGACTGCGTATGCCGACTTCGTCCAGTAACTCTATCGCCCGCTGGCGCGCAGCGTCCCGGGCCATGCCCCGGTGCAGCCTGAGGGGCTCGATCAGCTGTTCGCCGATGGTCAGGAACGGGTTGAGGCAGGTCATGGGGTCCTGGAATATCATCGCGATATCGCGACCGCGAATTTCCCTGAGTTCGTTCTCGCTCAGCGTCAGCAGGTCACGACCTCCGAATTCGGCGGAGCCGCCATCGATGCGGCCTGGAGGGGAGGGGATCAATCCCAACAGGGCATAGCAGGAGACCGATTTGCCCGAGCCTGATTCGCCGATAATCGCGGTAATCTGCTTCTCCTGAACCTCGAAACTGACCCCCTTCACCGCCTTCTGGGTACCGTTGCGGGTTACAAAGCTGACCTCCAAATTGTTGACGCTCAGTAGGCTCATCAGTCTTTGGACCCCCGAACATCCAGGGCGTCCCGCAACCCGTCACCCAGAAAATTCAGTGAAAACAGTGTCGTGGTTAAGGCCAGCCCGGGGAAAATAAGCAGCCAGGGGTACTCTTCCATGGTCTCGGCGCCGTAGCTGATCAGCAGGCCCCAGGACGTTTGTGGCGGCTGGATGCCCAGGCCCAGAAAGCTCAGGAATGCTTCCAGCAGCATGACCGAGGGTATGGTCAGGGTGGTGTAGACAATGATCGGGCCCAGGGCGTTGGGAATCACATGGCGCCGGATGATGGCTGCTGGCGAAAGTCCCAGGGAGATGGCAGCTTCCACAAATTCCTGCTGCCTCAGGGACTGGACCTGGGCCCGCATGATGCGCGCCATGGTCAGCCACTCGACCGCGCCTATGGCGAGGAACAGCAGCAAGACGTTGCGGCCAAAGACCACCATCAGCAACACGATGAAAATCATGAAGGGCAGTGCGTAGAGAATATCCACCATGCGCATCATGACGGCATCGACCCGGCCGCCGACGTAGCCCGCGACAGCCCCCCAGGTAACGCCGATCAACAGGGCAACCGCCGTGGCGATGAAGCCGACCGCCAGGGACACACGGCCGCCGTACATGATCTGGGTCAGCACATCCCGACCAAAGACATCGGTGCCCAGCCAGTGATCAGCCGAAGGCGGTGAAGCCCCCAGGTCAAGGTTCTGGGTTTCATAGGCATAGGGCGCCAGCCAGGGGGTCAGCAGCGCGACGACAACGAAGAACAGCAGTACGGCGCCGCCGCCCACCGCCATTCTGTTCTTTTTCAGGCGCTGCCAGGCATCCTGCCAGAGTGATGATCCCTGTTCGGCATCCGCCAGCAGGTTGGCGGTGTTTTCGTTCGTGGTGGCACCGGTCATGACTTGCCCCCGCTGAACTGGCTGCGCAGCCGCGGGTTGAGCCAGGCGGCGGCGACGTCGCTGACCAGATTGAACAGCACGATGAGGGTGGAGAGGAACACGGTGGTGCCCAGGATCATGGTGTAGTCACGGTTAAACGCGGCCTGCACGTAGAATCGGCCCAGACCGGGGATTTGGAAAATGGTCTCCACCACGAAGGAGCCCGCCAGCAGGCCGGCAAAGGCCGGGCCCAGGAACGCGACCACGGGGATCAGTCCCCCGCGCAGGGCGTGTTTGGTCACCACCAGCCACTCGGGCAGGCCCTTGGCCCGGGCCGTTCGGATGAAGTCCTGGGACAGTATTTCGAGCATGCCGGCCCGGGACAGGCGAGCCACATAGGCCGCGTAGGCCGCCCCCAGGGTGATGGAGGGAAGAATCTTGTCCCCGGGTATGGCACCCCAACCGGATATGGGCAGCCACTCCAGGTAGATACCAAAGACCAGCACCAGCAGCGGCCCCAGCAGGAATGACGGCATGCAGATGCCAATCATGGCCAGGCTCATGGGGATGTAGTCCTGGCGGGTGTTGGGCTTGAGGGAGGCAAAAACCCCCGCTGTGACACCGATCAACAGTGCGATGAGCAGGGCATAGAATCCCAACTCTGCGGTCACCGGCAGGCCGGAAAAAAGGATTTCATTGACGCTGCGCCCGGGATATTTGAACGACGGACCCAGTTCACCCCGGGTCAGGTCGCCGAGGTAGGCGAAATACTGTTCGTGCAGCGGCAGGTCCAGTTTGTATTGGGCTTCCAGGGCCCGCTTGACCTCGGGCAGCACTACCTTCTCGGCGTCAAAGGGACCGCCGGGGGCTGCCCGGACCAGGAAAAAAGTGGCGGTGATGACAATGAAAATAACCGGGATGGCCTGTAGCAGGCGGCTGAGGATAAAACGCAGCATCAGCGCAGTACCTCGGGCAGCGCCCGTTCCGGGTCCAGGGTGACGTATTTGAGATTCAGGGAGTCCATCAGATTCGGGTAGATGCCCTCGACACTGGGGTGTACCAGGTGTTTGCTGGTGTAGGTGTAGATGGGAATGATCGGCATTTGCTCCATCAGCATGGTCTCGGCCTGCTCAAACAGGGCGTAGCGTTCTTCCCGGGTCTGGGCCCTGGGAGCACGTTGCAGAATCAGGTCATCATAGATGGGATCGCTGTAGCCGGTGTTGTTGTTGCCGCCATCGGTTATGAACAGGTCCAGAAAGTTGTTGGCGTCCACGTAATCGCCAATCCAGCCCCGACGCGCGACCTGGAAGTCTCGTTGGGAGACCGAGTTCAGATAGACCTTCCACTCCTGGTTGGCAATGGTGATGTCGATATTCAGCTCGGATTTCCACATCTGCTGTATGGCAACGGCAATCTTCCGGTGCGCTTCCTGGGTGTTGTAAATAATCTCCAGCCCGGGCCAGCCCTCGCCATTGGGGTAGCCTGCCTCGGCCAGCAGCGCCCGGGCCCGGTCGGGGTCATAGGAGAACAGTTGCGGCGGGTAGTACCCCAGGGTGTTGGGTGGCGTAATGCTGTAGGCGGGCACCGCCGTGTGCTGCAGGACACTGCGTACCAGCTTGTCCCGGTCCACCGCCATGGACAGCGCCTGTCGCACCTTCACGTTATCAACCGGGGGGCGGTCGGTGTTGATCAGGTAGTAATAGGTGCCCAGGTAGGGAGCCTGTATGTAGGGGGTGTCTGCCAGTTCCCGGTAGATGGGGATCTTGTCCAGGGGCACTACCTGAGTGTAGTGAAGTTGCTCGACCCGGAACATGCGCTCCTCACTGACCACGTTTTCGGTGGGGTAGAACACCACGCCGTTCAGGCTGACCCGGTCCCGGTCCCAGTACAGATCGCTTTTGGCCATTTTGATGTGGCGGTTCAGGGCCCAGTCGGTGAGTACAAAGGCGCCGTTGCTGACGATATTGCCGACCCGGGTCCAGGGGGTGAAACGGTCGGTCATTTTGCCGAACTTGAGCAGGGTCTCGGGGTGCACCGCAAAGGTGCTGTAGTGATCCATCAACTGAATAAAGTAGGGGGTCGGGGTATTCAGCGTAACTTCCAGGGTGGTGTCATCCAGGGCCTTCACACCTACCTGGGAAAAATCCTTGATCTCGCCCTTCGAGTAGGCCTCGGCATTGACCACCGGGAACAGCATGTAGGCATACAGGTTGCCGGTTTCCGGATGCAGCGCCCGATTCCAGCTCCAGACATAGTCACTGGCGGTGACCTGTTCGCCGTTGGACCAGCGCGCTTCCGGATTCAGATAGAAGGTAATGACCCGGCCCTCATCGCTGAACTCCCAGCGCTGGGCTACCCCCGGCTCCGGCTCCAGGGTAACCGGGTTCTTAACGGCCAGGCCCTCAAACAGGGCCCTGATCAGGTGATTTTCCGGGACACCGGTAACCACATGGGGATCGAGGCCCTGGGGCTCGGCACCGTTGCCGTAGTGCAAAATGCCGTCCCGGTTGCCCGAGGCAACGTTGCTCTCCCCGGCACCACAGCCCAGCAGCAGGCCCAGTAGCAGGCCAATCAAGCCCTGTTGCAGACGGAGTCCCCGGCAAGCTCTGTTAATCACGCTGTCCATGCCTATGTTGCGTAGTGGTTTTGGTGCGCGGGCCTGTCCCTGACCCGACAGGCGCGCACTATGACACAGACCGGGACCTCCTGTGGAGTCCTTGACAGGTCCAGCCATTGGTTTGCGGCGGAATGACAATATTGCCCCGTCGGGGTCGGTTCCCGGCCCTGCTCTGTTAAACTGCGACGCCAGTCTGTTTCCTGTTCCCGGAGTATTGAATCGTGAGCGTGCGAACCCGAGTCGCCCCTTCGCCTACCGGCGACCCCCATGTGGGAACCGCCTATATGGCGCTGTTCAATCGCTGCTTCGCCCATGCCCAGGGCGGGCAATTCATTCTGCGGATCGAGGATACCGACCGGGTGCGCAGCACCCCCGAGGCGGAACAGGCCATACTCGAATCCCTGCGCTGGCTGGGCCTGAGCTGGGATGAGGGACCCGATGTGGGCGGTCCCCACGGCCCCTATCGCCAGAGTGAGCGCGGCGACATCTATGCCGGCTATGCCTGGCAACTGGTGGACGAGGGCAAGGCCTTTGTCTGTTACCGCACCGCCGATGAACTCGACGCCATTCGTGAAGCGCGGCGGGAAGCTGGTAACAGCACCGCCCTCAAGCCCTCGGATTTACTGCTGTCACCCGAGGAGCAGGCGGCGCGCAAGGCGGCGGACCAGCCCTTTGTTATCCGCATGATGGTCCCCGAGGAGGAGGGCGTTTGCGCGGTAGAGGACATGTTGCGGGGTACCATCGAGCTCGACTGGAGCATGGTGGACGCCCAGATCCTGCTCAAATCCGACGGCATGCCCACCTACCACCTGGCCAATGTGGTGGATGACCACCTCATGGAAATCACACACGTCATTCGTGGCGAGGAGTGGATCAATTCCGCACCCAAGCACAAGTTGCTGTACGACTACCTGGGCTGGGACATGCCGGTGCTATGCCACCTGCCCCTGTTGCGTAACCCCGACAAATCCAAGCTCAGCAAACGCAAGAATCCCACCAGCATCCTGTACTACCAGCGCATGGGTTTCCTGCCCGAGGCGCTGCTGAACTACCTGGGCCGCATGGGATGGTCCATGCCCGACGAGCGGGAGAAGTTCACCCTGGCCGAAATGGAGCAGGCCTTCGACATCAAGCGGGTGTCCCTGGGTGGTCCCATCTTTGATCTGGAAAAGCTGAACTGGCTGAACGGGCTTTGGATCAGGGAAGACCTGAGTCTCGACGAGCTGGCCCAGCGCCTCAGGGGGTGGGCCCTGAACAGGGACATGCTGGACAAAATCCTGCCCCACGCCCAGTCGCGGATGACCACGCTGGCGGATTTTGTGCCCCTGTCGGCTTATCTGGTGTCCGGGGAACTGCGCCTGAGCCCTGGGGATTTTGGTGACGCGGAGGACAGCGATGCCACCATCCGGATGTTGCAGTTTGTCCTCTGGCGACTGGAGGTCCACCAGGACTGGAGCCGGGATGCCCTGTTCCAGGTCTTGAAGTCCACCGCCGAGGCGCTGGAACTGAAACCCAAGGCGCTGTTTGCACCCCTGTTTGTGGCGGTGGCGGGCAGCAACAGCGGTTATTCGATGCCCGACTCCATGGCGATTCTCGGACCCGACATGACCCGGGCCCGGCTGAGGACAGCCATCGGCGTGCTCGGGGGTGTGTCCAAAAAGGCGCTCAAGCGCCTGGAAAAGGAATACGCCGGGCTTAGCTTTTCTTGAGCAGCGCGAGTCCTGCCCATACCGCCAGGAACACCTCAAAGGCCAGCGCCCCCCAGGTGTAGCTGGTGAAACTGGAACTGACATCAATACCCAGGGAACTGTTGGCGACCTGGAAGGATGAGTCCAGGCCACTCAGGGCGACACTCGCCCGGGCCGCGGCCAGCGTGCCGATGCAGATCAGGATCAGCCAGAGGCCGGGGCGCAGGTACCCCTTGAGCAAGGCTGACACGATCAGGAGAGCGCCGAAGCTGCTCTGCAGGCCGCCGTACATGGCGGCGATCTCTGCGTAGCCGTTGTGGGTGGCAATAAACAAACCCGCATATTCCGCCGGTAATTCCGGGTTGACCCAGCACACCACACCGTAGGCGAGAAATACGGCGCCAGCCAGAACGAGTAGGATCTTGGGATACATGGGGGCTCTCCTTGGGTGTCACCGGTTCATCTTCGGGCGCACTTAGTCGTTCAGTGGCCGCATCGACAGCTGAGAGCATAACCGATCCGGTTCCCGGTGGGCGTTTATCGGAGATGTGTTGACAGGGAAGGGGGATGTTACTAGCATGCGCATCCCCTGTTTCTGGGGTATGTGGGGCTATAGCTCAGCTGGGAGAGCGCAACACTGGCAGTGTTGAGGTCGGCGGTTCGATCCCGCCTAGCTCCACCACA
>JAAXJC010000104.1 GCA_012270045.1 Luminiphilus sp.
CTGGCAGACCCCTTCCCAAATCTCGTGTACTTAAAATATGAAAACCACTTGCAGAATTTCCCTGCAGGCCCTGGAGAGCACTAACTGGCGGCCACGGGACTCGGTGTTGATCTCGGTCAGGATGGCCCTGACCCGGTCATTAATACGGAATGTCTCCCGCCCCACCAGTTCACCCCGGGGCAGCAGGCCTTCGGCATTGTTACCCAGATCGACGATGACATTATCCCGGGTGACTTTCTTGACGATACCGGCGAGTAATTCACCAATCCTGTCCCGGTACAGATCTACAATTTGAGCGCGCTCGGCGTCACGTACCCGCTGAACAATGACCTGCTTGGCGGTTTGGGCCGCAATCCTGCCGAAGTCGGCATTTTCGATGACCTCCTCGTGCACATCCCCGGGTTGCAGGTTGGTGTCCACTTCAGCGGCTTCCTGGGTGGTGAACTGGGTACCGAGCAGGGCCAATTCGGTATCGGGCACCACCAACCAGCGCCGGCGAGTGACATATTCGCCGCTCTCACGATCAATGGTTACCTCGATGTCGGCCTCTTCGTCGTAGCGTTTCTTCGCTGCGGTTGCCAAAGCCAACTCAATCGCCTCAAAAATAATATCCTCAGCGACACCTTTTTCTGCTGATACCGCTTCAGCAACCATCAGGATTTCTTTGTTCATCGCATTCCTCTCACTCACCCCGTCTCTGGGGCATCCTGCGTCGTACCGCTGTCATCATTGCCCGCCGTTACGGCGACCCTCGACGGCTTTGGCACCACCCAGCCTGGGTTGCACCCTAGCCCGATCAATCTGCTTGAGGGGTAGCAGGTAGTCATGATCTTCAACCCGCACCACAACCTCATCGTCCTCCAACCCCATCAGCCAGCCGCGAAATTTCCGCCGACCTTCAAAGGGGAAGCGCAGCTTCACCTCAATGGGCTCACCGACGTAAAGGCCATACTGCTCTGGCCTGAACAACAGCCGATCAATACCCGGGGAGGACACCTCAAGTGTGTATTCACCCGTTATCGGGTCCTCCACATCAAGCACTCCGCCCACATGACGGCTGACAGTGGCACAGTCGTCTACCGTCACGCCGGCCTCTGACTCAATGAACAGCCTGAGTGTCGGCCTGCGGTTCGGGGACACCAGTTCAAGACCCCACAACTCGAAGCCCAGGGACTCAACCGTTGGTGTCAACAGCGCCGACAACCGTGTTTCCTTACCCGCCATTTGCGCCACGCCCCACAAAAATTTTTCGTACGGGTACAAAAAAGCCCCAAACAGGGGCTTCAACGTGACATCAGCCCGAGCATCGGCCGACATCGATTTGGTAGCGGGGGCCGGATTTGAACCGACGACCTTCGGGTTATGAGCCCGACGAGCTACCAGGCTGCTCCACCCCGCATCAAAACCTGTTGTGGCTACCCCTGTTACGGATGCGTGTACCAGACACGCATCCTACGGCCGCCACCCTGATGAAGTTTCTCCATCAGTCAGAGGCGCAGGAGTATAGGGATGCACCGGGCTTGCGTCAACACAGAGCTGTGGTGGCTGGGTCGGTCGGATTCTCCGTCTGCTAGCGCTACTACCTCCGCTGCTGGGGGTGTCGGCTCCGGCAACTCCGGGCGGCAAACACGCCCTAGGCGTCCATACTCAAGGGAGCGAGCCCGTCACTGCCAGCGGCAACACAATCCGCGCCCAAGGCAACAATCCCTTAGCGGGACAGGGTGGGGCTCAGCTCGCCACCACTGAACCTGCCCGGGGCAGCTTCAGGGTCACCCGGGCACCCACGGAGGTATTCTCCAGCTGCAGGCTTCCGCCCATGTCACTGATAATCCCCTGGCTGTAGGACAGCCCCAGACCCGTACCTTTACCCACCGGCTTGGTGGTAAAAAATGGCTCTATCAGTCGCGCCATCAAATCCTCAGGAAAGCCCGGCCCGGTATCGTCAATAGCAATGATCATGTTGCTGCCATCAGCCTCTATGGTGAGGGCAATTTCACCGCTATCGCCATGCTCCGTAATGGCATCGGCGCTATTGTTGAGCAGGTTGATCAGGACCTGTTCAAATTGCAACGCCACACCATAGCAGGGGGCCGGCCAATCTATCGTATTAACTGAGACAGACACCCGCCTCAACGACAACTGATCCCCGAGCAAATCAACAACCGCAGCAATACTGTCCGCGGCGTCGAACACTTCCAGCGAAGACTCATCCATCCGCCCGAAACTCTTCATGCCCTGCACCAGCTTGTTGATGCGGTTAACCAGATCATCCAGACGCTCCAGTTTTCCCATCACATAATCGACCTCTACTTCATTGCCCTGCAGGCTCTGTTGCACGTTCGCCAGACTCAGTCGCATTGCCCCCAGGGGCTGGTTGATTTCATGGGCCAGCCCCGTGGCCATCTCACCAAGAGACGCCATACGCATCATCTGCTGCAACTGGGATTCCCGTGTCTTGACGTCGGTGATGTCGGTTACCACCACCCAACTGCCGCCGGCATAGGGGGCACATCCCGCGAGGAAATAGTGTAGTGGCCCCTCATTGGGCTCCAGACTCACCTCCGTAAAGGACTCACTCGCCTTTTGCTGAGGCTGCCAACTCTGAAACTCCGGGAAGTCCGTGATCATGCGATCCCAGGCCGGATTGGTCAGCGAGATCGTGCCCTCCGTGTCCCTGGCGGCAACAGCCAGTGGAGCGTGATCGAGTAGGGATTTGATCCTGCTGTAATTCCCTTCCAGCTCCCCTCGCGCCTCCTGCAGCTGGCGGGTTCTCCGTTCAACCTCCTGTTCGAGTAGGATCTGCACTCCCGCTGCAGAGACGATTTGGCGCACCACCAACATCAGTCCAATCACTGAAATGGCGGCGACCATCAGGAATTCAGCGTCGGGCCCGTCTCCCACGGCAATGAACAGCATGATCACCAGGGAGGCCGCCACCGACAGGCTGCTGGCCCAGCGAGTGACCTGGCCCGCACTTCTGCGAGCCTCATCAACTGGCATCACCTCATCCACTGGGACGGCATGGGGATAGAGAGCCGTCAGGCCAACGGCGGCGAGTCCACCACCGAGCAACAGGGCCGACGCAGTGAGCAAGGCCACCCTGGCATCATCAGACAAATAGATCGCCACACCAATCGCCATGTCGGCGAGGAAATACAACACCAAGGCGATGGTCATACCCCGGAGCAGAGACCTGGCCACGCCACTATGTGGGTTGATCCAGACCAGCATCAGGACCATCAGCAGCGCCATATCCAGTGCAGGATAGGCGAGTTCCAGCAATAGCTTACCGACCGAAGATGCTACGTCGTTGCTGACCGGGCTTTTCAGGATAATCACCCAGGTGACCGCGCTGAGGGACAGCACGGTAATGACCACATCCAACCCCGGTACGCGCCAGTCTATGGTGCGCGCATGCCGGGAGCGCAGCAGCCAGACAGCGGCAAGCAGAACCGCGAAGGAGCACAGTTGCAGGAGGTCAGCGACGGGCACCACTATGGGATTGGACTCCGTCACAGGCACCCCCGCGGACAGCCCGGTGTCGGGCAGCGCGCTACTCCAGAGCCCGGCCGCGACAAGGTCCATAGCCGTCGACACCAGAAGCAAGGCCCACATCAGTCGGGGTGCCCCGGCAGGTGGTCGCCAGACAGCCAGCATCAGCGCTGCCAGCACCAGCAACCTCGCCAACAAATTGGCGAAGCTGGTAACTGAGTCGAAACCGGCAATGGCGGACCAGCCAAATCCTATGATGACCGATGACAGTAACAGGGCCGATGCAGCGGGCCGCCAAAACCGGAGTATTGGGTGTGCCATACGCAGCATAGTAGTACCAGTCCGCCCACAACCCAAACCCGGCTGCATCGCGGTGAAGCGCTGGTACGTCTGACATAGGACCAACGTAGGCGGCGGGATATCAAGGCTTCTGGCGGAGGACTGCCGAAACAGCCAACCGACGGCCTGATACCACTTGAGAAAAACGTTGGTGCGGAAGGCGGGACTTGAACCCGCACAGCCAAAGGCCACTACCCCCTCA
>JAAXJC010000185.1 GCA_012270045.1 Luminiphilus sp.
TTGAGCATTTAAGCGCTCAAGCGGTACCGCCCTGTAGAGCAAGGGGACTATCCCTGGGGATGCCTGCCTGGTTTTCCATTGGGGGTTATGGGTGCCGATGGGGAGCGTCCCCTGGTGACATCTGCCTCCGTGATTGTCCGTAGCCCTGCGCTATGCAGATGCCACTTAAGCATAAGCAGGGTTTTATCCCAAGGCGGCGGTTACGCTGATTGGGCGCCACTAAAGCAAACATTTGTTTACCATGGGTTCAGTAGTTTGAACTGCTTGTTTGTCTTGCTTTGAAGAGAGGAAGCTATGGGAATTTTAAGCTCTAGAAGGAGAGGCGCAGCCTGCCTTTTGATTTGTTTCACGGCCTGGGTCTCTCCACTTGTCGCCGATGAGGCCTCCATTGCCCAGAAGCTGGCCAACCCGGTGGCATCCCTGGTCAGCGTGCCGATACAAATCAACTATGACGACAACTACGGTCTGGGTGACGAGGGTTCCATTTGGAGAACCAATGTACAGCCGGTGATTCCCTTTTCCCTGAACGATGATTGGAACCTGATCTCCCGGACGATTTTACCGGTGGTATTCCAGTCGGATTTTCCCGTACCGGGCAGGGATGAGTCGGGTCTGGGGGATACGGTGCAGAGCCTGTTTTTCTCGCCCAAGGAGCCCACGGCAGGAGGTCTGATCTGGGGTGTTGGGCCGGTGCTGAATATTCCCACGTCCACCAAGGATGCACTGGGCCCCGGCGCCTGGGCAGCTGGACCCACGGGCCTGGTGCTGAAGCAGAACGGACCGTGGACCTATGGTGCCCTGGCCAACCATCTGTGGTCCTTCGCCAAGGAAGACAACAACGAGATCAATGCCAGTTTTGTCCAGCCCTTTGTGTCGTACATCACGCCCAAAAAGCTGACCTACTACGTGAATACCGAGTCCACCTATAACTGGGAGACCCGGAGCTGGGCAGTGCCGATAAACGTCGGTGCCAACCAGCTGATGAAATTTGGCAACCAGATCATGCAGGTGGGCGGGGGCTTGCGTTACTGGGCAGAGTCCAGTGAATTTGGACCCCAGGGCTGGGCGTTGCGTGTCAACGTGATCTTCGTTTTCCCCAAGTGACAGGGCTTTAGAGGACATTTACCACCCCGGCGATCGACAGCCACCCGCAGTAGCGGGTCACAGCGAGCGATCAATCTTGTTGCTTCCTGCAGCACTTAAACTCTACGCAAAAGGGCGATGGGCATGGTGCTGGGGCCTCGGAGCGGTTGTTGGCTGGCTCCCGCGTCAAATCTGACAGTCCGGTGCTTGAAGGACTTTGATCAGCGGGCGCGCTTGAAGGGCGGGGAGCCTGCTAAGTAATAGCACCTGTATGCCCTGGAGCACGCCTGTTGGAGTGTTGCTATCAGCCGGCACGTCAGGGCCTCAATGCCCGCCCCGGCTAGGTCGGAGCGACTGGAGCTGCCACTGCTCTCAAGCTGCGATCAGTTGGAGTCTGGCCCAACCGGCAGGCCCATCATAGAAACGTCGATAGGGTGACCAAGGGCATATTGTGGCGGTGCGATTTCGGGCTGTTCGCCGGGAGCCCCGGGGGGCGAGTAATAGCCCAGGGCGTATTGCCCCATGGCATATCCGGCCAACTCCTGCAGGGAGCGGTCAAACTCTTTGGCAATCTCGGGGGGGCAGCTGAGGTATTGGTTTTCCTCCTGGCGCAGCCAGCCCAGAGTGTAGGTGATGTTGAGTCCGACTCGATCACGGGTCGATCGGTTCGCGCCCCCGCCGTGGAAAACGCAGCCCGAGTACACCAGTACTGAGCCCGCCGCCATTTCGGCCTGCACCACCTGTTCCTCCCCGATCTCGGCATTGTCCGGCCATTGACTACTGCCCGGCACAACCTGTGTCGCGCCGTTGTCCCGGGTGAAATCGGTCAACGCCCATATGGTATTGAACTGGGGTTCAATGTGAGCCAGGTGTTTGCCCCAGGCCCAGCGGTCCCGATGGATCATCTGGGCTGTCTCACCCGGTCGAATCCTGATGATTTGTGACAGGTGTAGCTGCACACGCTCGCAGTAAGGTGCCAGAAACTGCTCGCAGGGCGCCAGTATCGACCCGTGGGCAATCAGCTCCCGACACTTCGCAGAGCGCCCCAGCAGGCCCCCGGTGCGGGTGGTCTGGAAGCCGGTAAAGTCGTCAAATCCGTTGTCTGTGGCCTCCATGAACTGGTCGGTTTCGGCACGCAGCTCAGCAATAAATGCCGGGCTGATCAGTTCATCGATGATGGCAGCGCCGTCCTGCTGGAGCACAGTGACAATGTCCTCGGCAGGGGCGTCTGCGCTTAAATGTTGTAGTTCCGCCATTGTTACGTCCTCGTCTTGGATTGCAGCGCGCTGTCTTCCCTGCTCGTTCAGGGTGAGAACGTCGTCAGGCTGAATGCCGGTGGATTGGGGTGGGCTTTCAGCGTCGCCTGATAGTCGGCAACGATTTTCATGTAGGGGCCCATCACCCAGGCCTCGGTACCCACAACATTCATTTCTTCCCGGGGGTCTCGCATGATGTTGAAAATGGCGGGATAACCCATGCCCTCGACTCGATAGCCATAGACACCATGGGCCGATGGATTGCCGGCGGAGGCGACGATCTGTTTCGGATAAATTCGCCAGTGGCGCCACCGCACGGCGCTGATCTCTCCGTCCAGGAATGCGATGTAGGACTCCCGCGCGGATTGCTCTTCACTGCCCTTGAAAAACCCCAGCTGGTTTTTGCCGTCGATAGGACGATCGCTGGGCAAGTTGCCCTCAAGCATGGCGGCAAAGGTGGGCAGGAAATCGTGGATAGCGACCATTTCATTGCTTTTCCGGGCAGGCACCCGTCCGGGCCAGCGCAGCATGCCGGGTACGCGCAGTGAGCCCTCCAGCACATCCCCCACCTCACCCCGGAAGGGCCCGGGGGAACTGCCCAGGTAGTCATGATGCTGGCCCTCGTTGGCGACGGGGCCGTTATCGGAGATGTAGACCACCACCGTGTTGTCACGGATACCCGCCGCGTCAATCGCCGCCAGTACCTCACCCACGCTGTGGTCGTGCTCAATAAACATGTCACCGTAGCGGCCGGCGGGGGAGCGGCCCCGGAAGTTTTCAGATACACCCGCGGGGTAATGGACGCTGGACCAGCCCACGTAGAGGAAGAAGGGTTTGTCCCTGTCGGCGTTGCGAGCAATGTAGTCACTGGCGGCCCGGGCGATGTCCCCCTCTACCTGATCCCGGTACTCCAGGTCATAGGGACGCACGGGCTCCAGTTCCCCCGCGTCGTTGGAGGCCCAGATATAGGGGCGGGATTTTTCAATGGCGACCTCGGGCAGGCCGCTGCGGCGCATCGACTCGGGGTACAGGGTGCCATCGGTGGTTTCCAGGATGCCGACCTGGTAGCTGTCAAACCCCTGGCTGGTGGGCTGGCTTTGTCGTTCTTGTCCCAGGTGCCATTTGCCGACCATGGCGGTGTTATAGCCGTGTTCCCTGAACAGCTCTGCCATGGTGAACTCTTCATCCCGAAGGGTTTGGGGAGTGCCCGCGACAATGATGCTGTTCAATCCCGAGCGAACGCTGTAGCGCCCGGTCATCAAGCCGGCCCGGGAGGGCGTGCAGCCGGGTTCAACAAAAAACTGGGTCAGTACCAAGCCCTCGGCAGCAAGGGCGTCCAGGTTCGGTGTCGGCGTGCCCAGCACGGCTCCGCCACCGTAGGCGCCAATATCCCCGTAGCCCAGATTATCTGCCAGCATCAGGACGACATTGGGTCGTTCCGCGGCCCCGGTTACCGCGGCAGAGGCCAGCAGCAGTATTCCCAGGCATAAATGCTGTGTAACCCGTCCCATGGAATAGAGCCCATTTGGGACCTTGATTTTGCTGTCAGGATTCATGGCGGTGACCTCTGATTAAGTCCGCTTGAGCCAGTCGAGAATGGCGTTGTTGGTTTCTTCAGGATTATCCAGCATGCACCAGTGAGAGCCTGTTGCCAGGCGCTGGTA
>JAAXJC010000013.1:0-3396 GCA_012270045.1 Luminiphilus sp.
GCGCAACACTGGCAGTGTTGAGGTCGGCGGTTCGATCCCGCCTAGCTCCACCACATTATCCCTCCCTGATGTAGCGACCAGGTTGTTCATGCCAACTTTGTTGTCGTTGCCATCACACGCTGGAACTTGGACTATTTCGTCCGGTCTACGCCAGAGCGTTCGGTCGCTATCGACATCTCTGCTGGCTGGTGGACTTGCCTGTCAATGCATCAGTGGCCTTCCGGTTCTCCCTTGCCATCCAAACAAACACGGCGATACCAATGCCTATCTGCAACAGCCCCATAAAAATCATCATGACTCACTCCTTGAGTCCAACCGGCTGTTCCAAGCAGCCAGTGTGCTTCCTGTTGCGCGCCGGGGGGCGCGCGATGAGCAGTCACGATAAATGCTTTGTGGGGGTCTGTTGTATACCCCTTTAGAGTAGGGTGCTTACAGCCAGCGGTTCGAGCTGCACCGGTTCATCCGCCTCGGCTATTTGACGCTCTTGCTATGGAAACTGTCCCGGTCCTGTGTGGGCGTGGCAAATACCAACAGTAACGCGGTAGCACAGCAAGCGGCCGCAACCGCCAGCGCGACAGGATACCCGGCACTGTCAGCCAGCCATCCGGTGACGGCAATCCCGGTGGCGCCGCCGATGGCTTCGGCCACCGAGACGGTGCTGTTCACGCGGCCCGCCACGGCGAGGCCGAACAGCCGGACCAGAACAATGTTGTATAGGGCGTGCAACCCACCCCAGCCGAACCCCGCGATGCCAATGGCCAGCCACACCCAGCCGCCGCCCATGGCAATGCCCGTTACACCGAACAGCATCAGCGCCATTTGGGCCCGGAAAAAATTGTCGAAGGGCAGACGGTCGCTCAGATGTCCAACGATGAGCTTGCCAGCAAGGGCACAGCCGGCCAGGGTCGACATGCCCAGTGCAGCGGACTGGGTTTCGATGTCCAGGGAGCGCAGGTACAGAAACAGGTGGGAAAACAGTGACAGGGCACTGTAGTAGGTCAGGCTCGCGGCCAGGGTGACCGTGTAGAAGGCGCGGTTGCGAAACACGCCCGACAGCGGCTGTGTCACATCTGCAGTCGCGGTCTCTTTGTAGCGTCTGCCGGCCCGGGCCGGCAATAGCCAGAAAACCAGCATCAGTACCATCAGGGGTATAGCCGCCTGTACCTGCATGGCCGTCTGCCAGCCCAGGCTACTGATCAGGTAGGCGGCCAGGGGTGGCATGAACATGCCTCCGACACTGGTGCCCGCCACCGCCATGCCGATGGCAAGTCCGGTTCGATCGGGCATGGCATGGGCGGCGGTAACAATGGCGGTCATGTTGCCGGCACAGGCGAGTACCAGGGCGCATAGCAGATGCAGGCCGTAGACCTCGGGCAGCGATCGAGTGAGCGGATAGATCAGGTAGACCAGACTGAGCAGGGCCAGGCCGGCCACCAGCAGGCGTTTGGTACCCCGCCGGTCGCCCCAGAGTCCGGCCAGCAGGACAAAGGCACTGGAACCGAGAAAGGTAATGGAGTCCCGCAGCTTGAGCGGGGCGATGGTGGTATCGAGGTGCTCGAGCAGGACCTCGTCGTAAACCGCCAGACCGCTGTTGATCATGCCGTTGCTGACCGATACCACCAGCAGGCACAAGGCGGCAATCCAGAAGCTGCCTCGGTCCGAAGGTTGTGCTGTCACGGCATGGGGTCCGGGTCCGCCACGTGCACCATGCGCACGCCGACGTTGCTGCCGGTATACAGGTCGGACAGGGCAAGGGGCAGGGTTTCAATACCGCGGGAGATGTCCTCAACCGGGCTGACCTGGCCCGCGCGTATCCAGTCGGCGATCTCGCTGGCGTAGTCGGGATAATGTTGGCCGTAATCGAAGACAAAGAAGCCTTCCATACGGGCGTCCTGCCGTCCGAGGTTTTGCAGGTTGGCAAACCTGTGCTGGGCTTCCCGGGGCAGCAGGTACTCGGAGATGGCCCCGCAAATGACGATCCGGGCCCGCCGCCGCAGCCTGGACAGCACCTCATCTAGCAGCGCACCGCCCACGTTGTCGAAATAAAGGTCAATACCCTGGGAAAACAGTTGGTCCAGGGCGGTGTTGATATTGCCCTGCTTGTAGTCGAGGGCCTCGGCATAGCCCACGGCGGATATCAGGCGCCGGCACTTCTCCGGCCCCCCGGCTATGCCCACGCCCTTTCGGGCACCCAGGGCTTTGGCGATCTGACTCACCTGGCTACCGACACCACCGGCAGCACCGGAGACCAGGATGTGGTCGGCGGGCTGGACGGCGCCGATTTCCCGCAGGCCAATCAATGCGGTGAAACCACTGGGACCCAGGCTGCTGAGGCCGTGGGAGTAGGGCAGGTCATGGTGGGCAAGCAGAAAGGGTGGTGGGTCTTGCCGGGTGTCGATCAGCGCATATTCCTGCCATCCAAGCCGCGCCTGGACGATTGAGCCCACGGGCAGTTCCGGGCAATCACTGGCAATTACCTGGGCAACACCACGGCCCATCATTAAATCGCCGATCGCCAGCGGTGCCTGGAATTCCGTCTCGTTGCGCATATAACGCAGCATCACGGGCGCGACACCCAGGAAAAGAGTTTTCACCAGTGCCTTACCGGGTTCCAGGGCAGGTCGGTCACCGGCGACCAACTGGAAATGTTCGGGTTGGGGATAGGTCTCGGGTCGGGCGGCCAATAACCACTGTCGGTTGCTCATGCCGGTGTCAGTCACGGTGACAGGTCATAGACGACGATGGGATTACCGTCAGGATCATAGAAGCCCCCCTCGCTGCGAGGTGGACCCTGCTCCGGATTTGGCTCGCGCTTGATGGGCAGACAGGCGAGGCCCCGGACATCAGCCTCTCTTAGGGTCGCAGCGACTGAGGCTACCTCCAGTACGATGCCGGCACGGGGCTGATCCCAGTCTATGGCGGCGTCGCCCACGGCAATCAGCGCCAGCACCCGCTCCGCATCCCCCAGATCAAGGGTAATGAAGGTGGTCTCAAGGTCTTGGGGCAACCTGAATGCCTCGTGGCTGAAGGTCCGGGTCTCGTGCTCCAGTCGGTAGTTCTCCTGGAAACCCAGCAGTCCCCCGTACACCGTCATGGCCTGTTTCGGGCAGGAGACCAGCAACACCGGGCGTTTCAATTGCAGCACACGGGACTCTGTCATCGCGGCTCCTCACGGGTCGCAGTGGCGCGACGGTCTTTTAGATTAGACCATATTTGCAGCGCCGTCCGGGTCAGGTGATTAACGGACGTTCGAGGGCGCGGTGTGTAAAGCCAAGGCCAAACTGCAGTGCGCGACAGCCACCGTGATCCAGAGGGGGTTACGAGGGGGGGGGAGAATAATGGTGTTATGGGTTGCGGGCCGTTTACAAGACTGGGCTAATGGGAGGGGGCGCGCCG
>JAAXJC010000013.1:3406-3991 GCA_012270045.1 Luminiphilus sp.
TGGACGGGCTTTTTTTTTATACCATATCTGCAGCGCCGAGCGTGCCAGGTGATTGGCTGAAGTTCGAGGTCGCGGTGTGTAAAGCCAAGGCCAAAATGCAGTGCGCGATAGCCACCGTGATCCAGAGGGGGTTACGAGGGGGTTATGAGTAATATTGTGATGGGTTGCGGGCCTTTTACAACACTGGGCTGATCGGATGTGACGACCCGCCTGTCTCTTGAATGGCAGCGGCTAGAGCCGGAATTATCGGCGCCGCTGTTTGCGGCGGCCTCGGGTTAGCAGGGCTGAATCCGAACACATCAATGGTGTCAGGCTCATTCCTGCTCTCGTTTAGGCCTTGAATGTAATAACGGGGATACCGTGCCGAGGGCGCGGGTGTTTTTAGGCGGCCCGGAGGTCGTTGAAGGCTTCCATTTCGCCGTTGTCATGAATCAGCCAGTGTTGGTGGTCAGTGGCGTCGATCATCACGACGACGGGGTCTGAGAACAGGGGCCGGCGAATGAACTCAAGTTCCCAGCCAAAGCCCCGGCAACGGTCAATGACGTGTCGTTGGTCCTGGGTCAGCAGGGCCTCGTACCCAAAGGG
>JAAXJC010000024.1 GCA_012270045.1 Luminiphilus sp.
GCATTGCCAGGCAGGCGCTGGCCGATCCCGATTGGTTCGAGAAGGTCAAAACCGGACGCGGTAATGAGGTCATGTTGTGCCGCTACAGCAACTACTGCGAGGGTCTGGACCAGAAGCACAAGCAGGTGACCTGTGAATTGTGGGACAGGCAGGCTCTGGACGCCGACGATGCGGTACTGGCCTCGGATGGTAAGCGGCGGCTGACTGCACCCCGCTGGATGGCTCCAACCAAGCAATAACACCTTGCTACCACAGGGGTTGCAAGGTGGCGACGTGTGTATGGTAATCGTGACGATCGACGGTCAGACCCGCTCCGGACCGTATTGGTTACAATGTCGCTATCTTTTGGGCGATCCTTTGGGGAAGGGAATTGATGCGACTGTCTTTGTTACTTCTGATCGCGCTGATGGTGTCGGGACAAGCAATGGCCAACCCCGCCCAGCGCTTCAGCAATCTGTTGGAGCAAACCGAGTCGGTGCGTGGCCTGGGTGAGCAGGAACCGATTGTAGAGGCCTGCGGTGAGCAGACTAAAAAGGATTTTGTGCAATTGGTCGCTGCAGGGGATGCGAGCCTGTCCTTTGACCCCTGGTATCTCTGGTACAACGAGATGGCAGACATCGACCCGGATGATTACGCTACCGCCCAGTCCTACCTCGATGCACTGACAGCGCCCCTGGCGGTGGATGGCAGGGATCCGGGCTTCTCCTACCTGACCACCCAGGCCGAGGATGACGCCCGGGGTAGCACCGGCGCCTATGTGGGCTATGGATTCCGATTCACCATCGACGACTTGGGCCGATTCATCTTTGTCGATGTGCTCCAGGATACTCCCGCGGGTCTTGCGAATTTTGACCGGGGCAATGAAATCGTGGCTATGGATGTGGGCAATGGTTTCGAGACCATTGAGGAGATATCCCAACGCCATTTCTACCTGGGCACCTTACTGGATGAAATGTTCGGCCCCAGTGAAGCCGGTGTTGAACGGGGATTTCGGGTCAGGCAGGGGAGCGCGACGGTTGAGGCCACCCTGGTCAAGACCGAGTTGGTAACGCCACCCCTGGCCGTCGACCCGCTCTTGCTGGAGCGCACCGGCACCACGCCGGTTGGCTACCTGCACCTGCGGTCCTTCATCGGCACCCCCAACGATGCCCTGGATGACTCCAGCGCGGTCGTTGGGCAGGCCGGGGTGGAAGACCTGGTCATCGACTTTAGATACAACGGTGGGGGTCGGCTGGACGTTGCCGACCGCATGCTGGATTTGCTGGCGGGCACCCTGCCCAGTGCCATTGGTCAGGAAAGTTGGCGCCTGGCCCATAACGACAGGCGCAGTGAAGAGGACTTCGGCGCGTCCTTTGCGCCGCTGCCAGACAGCATCCGCCCCCTGCGCATCGCGTTCATCACTACCGGGGGCACCGCATCCGCCAGCGAGTTGGTCATCAATAGCCTGTCGCCCCATATCGAAGTGGTGCTGGTGGGTGAGAACACGCTGGGCAAGGCCGTTGGCCAGTATGCCTTTGACCAGAATCTCGGTCCCCCGGAATGGGCGTCCTGTGATACGCGCCTGCGCCTGATCACTTTCGAGATTGTCAATGGTGAGGGCAACGGCGGTTATTACAACGGCTTGGTCGACGCGGGGTTTACCCTCTGCCCCGCGGCGGATGACATCACCCGTCCCTTCGGCGATCCGGAAGAGGCATCCCTGAAGTCCGCCCTGGCCTGGCTCAATGAGGGGCAGTGTGGTGGTGCGACTGGCTCGCGCTTGCGACGGGCGCAACCCAGACGCATCGACGGTCCGCGCTGGCAGCGCAGCGATTTGCCAGATGCGCCCTTTGGGCTGTCACCCTGGGTGCGATAGCGCCCGGGTCAGGCGCTCAGGTGCTGGGCGTGAAAGCCGAGGTGCTCTCCGATAAAACTGGCCACAAAAAAGTAGCTGTGGTCATACCCTGCCTGTATTCGCAGGTTGATCGGGTAGTTCGCAGCGGCGGAGGCCGCCAACAGTAACTCGGGTTTGAGCTGTTCCACCATGAAACCGTCTGCGCCGCCCTGGTCAACCAGTATCGGGCGTTGGGTGCTGGCCTGTCCGATCAGATGGCAGGCGTCGTGGGACAACCAGACATCCCTGTCGTTGCCCAGATAATGGCCCAGTGCCTTGTGGCCCCAGGGGCACTCACTGGGGGATGTGATGGGCGCAAAGGCTGAAATGGAGCGGAAGCGGTCAGGGTTGCGCAGGCCTATGGTCAGCGCCCCGTGGCCGCCCATGGAGTGACCGGTGATGCCAACCCGGTCGTGGTCAACCGGCAGGCTGCTGGCCACCAGGGAGGGTAATTCCTCCACGACGTAGTCATACATTCGGTAATGCTGATTCCAGGGTGCTTCGGTGGCATTGACGTAGAAGCCAGCGCCCAGACCAAAGTCCCAGGCACCCTCCGGGTCATCCGGGACACCCTCACCCCGGGGACTGGTATCCGGCGCGACGATCGCAATCCCATGGGCGGCGGCATACTGCTGGGCGCCGGCCTTGGCGACGAAGTTTTCGTCGGTGCAGGTCAGGCCGGAGAGGTAGTACAGCACGGGCACTGGAGCCTGACGGGCCTGGGGCGGCAGGTAGACGGAATACACCATCTCGCAACCCAGCACCTCAGAACGGTGTCGGTAGCGTTGCTGTTCGCCACCAAAGCAGAGATGGCTGTCAATCAACTCGGTCACGTTCAGTACACCACAACGGAGCGAATGCTTTCACCGCTGTGCATCAGGTCGAAGGCGTTGTTGATATCCGACAGGGGCATGGTATGGGTGATCAGGTCATCGATGTTGATTTTCCCCTCCATGTACCAGTCGACGATTTTGGGTACGTCGGTACGGCCCCGGGCGCCGCCGAATGCGGTGCCGCGCCAGGAGCGGCCGGTCACCAGTTGGAAGGGGCGGGTGGCGATTTCCTGGCCGGCGCCGGCGACGCCAATAATGCAGCTCTGGCCCCAGCCCTTGTGGCAGCATTCCAGGGCCTGGCGCATTACGTTCACATTGCCGATGCACTCGAAGCTGTAGTCGACGCCACCGCCGGTCATCTGCACCAGATGATCCACCAGGTTGTCCACGTCACTGGGGTTGACGAAATCGGTCATGCCAAATTTCTCGCCCAGGGCCGCCTTGGCGGGGTTCATATCAACACCGATGATTCGGGTTGCGCCCACCATGCGCGCGCCCTGAATGACATTCAGGCCGATGCCCCCGAGCCCGAACACGGCGACGGTCGATCCCGCTTCGACATTCATGGTGAAGGCCACGGCACCGATACCCGTGGTCACGCCGCAGCCGATGTAACAGATCTTGTCGAAGGGGGCGTCCTCACGGACTTTGGCGACAGCAATTTCTGGCAGCACGGTGAAATTCGAAAAGGTGGAACAGCCCATGTAGTGCAGCAGGGGTTTGCCATCCAGTGAAAAGCGGCTGGTCTTGTCGGGCATTACGCCCTGGCCCTGGGTCTCCCGGATGGCCTGACAGAGATTGGTCTTTGGGTGCAAACAGAAGTCACACTGCCGGCACTCGGGTGTGTACAGGGGAATGACATGATCCCCGGGTTTTACACTGGTGACGCCCGCACCCACCTCGACCACGACCCCTGCACCCTCGTGCCCCAGTATGGCCGGGAAGGCGCCCTCGGGATCGTCACCCGACAGGGTAAAGGCGTCGGTGTGGCATACCCCGGTGGCTTTTATCTCAACCATCACCTCGCCGGGCTGGGGGCCCTGTAGGTCAACGTCGGCAATTTCCAGGGGTTTACCAGCTTCGAAGGCTACAGCGGCGCGTGTTTTCATGGTTTTAATCTCCTCGGTCGCAGGCCGCAGTGTCAATCAAATTGAGTAATTTCTCCAGTCCCGGGGAG
>JAAXJC010000041.1 GCA_012270045.1 Luminiphilus sp.
AAACAGGATATAACTACCGCCTCCTAAGCGGTGATTCCAGGTTCGAGTCCTGGCGAGGGCGCCACGCTTCACTGCGGTCAACCGCTGGTCGTCAACACCCATTCCCCGTGCTCAGGCCAGCAAGAGATAGGCCCCGGGTTTATTCACGGGCAACCGCCAGGCTTTGGGCCATTTGCATCAGTGACGGAATATCACCGTCCCTGCCCTTGCGCCAGCTATTCGGGTCCCACAGGCCGGCCTTATTCAGCGCATTCGAACAATGGGGAAACACCTTCGTCAGCGCAATGGTAATGAACAGTTTATTGCGCTCCGGATTGCCACCCATCGCTGCTATCACCTCCGGGTCATCACTGGCCGTCGCAACCCCATGGGCCCGCACAACTTCCTTAATGCCGGGAATAAAAAAGCACAAACCCACCTTATTGTGCCCAAGCAAATTAGTGAGGGTGTGTACTTTGCGGTTACCGGGCTGATCCAGGAAGCGCAGGTGACGGTTATCCACCACCTGCACAAAGCCGGGTGGGCCGCCCCGTGGACTGGTATCAACAAAGCCCTCAGCATTCACCGACGACAGCACCATGAAGGGACTGGCCTGAATAAAGGCGCGGGTAGTGCTCTCCAATTCCGGGGCCCAGGCTTCGCGCACAAGATCCCGAGGCTCTCCATACAGGGCTCTCAGTTGCTGCTCACCTATGCTGGCTTCTGACACGGGCAATCACCTCCAGAGGGTTTGCTGGTGCTCTATTTCGACGACAACTTTATCCCTACCTGGAAAAACATTACAAAAGTCACTGTTTGCACCCACTTGTGCTTTAACCGACACGGGTCACGCTCAGCACAGGCGCCGAAAGGTCTCCACCTCGTCGGCATCGAAGGCTGATCCGTCCGGGTGCAAAAGGTCGTGATGCCACACTTCCGGCGCAGGCGACCCGGGGCGGTCTCCCCAACTGTGGATGGTTTGGGTTCGGCCTGATACCAGGCCCCAGTTATAACAGCCCACGCCCTCCTCATGAAAAATCGGCAGATGGCTGTGCACCCTGCTGCCCACAGGACGTGCCAGCCATTCGGTGCAGAGTATGGGCCGCTGGTATCGCTCGCGAAGCTCCCCGATTTTCTTTCGCAGGGCGTTGGCGCCCATATACTGATGAAACGAGATCACGTCAGAGCAGTCCAGTTGTAGCCGGTTCAGCCGCGGGATGGGGGCCCACACCGCCACCGTGAGTGGCTGGCAGGGGTCAATGGCCCGGGCCCAGTCAAAACAGGAGCGCAACAGGGGCAAGGTTGGACTGGGCAGTACAAAGTGCCTGAATACCTTGGCGAGCGCCCCCGGCAGCGAGCGGTAGGGCGGCAGTGCCGCGTAGGGCAGTATGGCGTTGCCGGGTTCATTGTAGAGATCCCAGATACAGACCCGCGGGTCCTGCCCGAAGGTGCCGATCATATCCTTGACATACTGCTCCAGGCGGGGCCACTGGCTGGGATCGCGCACCACATCATGTCCCGGTGACTGGGCCCATCGGGAATTGTGGACGCCGGGTACGGGTTCCGGCTGTTGACCAGGTTTGGGAGGAAACCAGCAGTCGTCGAAGAGCACCGGCATGGTCCGAATGCCCACCCCATGGGCAAGCTGCAGGAAGGTATCAACCCTACCCTTGAAGCCCTCGGCATCCGCCTGCCAAAGGCGATCATGGAGGAACACCCGGACGCTGTTCATACCCAGGTCGGCAGCCCAGCCCAGTTCCCGGGCGATGGTGTCCGGATCGAAGCTGTCGGGCTGCCACATCTCGAACTGATTGCTGGCGGTGCTGGGGGTAAAGTTACAGCCAACCCACCAAGGCTGTTCCTCTCCCCAGCGGGCCGCCCGCTCCCGGGTCCAACGCGCTCCAGCCATGGCTATGTCCTCTCCGTCGATCCTTAATTCCGCCCTACCGCCAGCGCCCCGGTGCGGCCGGGTAAAACCAACATACGCTGGACTATGCCTGGCTTGAAGTCCCAAGCACTACAAAAACCCCCCTCGTCCGAGGAAACGTGGCAGAGTGGCCCTGGACCCTCACCACTGCCGGGAGACTTGCCAGTGACCGACACCCAAGCCATCACCGAAACCATCCAGACCTACTTTGACTGCATGCACGAATCGAGTCGGGCAAAGGCGGAGACGGCCTTTCACCCGGATGCCTGGGTGACCGGGTATTTGCCCAACGGATACCAGCACATGAGGGCAGGCGAGTTCGCCGACTTTGTCGCCGCCCAGCAGCCCTCGCCAAAGGCCCAGGGTGAGGCCCCGCAGTTGGACATACTGTCCATCGACATAGCGGGCCAGACG
The DNA here is from genome assembly GCA_012270045.1 of Luminiphilus sp. Taxonomy (GTDB): domain Bacteria; phylum Pseudomonadota; class Gammaproteobacteria; order Pseudomonadales; family Halieaceae; genus Luminiphilus. Next base: position 2,321 of record JAAXJC010000041.1, read on the forward strand.
GCGGTTGCCCGGGTACGGGACGGCTATCTGGGTCTCATGTTCCTGGACACCCTGTCCTTTATCCACTGCGATGGCGAGTGGCGGATTATCAACAAGCTGTTCCACGTCGAGTCCTGACGCCGCTTCTGGCTGCAGCGCCAAGACGGTTACCCGGCGGCTCTTCTGGACTGGGCAACTACGGTGAAAACAACCAGATGCTGCTATTGGCGTATTACCCGGCAACCCAGCGTGACAAGCGCGGTAACTTCCCTGCCCCGGATCAGATCCGTTCTATGATGATGGCGGGCGCCATGCCGCCGGCGGCACACATGGTCACCAAACCGTAGCGCTTCTGCTGCCGCTCCAATTCGTCAAGGATGGTGCCAATCAACACCGACCCGGTGGCACCGATCGGGTGACCCAAAGCCATGGCACCGCCGTTGACGTTGACCTTGTCACGGTCCAGGCCCAGATCACGGATAAATTTCTCGGCCACAACCGCAAAGGCCTCGTTGATTTCCCAGAGGTCAATATCACCAACCTCCAACCCCGCTTTGGCCAGCACTTTGCGGGCCGCCGGCACCGGTGCATTCAACATCAGGGTCGGACAGTCGCCCTGGTTGGCCGTGGCGACCACCCGCGCCCGGGGGGTAACGCCCCGCTTTTCGACGTAGGACTCGGACGCCAGTAACAGGGCGGCGGCACCGTCCACAACCCCCGATGAATTGCCGGCGTGATGAATATGCTGAAAGCGCTCCAACTGCGGATACTTCTGCTGTATCAACTGCCCATAGGTGGTACCCGCGGCGTCCACCGGGACATCCCGAACCACGTCAAAAACTGTTTTAAGGCCGGACAGGCTCTCAAGGGTGGTATCCGGCCGGGGGAATTCCTCGTGATCCAGGGCAAGTGAGCCGTCCGGGTTATTCACCGCAATCAGCGACCGGTCGAAGCGCCCCTCAGCAATGGCCCGGGCGGCCCGCTGCTGACTGGTGAGGGCAAGTTGGTCCACCGCCTCTCGGTCAATACCTTCCATGGTGGCAATGGCATCGGCGCAGACACCCTGCTGGGACTGGGGGTGCATGGCGCGCAGGTCCAGGTTGCCCGAATCCAACATGGGAGGAACGCCGGGTTCTCCTATGGAGGGGAAATAGCTCATCATCTCGGTGCCGCCGGCAACCACCAGATCTTCCATACCGGACATGACCTGGGCCGCCGCCAGGCTGACGCTGGTAATACCCGAGCCACAGTAGCGGTCGAGAGTTACGCCCGAAGAACGTATGTCATAGCCCGCATTAAGGGCCGCCATACGGCCAAGGTCACCGGACTGCTTGCCGCTCTGGGCCGATGTCCCCCAGATCACGTCATCGACCTCCGCGGTCTCCAGGTCATTGCGCTCGGCAAGGGCCTTCAACACCGTGGAACCAAGATAAGAGGGGTGCAGGTGTGCCAGGGCACCCTTGCCCACCTTGCCAATGCCACGGGGTGTCCGGCAGGCGTCGAGTATGTAGGCGTTGGACACGGCCATCTCCTTGAGTGTCATTTGCTGAAACCGGCACGCTACGCTGCCTTGTCGA
>JAAXJC010000132.1 GCA_012270045.1 Luminiphilus sp.
CGGAACAACCCCGCTGGGGTATCGTCTCAATGGGCAAAAGCTGGCGAGAAACCCTGCAGGCATTTGCTGACCTAGGTATCAATGACCACCAGCTCAATGAATTAGGCATCTCCATTCTGAAAGTGGGAATGCCCTTCCCAGCAGATTTAAACACTTATCGCGAATTTGCCCGCGGGCTTGAGCGAGTCCTGATCATCGAGGAAAAGCGAGAACTACTGGCGGATGGGTTCAGGGAGGCCTGTTACGACCTGCCGGAGTCCGCGAGGCCAATGCTGCTGGGACGCCAAGATGGTGAGGGCAAGCCTTTACTGGACAACAGCCAACCCATTACCACCGACCATATAGCTGCAGCGCTGGGCAAGGCATTCCCCAACTTGCTGACTCTGGACTCGGTCACGCAACGCCTGCAACGCATTGCTCAGTCAGCTGCTCGGCCGCAAGCCCTAGAGGCCGTCGGCATGCAGCGCATTCCATACTTTTGCTCAGGCTGCCCCCATAACAGCTCCACCAAGCTTCCTGAGGGGAGCCGGGGGCAAGGCGGTGTTGGCTGCCACTACATGGTCACCTGGATGGATCGCGAGACCTATACCTTCTGTCAGATGGGTGGCGAAGGCGCTACCTGGATTGGCCAGCAGGCCTTCGTGAAAACCCCTCATATTTTCCAGAACCTCGGGGACGGCACCTATTTTCACTCCGGTTCGCTGGCGATACGCGCGGCGGTCAGTGCCGGCGTTAACATCACCTATAAACTGCTGTTCAACGATGCCGTTGCCATGACCGGTGGCCAACCGGTTGACGGTCAGTTGACAGTGCAACAGATTTCCCAGCAGGCGGCCCTGGAGGGCGTCCACCGCGTTGCGGTGGTCAGCGATGAGCCCGAAAAATATGTAGGGCAGCCGGCCTTCGCCCGGGGCACCTCCATACATCACCGACGGGAACTGGATGCGTTACAGCAGGATCTTCGGGCTGTAGAGGGCGTGTCGCTGCTGATCTACGACCAGACCTGCGCCTCAGAGAAACGCCGGCGTCGCAAGCGCGGACTCTACCCTGACCCTGCCAAGCGCTTCTTTATCAACGACCGGGTTTGTGAGGGCTGCGGAGACTGCGGGGTGGCGTCGAACTGCACCTCCATTCAACCCATGGAAACGCCCTTTGGTCGTAAGCGGCGCATTGATCAATCCTCCTGTAACAAGGACTACTCCTGTGCCGAGGGTTTCTGCCCCAGCTTTGTAACGGTAGAGGGCGGTGCACTGCGCAAAGCCGCAGGCACACCCAACCCGGCCCTGCCCAAAAAACCGGGCAAGCTGCCAATGCCAGAGCTGGAAGTACTTAAGCCGGCTAGCAGCTACAGCATCCTGATCACCGGTGTCGGCGGCACCGGCATTGTGACCATCGGAGCGGTGCTTGGTATGGCCGCCCACCTTGACGGGCTGTCAGTCAGCGTTGTAGATCAGTTGGGCTTCGCCCAGAAGGGCGGCTCCGTGGTAACGCACCTGCGCCTGGGCGATCTTGGAAGTACGGTACACGCGGCCCGGGTAAACGCCGGCATGGCCGATACCCTGCTGGCCTGCGATATGTTGGTGGCGGGACACGACAAGATCATTCCCGCATTGGATCCGACCCGAACCCGAGGCATCGTCAATACGGAGCGCAACTTCACCGGAGATTTCGCCCGGGACGGTGATATTGCGTTCCCCGTCGATACGCTGCATAGCCGGCTACAGCAGTCCATGCATGCCGAGGAAAGCAGTTTCTTTGAGGCCTCAGAAGTCGCCAGAATCCTGCTGGGTGATGCGCTGGGCGCCAATATGTTGCTCACCGGCTTTGCCTGGCAGAGAGGCTTGGTTCCTATCAGTGAGGCCGCGATCTTGGATGCCATTGCCTTGAATGGCATCGCTGTGGAGTGGAATGTGGAAGCCTTCGAATGGGGCCGCTGTCTGGCCCACGAGCCCAGTTTGATCGAGGCGATCCTCTCATCCACAGCACAGCCAGTCACCGTCATAGAGCTTGATTCCCCAGCGGGCATCATTGAGCGCAATATCCAGGAACTCAGCAGCTACCAAAACCACGCCTATGGACAGCGCTACAAAGACTGGTTGGAGCGCTTTTCCGGCAAGGTCTCCAAGTCTCTGGGAGAGGATCGGGAGTTACTCAAGGCTGTGGCAACCACACTGTTCAAGCTGATGGCCTACAAAGACGAATATGAGGTCGCCCGATTACACAGCGACCCGGCCTTCCACCAAAAACTGGCCGCGCAGTTTGAGGGTGACTACCAGATCCGTTTTAATTTGGCGCCACCGCTGCTGAGTCCAGTGGACAAACACACGGGGCTGCCACGGAAAATCAGCCTGGGAAACTGGATGCTGCCAATCTTCACTATGTTGGCTAAGTGCCGGTTCCTGCGAGGCACTGCCCTGGACCCCTTCGCCTATACGGCCGAGCGCAAAATGGAGCGCTCGTTGATCACTGACTATCAGTCCATGATCGATCAACTGCTCCCAGACCTTTGCAGCGCGAATCGGGACCTGTTTCTGGAAATCGCCACGTTGCCGCTATCCGTTAAGGGCTACGGCCACGTGAAACAGGCTGCCTACGAAAATTACCGAGAGACCTTGGCACAACTGCTGCAGCAGTGGCCCGGCCAATCCGCCCAACAGGTGGCCTGATGGTGAGGTTATAAACTGTGAGTCGTCGCTTCACTCCTACCAGTACCCATTGGGGAAACTTCCGCATCGAGGTGGATGACGACCGCGTGGTGGCGGTGCTCCCCTATCAGACCGATAGCGAGCCCTGCGCCATTGGCGAGTCGCTAAAAAACAACAGTGACCGTGACGTGCGTGTCGTCCAACCCATGGTGCGGGCGGGGTACCTCGAGAACCCTTGCGCCGAGCCTGACGGTGGACGGGGTGGGCAGCCGTTTGTCCCCGTCAGTTGGCCTGAAGCGCTTGACCTTACAGCGGACGCACTGCGTGACACATGGCAGACCCGCGGGCCCGATGGGATTTTTGCAGGCTCCTACGGCTGGGCGAGCGCCGGCCGGTTTCATCATGCCCAGAGCCAGCTACATCGCTTCCTGAATCTGGGGGGCGGCTACGTGGCCTCCGTCAATTCCTATTCAGCGGCCGCGGCTGAAGTGATCATCAAGCACGTTCTTGGCTCACCCCTGCTGCCACTGACCCGGGAATCGCCCTCCCCCACAGAGATAGCCCAGGTGTCTAAAACGGTCATTCTGTTCGGGGGCGCAGCGCTGAAGAATGCCCAGGTGAATGCTGGTGGCCTTGGCGCACACTCGGCTACGAAGCAGTGGCAGGCCCTTCGGGACGCGGGCATCCGGGTCGTCAACGTCAGTCCCATCAGGGACGATGTGCCCGAACTACTGGAGGCTGAGTGGATAGCCTGCCGGCCCGGATCGGACACTGCCATCATGCTGGGCATGGCCTATGTCCTAGTGCGTGATGGATTGCACGACGAGCCGTTTCTCAACCGATATACCGAAGGCTTTGCGAAATTCCTGCCCTACCTCATGGGCGACAGCGACGGCGTCGCGAAAACACCCGAGTGGGCAAGCCGACTGTCTGGTGTCAGCGCCGATAAGATTGAGGACCTGGCCCACAGTGCAGCGCGGGATCCCAGTTTTCTGGGTATCAGCTGGTCCTTACAGCGTCAGCGACACGGCGAACAGAGTTGGTGGATGATTACAACCCTGGGCGCCATGCTGGGATATATTGGACTGCCGGGGGCAGGTGTCGGCTATGGATATGGCTGCATCCACAATCTGGGTTTTGGTGGACGGCGCATCCCCACCTTTAAAATTGCGGCGTTTGGTGCCGAGATTGGTGAGCGTAAGGCGACCCGCCACCGGTTTATTCCCGTAGCACGTATCACCGACATGCTGGAGAACCCGGGGGCAACCTACCGTTACAACGGACACCGGCTGGCCTACCCCGGTATTGACCTGGTGTACTGGGCAGGCGGCAATCCGTTTCACCACCACCAGGACCTGAATCGGCTGATACGCGCCTGGCAGAAACCGCGGACGATTGTGGTCAACGAGTCCGTGTGGACCGCCACCGCCCGCCATGCGGACATTGTGCTGCCGGTAACCACTTCCCTTGAGCGCAATGACCTGGGCGGCAGCGCCTACGATCACCACCTCACCCCCATGCCCGCGGCACTGGCCCCCTTCGGTGATGCTCGCAACGACTTCGATATTTTTTCTGAACTGGCCCAGCGCCTGGGCTTCCACGGCGACTTTACCGAGGGCCGCAACGAAATAGAGTGGATTCAGCATCTTTATGAGGCCACTCGAAATGATGCCGCCAACCACGGTGTGGCACTACCCCCTTTTGAGGCCTTTTGGCAGGGAGACCAATTCGCCTTCGACGATCAGCTTCCTGACGCCGAGTTTCTTTTAGAACAGTTTCGCCGGGACCCCACCCGATATCCGCTCAACACGCCCAGTGGCAAAATAGAGGTTTACTCGGAAACCATTGCGTCCTTCGACTACGCCGACTGTGCGGGTCACGCCAAATGGTTCGACCACGATGAGTGGCTTGGGGGGCGACAGACGAAGCATTTCCCACTGCACCTGGTATCCAATCAGCCACGGCATCGTCTGCACAGCCAGCTTGATCACGGCATTGCCAGCCAATCCCACAAGATAAAAGGTCGGGAGGCCGCGCGGATGAACCCCGGCGACGCCAGTGCGCGGGGATTGCAAACAGGCGATGTCATCCGCCTGTATAACGACCGCGGCAGTTGCTTGGCGGGCCTACATATCAGCGAAGCCATCATGGCCGGAGTGATCGAGCTCCCCACGGGGGCTTGGTTCGATCCACAGGACTGGGAAGGAGGTGTCCTTGAGGTGCATGGCAATCCCAACGCCTTGACGCCCGACATTGGCACATCAAGCCTGGCCCAGGGGTGTTCGGCCCACACCTGCCTGGTGGAGGTGGAAAAATTCACCGGCGAGGCGCCGACACTGCAGGTATTCCAACCGCCGAAAAGTTGCAGGAGGCAGTGAACCTCCCCACCGCCTTTAGCGCCTGCCTGGCAGCAGCTTCCAGACAGTCAACCTCTCTGGCTAGGCTCTTTTTGCTACCCGCTGCTCCGCAAACCGCGCAATTCTTCAGGCGTCGGAGTGCACAAGACACCTGAAGGCCTCAACCGCTGACGCAATCAGTGTGGATGCTTTGCCTCCAGGACCCAATCGCCGTCCAAGGCCAGTGGCTGGAACCGACCGTCGGACTCGGGCGCAAAACGGATAGGCTGGCCAGGGAAGACGCCCTCCAGAACCCTGGCCTTATCGACCACGACAACGCCATTCACCACAACCAGGGGAATCCCGTCCGGGGGTATACCGTTGCGACCCAAGTCGAAACTCGACCGATCGGTGACGGTCGCCGGATCAAACACCGTGATATCCGCCACCATACCGACCTGCAGACGCCCCCGTCGGCGCATCGCCTCGATTCCCGCATCGCCGAGGTATTTGGCAGAGTTATAACTGAGGATACGAATTATATGTGGCCAGGGAATCCTATGCTCCCGAGCCAAACGCAGGGCCTTGGCCTGGGTACCCGAGGTCCTTGGGTGATAAGCCCCAAGCTCATAGGCATCTTCCCACGCGAGCAACTGACCATCGGCATCCGTGGGGAGCATGCCATCACCCGCGACCACAACACCCGGCAGGCGCAGCCAGGGCACCACCCAGGCCTCGGGACGAATAAAACCAATAATGGTTCGCCCCGGTTCCTCCGTCCGGAAACCCACCAACTCGTCCTCAGTGATGAAGCGGCCCAGCTGAGGGTCATACACGGTGGTCTCGATGGCGCCTACCGTTGCTTTCCACTTATCAGGATCAAGGAAATTGGCACCGACATTGGTTGATCCGGAGGTGTAGGGATAGACCTCGCCCCAAACATTCATGCCTCGCGCACGCGCTCCTACCATTAACTCCTGCACCAGTGGCCAGTTATCGATGTTGAAGTGAACATAGAGCAAAGGCGCATCCAAAACAAAAGCATTGTTCATGACCTCAGCGGCAGCGATCGAATTCTCTTTGGGCGGCGCGTTTTCAAAATAGCGCTGGTGCACGGCCGTCAGTCGCCCATAATTGGCCGCCACCCTCTGGGTCTCGTACATCTCCCGGGACGTAATTCCCGCCGCGGCGTAACCCAACAGGGAACCGATACCAATTGCCCCTTCACGCAGTCCCTCGTCCAGCAGCCCGAGTATGCTGTTGAGTTCATCGGCGGTCGCTATACCGGTTGACCAGCGGGACTTGCCCTGCCCCTGCGATGCGGCCCGCGTGGCGAACAAGTCACGCATGTCCCGCAGTGAAACAGGGTCAAACCCGTCAAGCACCACCGCTCGGGCAAACTCCTGGGACACCGTAGTCCCATAGTTCAACTGCCATTTCCCATCTCGCTCGTCATACCAACGAGCAATGTTCATTGCGCCCGCCTCGAGGTCCATGGCGGTGGTAACGCCATTACGCAGGCTGAGCTTGCCGCCGTGGGGGGTCACCGCACCGTGGGTGTGGGTATCAATAAAACCGGGCGCGACGATGTGTCCCGATACATCAATGATCCGAACGGCCTCGAGAGGGGTTTCGGATACCTGGGTAATCTCCCCGTCGGTGATCCCCAGGTGACGGATTGCATCCAGCCCGGTTTCAGGGTCGATGACCCTGCCGTGATTGAGCGCGATGTCAGGGAGGGGGACGGCACCCGCGGCGCTTCCGGGATTGACTCCAATTCCAAACCACAGCAGTAATATGACAAACATTCCGGGCTCTATTCGGGGGCGCCATCTGCTGACGATTGCCATCCGATCCTTCATAGGGGTAACCCGTAATCATGCAACGGCAGCGCCGGTTGCTTGCCGACAATATGATCTGCCAACACACTCCCAGAGGCCGCCGACATGGTCCAGCCCATGTAGCCATGGCCGGTATTCAAATAAAAATTGGGCGTGCCCGAGTTACCTATGATCGGCAACCCGTGTGCGGGCACCGGCCGGAACCCACACCAAACGTCCTCATCAACCACGGTCTCAGGGCCGGCAAAATCAGGAAAGACGGCCTTGAGGCAAGACAGCAGGTAGTCACCTTTACCCATCGGTATGCGACGGTCGTAGCCGGCGAACTCGGCCCCGCCGACAACACGCAAATGTCGTTCACCAATGTTGTGTATTCCCACACCGACTCCTGTATCCACCAGCGGTACCCTGGGCGCTGACAGCCAATCTTCTGCGGGGAGGGTAATGGAGTAGCCCTTGGCCGGTCGGATAGGCAACTTAACCCCCAGTTGCCGGGCCAGGACTGGGCTGTCAGACCCCGTGGCCAGGACTACCCTGTCCGCGCCATACTCTGCCCCTGTCTGGGTTTGCAAATGGAAAGCTTGGCCGACGCGGCGAATCACACGGACGGACTCACCCAAGTGACTGGTCACTCCTTGCTCGACTAACCACGCGGTCAAATGACGACAAAAGGCAGCAGCGTCTCCCGATTGGTCTGTTTGAGAATATAGCCCGCCTGCAATGTTAGGCTCTATACCCGCTAACGCCGGCTCCAACTCAATGGTCTCCTCCGTTGTGAGTACGCGAAACTCGGCACCATCGGAACTGAGTTTCTGGGAAAGCTCGGTAACCCCTTCCAGGCTTGACGTATCCCGGAAGACCCGAAGAAATCCCCGCTCCCGGTGATGGAAGTTGATGCCAGTTTCTGCGGCAATCTGTTGGAAGCAGGCAAGAGAGTGCTTCCCCAAACGCGTTAAGCGTCGGGCACCCTCCAGAAACCGGCCTTCGGTAGAGTGCCTCAAGAAATTCAGACCCCACCCCAGTAGTGAGGGTAGTGCTCGGTACCTCACTACGAGATGGCTGGGCCGTCCAAGTAAACCGCGAACAATTTCTCGGTACCCACTGGGCTCATTCCAGGGCGGCACAACGTTGGCATGGATGCAGCCGCCATTCCCCAAACTGGCCTCCATGCCCGGGGCCGGGTTAGCGTCGATCAGCGCGACCTCGCAGCCATGGCGATGAAGATAGTAGGCCGTGGCAACACCCACCGCACCGGCGCCAATTACCAGCACCTTCACCCTGCCACTCCTCTGTCAGGACGTTGGCTGCAGTTATTCCAGGAAACTGGCGTAACGAGACCATGCCTGAGCATGGGAGGTCTGCCTGCAGCAGGCCAGCCACTGACCACGGCCAAGTAAAATTGCTTTTCGTGGGGTCGCGGGGTCATTGCCGAAATCAGCATTTTTGGGTGGACATGTTCAGCAGCACCAATGGACGCCGTCAGATTCAAATTCAGGCGTCTTGCCCGGGCACGTAAGCCGTAACGTCGATCTCAACTCGAACACCCTCAACCACGAAGTCAGTACAGATTGCAGTGCGCACGGGGGGCGCGGTGTCAAAAAATGCTCCATAAGCCGCATTGAATGCCCCAAAGTCACCGCGGTCCTTGAGATAAACCACCGATTTTACAACGTCGTCCCGAGTGCATCCGGCCTGGACCAACAGGCGTTCGACGGCTTCAAGGGTAAGGCGCGTTTGCTCGGCAATATCCCCGGAAAAATCGAAATCGCCTGCCTCGTCCATCGCCAGCATGCCCGAGAGAAAAACAAAGTCACCAGCTCTCACAGCCATGGACATGGGTAATGTGGTCTGGCCGACCATAACCGGACCCCCTATCACTTCCTTACCGTTAGCCATCAGAGACCTCCTTCCAACTTTTCGGGGCGTCAGAACCTCGCTGTTTGGTCCTATTCAGCTACCAAGCCTGTCGCCATCTATCACACAAATAATGGATTGATTCGTTACGCTCACCCTGAAAGCAGATATGCCCAGAAGCGGCCTACTCAATCAGTTTCTCGGCGGACCCCAGCGCGATGTAAACCACCGCACCAACAATGCTGACGACCGCGGCAAGCAGCAGAACGGAATCGTAAGACTGGGTGGTGTCCACCAACCAACCTGCCAGCGCCACCCCCACGATCCCAGGCAACGTGCCACGGGTCTTCATTACGCCAACGACGACGCCCCCAACGCGCGGCGCAATATCCAGCACGTTAGGCGCCGATCCAGAATACGCAAAGGCCAGCAGACCCAGCGCGCCGCACAAGCACAGCACGGCGGATTCCGGCGTGGTCACGGTTCGGGTGATCAACAAAAACGCGGCAGATCCCAACAAGCCAATGCTCTGCATCAACTTCCGGACCAGGGTGATGTTCCAGTCCATCAGTATCAATTTATCTGCTATCCAACCTGCCACATTCATCATGACAAACATGGCGGCCCACGGTGCCATGGTGTAAATCCCCACGCTGCTGATATCAAGACCGTGCACGGACGAGAAGTAACTGGGCATCCAGGACATGAAGACGTAAAGGCTCCAACTGGTACAGAAAAAAGTGATGAGCAGCGCCCAAATCGGCCCCAGGCTCCAAATTCTGCGCCAGGGAATGTCTGCCTTGCCCTCTGCCGACACCTGCTCGGCGAATAATGCTTTCTCTTCGGTGCTAGCACGTGGATGCTCCGCCGGGGTCTCATAAAGCGCGCGCTGCAGGTAGACCGCGTACACCAGTCCAGCAAAACCAAAGGCATAAAAGACGATTTGCCAGCCGTAGCTGGCCACCAGCAGTCCGGTCACCACCAGTGCCACAAGGGTTCCGGCTATGGCCGCGCTGGAGTAGACGGCAACTGACCTTGATCGTTCGGTTTCTGGAATCCACTTGCCAAACAAGCTGAGCACTGCCGGGCTCAATGGCGCCTCCCCCAAACCCAGACCAATTCGCACCAGAATTAACGCGGCAAAGGAGGCCGATCCCGCCAACGGCGTAAGAATGGTAAACAGTGACCAGGCCACCAGCGAGGCCACCAACACCTTTTTGCCGCCGTACTTGTCCGCCAGGACCCCGCCGAGAATCTGCGCCGCCATGTAACCAATGAAAAAAGAGGACAGCACAAACCCCTTCTCCGTCTCAGACCAGCCCAGGCTTTCCTGCATGGCAATACCGGCGACGGCGATGTTTACCCGGTCAAGATAGGCGATAAAAAGCGCGACGAAACTTGCGAGCACCAGGGTGTGGCGCTGCTGCCAGCCCGATGCCTGCCTGAACTCAGTCATACACACCCCCACCCTTGGACCATTATTCAACTGCTTTAGTGTATGCCACATGGCTCTGGAACGAAGCTACCGAGCCTACAAAGAAAGATATCAATTCTTGCAAATTGCCCGTCATCGCTGACACAACAATTGCATGGAAGTACCACGGTGGTCATCCTAGAGCCGAGTATTAAGAGGGATTCTTACAGAGTGAACGCACCGGAGTTGTTCTCAAAAACTTACCCGGAGGCGAGAACCCGGTTTCTTGATGGGGCGCTCGCGGCGGGCTTTGATGTAAGTTCGGAGGCGTTGCCAATAGCAGGGCCCGAGGGCGAAGAACTGGCCATGGATTTTGCCGTTGGTGGCTCTGGGGATGCTGACTCGGCGCTTGTTGTAATCAGCGGCACCCACGGGCCAGAAGGCTATACCGGGTCGGCCTGCCAATTGGGCTTTCTAAAGTCCCCCGAGCTGCAAGCGGCATACGAGAGTCATCGGGTTGTGCTGGTCCACGCCCACAACCCTTTCGGCTTTGCCTGGATGCGACGCACCACCGAGGGCAACGTTGACCTCAACAGAAATTACGTTGACTTCAGTGCCAGCCTGCGTGGCAACCCCGAATATGACCGCTTGCACCACGCCTTTGTCCCAGCAGACCTGGATGACGCTGAGGCGAAGCAGGAACTCGCGGATTACCGGGAGCAAAACGGTCCTGTCGCGTATATGGCAGCCATGCTGGGAGGGCAGCGCAGCCATGCCGACGGCCTGTTTTATGGCGACACCAAAGCCACCTGGTCACAAGAGAAGATGGTATCGGGTCTTCAAAAGCACCTTGCCCAGCAGAAGCGTGTTGTGGTGATCGATATCCACACGGGCCTGGGACCCTATGGCGTACCTTACCTAGTGCACGGGTACCCCAAGACCGACCCACGGTTTGGGGTAATGGCAGAAGTCTTCGGGGAGGTCATGCGCTCAACTGCCGTGCAGGAAGAGTTTGATGAAGACCTGCCTGTAGACCCCGAAGGCCCGATTGTTCTGGCAATGGATTGGGTGCTTCCAGGCAAGGAAACCTTTGCCTACGTCATTGAATACGGTACCTATCCACCCGACGAGGTCCTGGGTGCACACATAGCCGACAACTGGCTCCATGCCCACGGCGAGCTGAATTCAGACCAGGGTAAAGCCATCAAAGCCGAACTGCGGCGGGTGATGTATCCCGAGTTTGATGACTGGAAAACCATGATATGGGACGAAGCCGTTGACGCACTGAAGAAGTCAGCTAGGGTGCTCAGCTACTGAACCGCCACTCCGAGACCTGAAAGAATCTGCGCCTTGGCACTCTCGGCCAACGCCCGGCCGTCTAACCTGTGTGAAAAGCGATACCACTCCAGCAACATGCCATCGGTCAGCGCTACCAGCACGGCCGCCCGTTCCTTCACCGGTACCCGGTCATCAAAAATCCCCAGCCTTTGACCATCACGGGTAATGCGAGCCATTTCATTGTGGTAACGGGCATACATGCGCTCCAGATGCTCCGCGATATTGGCGTCCTTTCCCATTGCCTGCAACGAGACAAGAATAGGCAGGACCAGCAGTTCCTGATTCTCCGCGCCGGTCTCGGCACACCAATCGACAAACATTTCCAGCTGTTCCACCGGGTCTGCGCCGCTGGCCTGCAGTCTGGCAAAGATATCGGCGTAGAGTTCCTCGGCTGCATCCAAGAGCGCATGCAAGAGCGCCGACTTGCCCTTGAAATAAAAGTAGACGGCACCTTTAGTCAGGCCCGCCTCGGCGGCAATGAGGTCTATTGTGGCGTTTTCATAACCTCTGGAGACAAACAACCGTAGCGCGGCTGAGAGCACCTGCTGAATGCTGTGCTCCCGGCGCTGCTCATTACTCCTTCTAGCGGGCTGCACTGTTCAAACTCCAATAGTCCTGCGTTCACTGGGACAACAGCCAAACCACTTCCGATAACTTCGGGCAAAATTACTGCAGTCGCTGAAGCCCAGCTGGTAAGAAATTTCGTTGATGGAAATATCCGAATGCGAAATCAACTCCGCTGCAAGCTCCTGTCGCGTGCTCAACAGGATTTTGTGGTGGCTTAATCCCTGTTGACGCAGGGCGGCGCCAAACCGACGGTCCTCCATGCCCAGCCAGTCCGCCACGTCGGAGCGTGTATAGGTGCCCGCCGGCAGCAGGTCCAACAACGCCATTCGCACCTGGGTTTCAAGATCAAGGCAGGCGATTTTGCTCAAGTGATCGAACACCTGGCGCTCGCTTCTGCGGGCCAGCTCGGCATTGCCACCTGCCAACGGGGCATCAAGCATTGAAGCATCGAAACACAGGGCATCCGCCGCGCTGTCGAACTGCAGGGGGCAGCGAAAATACTGCTGATAGTCCTCTACAAAACCAAGAGGCGCCGGACAGGAGAATGTCACCGCCTTGGGGGCAAACCCCGGAGAAGAGACCATTCTCAACATGCGGACCCAGGTGGCCGCCCAACCCGAGAGTCGAGCCAGGCGCGCTTTGGGGCTGTCTGCGGTGTCGCCCTGCCAGTGATAGACCAATCTGGCGGTGTCACCCTGTACTTCAAAGGATACCGATTTGTTGGTTGTCACCCAGGCGTAATATCTGGAAAGCCGCAGGCAAAACTGCCTCAGGGTGGGTGAGGAGATAAGCATCAGTCCATAACAATGATAGGTCGTGGCATGAATATTTTCGGCGAACTTCAAACCGAACAGAGGTCCAAGCTCAGAACTCACGGCATGGGAAATGATCTTCGATAGCGAATGGATCGACACGCGCTCGTAGCACTGGTTCAAGGCGCCGATGGGTACACCCGCGTCCAGAAGAATGTCCCCTGTCTGTAACCCCAGTTTGTCCAGGGTAAGGGCAACACTCTGGATACTGCTGATGGAGACCGTTTCTCCCTGCATCGCCGACTCAACCGCTGCCAGCCCCTGTTTGGTCATCGCCGTTCCCCCTTTTTTTATTATGCCAGCCGGATGGTTTTTAAGGCGCTAGGCGTAATCTGCGTGTGAGTACTCCGCGCGATCAACCAGATCCAGATTATCGTCCACGCTAACCGAGAGCGGCCTCCGTAACGCAACGGTGTCAGGGTCAGTTGGTATCATGAACTCCCACAGCGTCGCAGGCAAAGTGGCCCCGGCCGTCTTCCGCTTCGCCGCATCCCAATCCTCGGGCACAGCAGTAGGAAGCAGTTGCAGTACCTCTTCCTCGACCAAATCCGTCGCCTGAGTCACCACCGACACAACATCGTCCAGGAATCCCGCCAGCGCCTCCGCTACGCCTGTATTTCGAACACCTGATTCCAGCAACACATCACTGGCGCCGTCAGCGGCAAACCAGCGCGCCACTTCCGCACCCCGTTCTGCCAGGGACAGCTTCATATCGGCACATTCGTCGTCACTGGCTGCCAACATCCATCCCTCCAGTCCCAGCCGGTGAAAATAAAGCTCCTTGCCGAGATGCTTAACCATGCCGGACAGTTCCTTATCGGACCCATCCAGGAAAGTTGAAAAAAGCCGCCACACCGCGCATTCGGTGAGAAAGGCTGTCATCAGAAAATCGCCCCAGTTCTGGGGCGGACGCGACAGCGCCTCCAGATCGTGGAGAGCCTCGGGCTGGCGGCCGAACTCCAGCTGGTGTTCCGGCAGCTCAAGTCGATCCTCCAGCAGGCGAAAAATGGCCCGTGTGTGTCCCAGGCTGTCCTGACCCATGCCAGCAAATGCAGTGCAGTCCGGCAAGCTCCTGCCATTCAGCATCACTTTGATGTACCAGTGACCCAACACCCAGTCGGTATCGGCGATACACAGCAATTCCTGCATCAACACTTTGTCCGTCTCTGACACGCCTCTCTCCTGTCTGTTAGCCGGGTTTATTGGCCCGGGAGCTTGTCCTGCCACTTCATCCAGCCAAAGGTGGCTTCGCACTGATTACACTTCATGCTCATTTCTGAAACGGTCCCGCCAAAAGGGTTGGATACCCGGGTATCACTGGATTCACACCAGGGGCAGGACACGGTCGCATCGTATTGCTCACCAAACAGCTCCCTAAGGCTGTTTGAACGCCCCGTCTGGCCCTTGTTGACGCCGTCTGCCACGGCTCAGGCAATCCCTATCATGTCGTTGACAGAGATAACGGGCACAACCTCTGCCCGGGGGCAAATACACATTTCAACCCAGGGCTTCTCGGAGTAAACCATTCTCGCCTGCCCCACTGCGGCGGGTTTATTGGGCGCACTCACGGAACCGAGATGAAACAGAGGGCCGTCGGGTTCTTCGCGAGCAAAGACCTCAAAATACTCCCAGTCCATGGTGTTTCGCGCTGTTTTCTGCTTCACCAAACCCATAGCAACACCCTAGATGCAGTAACCATGTTCACGAGCGATAAGTCTCGCCTCAGGCACTATGTCGTCGCGACTCCACTCGTGCTGCCACTCGACGCGCACCCTGGTGGATCGAACACCCTCCAGACGACCGACCGAAGTTTTGATGTCGTTCTGGATCAGATCCCAGGCCGGGCAGCCCACACAGGGGAATACCAGGCCAACGTCAACATCGCCCATGTCAGATACCGAAATGCGACGAACCATCCCCATGTCCGGAAGACTGACGTTCATATGCGGGTCCATGACGCCCTGCAGCACCTCGGCGACAGCGGCTTCTGTCACCACAGCTCGTCACCCCACTCTTCGCGCTGCAGGCGCTCATAACAGGAGGGTCGCATGGGTCCTCCAGACTTGAAATTCCCGATCGCGCGATCCCAGCTGGTCTCCTGCCACTCCCAATCATGACTCCCGGCATCAAAGGTCATGGGATAGGGCATATCGGTGATGCGGTATTCGCCGGTCTCCTGATCTTTTTCAGCCGGCACCTTGAGGCCCACCCGGTCAGCAAAATCAGTCGCCGAGCGCAGCCACTTGTTGCGCATGGTGTCGTTGGTCCAGGCCCTGACCTTATAGTTCAACTGGTCCGGATAACCCTTGAGATCATCCGGGCGCCCATACCAGTGATAACCCCAGGGAAAGATCCAACGCACTGCGTCCTCAACCAACTTCTTCGTCTCTTCATTCTGTTTGAAATAGAACTCGGTCCACATCGCACCATGGCGGAAATGGTAGGCCTCCTCAAAGTTCACTTTCTTCAGGGTGCGACGGTAAGGCGCAAAACTGCAATTAAGCTCGATGTCCCAGGTGGTGAATCGACCTGCACGATCAAGAAAGGCCTGGGACACCACGAACTCGGCATAGTTGCGAATTGGGAATTCCATAATTGGCAGGGACCAGTACTTGCGTGGGTCGGCTTCGAAAGCCACCTTTTGCATATCAAAACCAAAACGCTCAAACAGCATGCCCTGCTGATGGGCATGTCCTACCTCGTCCTGAATCGTCCCGCAAATAGCCACCTTTGCGCCGATGTCCGGCGCTACTCGAAACGCGGTATACGCCCAGGTGAGAACAGTAACCTCTGACTGCGCTGCAATCTCCAGCGTCCGCTCCAGGATAGCCCGGTACCGCGGGGTTAACTCATTCATGTCCTCTATGAGTTCACCCGCATGAATCCGGTCCAACAACGCCTGTTCCTGGGCGTCCTCCACAGTCTGCTGCGCCGTGGCTTGTTGTGTCATGGCTGCTTCCTTTTGGATACTCAACTTTACATACCTACTATACGGTATGTTTTTGGCGGAGGATTTGTCAATTCAGGCATTTTTGAGTTGGCCGCTTACCGTGGCCAGGGTCAGCAAGAGGACTTAAGCAGTCGCTTATCCACTTTCCCCAGGTTGGTGAGGGGCAGCTGATCACGAAACTCAAGGGTCTTGGGAGTGAGCAGTGGTCCGGATTTCTCCCGGACAAAGGCGATCAAATCCTGCTCGACCACTTGGCTTTCATCCCGCAGCACCACGACCGCGTGGACCCGTTCGCCCCAGCGCCCATCGGGCAGCCCCACCACGGCCGCCTGGACGACCTCCGGATGCTTCTGCAAAGCGTGCTCCACATCCCGGGAATAAATATTGAAGCCGCCGCTAATAATCATGTCCTTGAGTCGATCCACTATGTAGAGAAAGCCGTCACCATCCATGCTCCCCACATCACCGGTGTGCAGCCAGCCAGCTCGCAATGTATCGGCGGTGGCCTCGGGTTGCTGCCAGTAACCGCTCATCACACAGGGACCCTTGACGCAGATCTCACCAATATCGCCCGTCGGAACAGGCTCGCCGGCGGCGTCAAGCACATCAAGGGCCATGCCTTCGGTTGCGCGCCCGGCGCTTTCAAGCCTACGCGCCGCGGACGGATCGTGATCAGCTCTGGTCATACTTGATATATGAATACTCTCAGTCTGCCCGTAGCACTGAAACAGGATGGGGCCGAACACATGCAATGCTTCCCGCAATCGCTCAGGAGCTATCGGTGCAGAGGCATAAATGATGTGCTCCAAATTACTGAGGTCCCGGCGTTCCAGCTGCGGGTGATCCAGCAGGGCGTAGATCATGCTGGGCACCAGGAACAGCGTGTCGACTCCACGTTTCTCCACACAATCGAACACCGCCTCGGGGGAAAACGCGGGCATCAACGAAACCCTTCCCCCCAGGCTGAGCACGGGCAGCACCATAAACCCGGCAGCGTGGCTGATCGGGGAGCAAGCCAGAAAATGAGGGTTCCTCGGGAACTCCCATGCAGTTATGGAAATGGCAGCGGTAGCCGCCATCCCGGCTTGGGTGTGCATAACCCCTTTCGGTACGCCGGTGGTACCACCAGTGTAAGTGACCCAAGCTATATCAGAGCCCTCTGGCTGATAGTCCGGTGGCGCGTGATTGCCGAGTACTTCATCGATTGACCGACCATAATCGGCAGCGGAGAGGGTCAGGACCTGTAAATCAGGAAAAGTGGCGGCCAGTTTTTTTCCGTGCTCATAAAAAGCCCGGCTATCGATGACAAGCATTCCCGCCCTGGCGTCACGGACGATGTCTATTTGCTGTTCGAGAGAACCCAGGGGGTGCAGCGGCGTGTAGCGAACCCCGGCACGCAGACAAGCCGCCATCACAGCGTAGGCGGCCAGTCTGTTGCTGGCTAACTGGGCAAGACCGTCACCTGGCCGCAGACCCATTGCAGACAGCAGACCAGCAAGCCTGTTGATGTATTTCAGAAGGTCTGTGCCAGATACGGACCGGCCATCGACATCCGCTACGGCAGCAGCGTCTCCCACCCGTGACAGCGCGTCAGAGAGTAATTCTGTGTAGGTTTCTGCGCCCACGGGTATCCCCGATCGATAAGGATATCCTTGAAGCTTACGAAGCTACGGTGGGTTTCGTCATATCATTACAGGCAAGAATAACGTGCGTTATTGATCTGCCTGACAGTCCTCTGTATGAGTTCCCTCCCGAAAGCTTACCGGGGACTGTCCCGTCCACTTTTTGAACGCGCGAGAGAAATTGGCGGTATCCGAAAAGCCCGTAAGGTACGCGATCTCGTTCACCGGCAGCCCCTTCAAAAGGTAGTCCTCGGCCAGCAGTCTGCGTGTCTCATCCAACACTTCGCGGTAGGTGGTGCCTGCTTCCTCCAGCCGGTTGTACAAGGTACGAGTACTTACGCAGAGCACATTGGCAACGGCATCCTTGCTTGAGACTCCTGTGGGTAGCAGTCGAATCAGCTCGTTGCGTACGCGAGCCGGAAAATCAGCCTTCTCCAACTTTGCAATATATTGCTCGGTCAACTTTTCGTATGACGAGGCCAATTCCGGATCGGCGCTGACCAGAGGCATAGCCAGCAAGCTTTGGTCAAAAATAAGGGAGGTGCAGGGGGCATCGAAAACCACTTCGCAGCCAAAAAACTTCCCATAGTGCTGCGTATTCTCCTTTGGACGAGGACGCGCCAGAGTTACCTTCAGTGGCACAAAGGCACTTTGGGTGGCGAAGCGAAGGATGGTGACGAAAATAGCGGCAATGCCATCCTCCCGCACCGAGGGGAATGGCTCGGGATTACTGGTCACCCAACTCAGACTGCACTCCCCCGTCGATTCCGAATCGCATTGCAAAGAGATGACGTCGTTGGTGGTGACCACCGAGTAGTAGCGCACCATTTTTTCAAGGTAATCACCCAACGTGGCGCTGCAGTAAGCGGCCACACCCAGGGAATAAAAGGTCGTGGGGTGGATAAACTTGGCCAGATGTAGACCAAAAACCCGATCAACCGTTTGCTGCTCTACAGCCACCAAAAGTTTTCTGAATGCCCCGTCTGCGATACGCGTATTGGGATCAAGCAGCGGTCCAAGCTCTATACCCGCTTCCTGGAACAGTGGCTCCGGGGCAACGCCCAAATCCTCCAGCGCTTGCCAGATAACAACACCTACCGGCCCAATCGTCGAAAACTTCTGCGCAATCATTGTTGGCGGAATCGATACCTGAGGAGAAGGTCTTTTAATCATCCGCTTTTTCCCTGATTAAGCAAACCCTCGTGAACCTGCGGTGCAAAGACCAAAATTAAAATAAGCGGCTTTCAAGACCTTAAAAATGCATGGAAAGACAGGCAATAAACCCACAGGGCTCTGGTAGGCTGCAGGCACGGTAGCGTTGTAAATTCTTCTCAACCCACAGGGCAAAATTATCCGTGAAGACAGCATTGCAGACTCAGGAAGAATTTGAGCAGCGTGTTGGCGAGGCCTTGTTCCCACCGGCACGACGCACAGTCAGTAAAGACCAGATCCATAGTTATTGCCGAAGCCTGAACCAACTGGACTGGTTTCACTTTGATGACGAACGCAGTCAAGCCGCTGGCTTCGGCGGCATCATAGCCCCCGGCTCGCTCACCTTTGCCCTTGTTCACTCCACGTTTTTTGAGTGTGTTGAACTGATCAACCTGAAAGCCCTGTTTATTGGCAGCGATCGTTTTAGAGTTCGACGGCCCATCGTCGCGGGCGAGACCATCTCCCTCGAAATGAGTATTTCCTCTGTTGAGGCGCGATCTGAGGGATTTCGCGTTCACTACGATTTTCGTTGGTTCGGAACCAACCAGGATGAC
>JAAXJC010000158.1 GCA_012270045.1 Luminiphilus sp.
GTTGGTGCGGAAGGCGGGACTTGAACCCGCACAGCCAAAGGCCACTACCCCCTCAAGATAGCGTGTCTACCAATTCCACCACTTCCGCGTAACCTCAACCCTCAGGTAAATCATCCCCCGAGTCAATATCGCCGGCTTCGGACTCCTCCAGGGCAGGTAGATCCGATGGAGTGCTTTCAAAAGAGACGTCGGGAATATCACCGGATGGCAGCTCTTCGTTCGTCTCAAAGGATTCCGGCGCAACCTCAACGGCCTCCATCGGCAACTCAAAGCCCAAATCCTCCTCACCGGCTGTGCGACTGTCGGCTATCATGGCCAAGCCGAAACTACTGGCAAAGAACCCTGCCACCAGCCACGCCGTAAGTTTGGTCAGCAGGTTGGCACTACCGACACTGCCGAACAGGGTCTGGGAACCACCGGCGCCGAATGAGGCGCCAATGTCGGCCCCTTTACCCTGCTGCATCATGATCAACCCGATGATGGCGAGTGCCACCAGCAGATGTACCACCAAAATAATCTGTTCCACTAGGTCCTCCCAGTGCCCGCGACACTGGCTATTTGCCAAAAACTGTTGGCGTCAAGTGAGGCGCCACCCACCAGCGCGCCATCGATATGGTCACACTGAAAAAGCTCGGCAGCATTGCCGGGCTTCACGCTGCCGCCATAAATGATGGGAATGTTCTTCCCGCTGTCTCCGAACTGCTGCAGCAGTTGGGTTCGGATGACCGCATGCATACTGTCTGCCTGTGCCGGCGTGGCAGTATGTCCCGTGCCAATGGCCCATACCGGCTCGTAGGCCACAACGATATCCTCGGCCTCTGCCAGCGCCAGCGAAGCACTCAACTGGCCGCACACAACGGCCTCATGTTCTTCTCTTTGTCGCTCGTCCAGGGACTCACCCACACAAACTACAGCCGTCATCCCTGCCACAGCCGCACTGGCCGCCTTGGCCGCCACCACAGCATCGCTCTCCCCGTACAGGGAGCGTCGCTCAGAGTGGCCGACAATGGCGTAACGACAGCCCAGGGCGACCAGCATCGCTGCCGACACCTCCCCCGTGAAGGCACCCTCTGTCTGTTCGGCGCAGTTTTGACCACCGAGGGCCATCCCCGCCATCCTGTCCCCGATTGATGCCAGGTAGGGGTGGGGAGGACAGACAACAGTGCGCACATCGGCCAGCGCAGGAAGCCTGTTCCACTGGTCGATAAAGTCCATGACTGATGCAGTACTGCCGTGCATCTTCCAGTTGGCGATCACCAACCCGGTCATCAGGTCTGCTCCGGACGAATCAGGCGCGCGAGGATAGCGGAAGCCCAGCGGGTCCGCAAGCTGCGGCAAGGACCGACTGACGGCTCAGGCACTGCCTAAGGCTGAGGCCACCGACTCCGCCAACTGCGTGATTTCGCTGAGATCCTCCCCCTCTACCATCACCCGAATGACAGGTTCAGTGCCCGAGGGCCTCAGCAACAGCCTGCCCTTGCCAGCGAGTGTTGATTCCACCGATCTGCAGGCCATGGCGACAGGATTTTCCCCCTGCAGGTCCAGCGCCTCTTCTGGCCTGGGCACGTTGATCAGCACCTGGGGCAGTTTTTTCATGCCGGAGCGCAGTTCCCGGAGGGTCTTGCCACTAGCCACCACCGCTCGCAGCACCTGCAGAGCGGAAATAATGCCATCCCCTGTTGTGGTGACGTCACTGCAGATTAAATGCCCTGATGATTCGCCACCCAGCAACCAGCCCTCTGCCACCATGCGCTCGCGAACGTATCGGTCACCCACCTTGGCCCGGGCCAGTAGCAGCCCCTCTTCACCCAGGGCGATTTCCAGCCCCATATTCGACATCTGCGTCCCCACTACGCCGGCATCCGATTGGCCTGTTGCCAGACGGTGCATGGCCAGCACGTACAGCAGTTCATCGCCATCAACCAATGATCCGTCGGCGTCGACAAACAACACCCGGTCTCCGTCGCCATCAAATGCGATCCCGAGATCGGCCTGCTCCTCCCTGACCCGCTCGGCAAGAGCGTTCGGCGCTGTAGAACCCACCCCCGCATTGATGTTGAAACCGTCGGGTTCAGCACCGAGCACGGTGACCTGGGCCCCAAGTTCCCTGAACACCGAGGGTGCGACGTGATAGGTCGCCCCGTGGGCGCAGTCAATCACCAAACGCAAACCGCTGAGGCTGTATTCCCTGGGCAGGGTGGCCTTGCAGAATTCCACATAGCGTCCGGCAGCGTCGTCAAGACGACTTGCCTTGCCCAATTCCGAGGGCTCCACCGTTGTCACCGGCTGTGCCAGGGCTGCCTCGATCGCCAGTTCCAATTCATCCGGCAACTTGGCACCGCTGCCCGAAAAGAATTTGATGCCGTTGTCGTAGTAGGGGTTGTGGGAAGCGCTGATAACAATACCAACCGCGGCGTTCTGGCTGCGGGTCATCATGGCAACTGCGGGGGTAGGCAGGGGACCCAGCAACTTTACATTCACACCCGCCGCGACCAGACCCGCCTCCAGCGCCGACTCGAACATATAGCCCGATACCCGGGTATCCTTGCCAATGAGCACCGACGCCTTATCGGGACTGCGCTGGGAAAAAACCGTGCCGCAGGCCCAGCCCAGGCGCAACATGAAATCCGGCGTGATGGGCTCCTCGCCCACACGGCCCCGGATACCGTCGGTCCCAAAATACTTCTTTTTCATAATGGAGCATCCGCCCAGGCGGCCACCATGGCGACCGCATCCACTGTCTCAGCAACGTCATGCACGCGCAGGATACCGGCCCCGCCCACCAGCGCGAGCACCGCCAGCGCCAGACTGGCTGGCAGCCGCTGGCTGGTATCCCGCGGCAGTACGGAGGCTATCATGGACTTCCTGGACAAGCCCGCCAGTACGGGACGTCCCAGGGCGACAATGTCGGGTAACTGCCGCAGCAGCGTAAAATTATGTGCGGGGGTTTTACCAAAACCGAAGCCCGGGTCGTAGATAATTTGCCCGGGTGAAATGCCGGCGGCCTCGCAGGCTCGGCTACGGTCCTGCAAAAACCCGGCAACTTCTGTTACCACATCGTTGTAACTGGGCGCGCGCTGCATGGTATCGGGCTGCCCCTGCATATGCATCAGACAAACGGGCAGGCCCGCCGCTGCTGCCGCCTGCAAGGCACCGTCCCGGGTCAGGGCGCGGACATCATTGATCATGCCCGCACCCGCTGCCGCACCCGCCGTCATCACCTGGGGCGAACTGGTATCCAGAGAAATCACCGCATCAAAACGGCTGTGAATAACCTCAAGGGCGCCCAGCACCCGGTCCAGTTCTTCCTGCACGGAAACCCTGGCCGCACCGGGCCGGGTGGATTCACCACCAATATCCAGGATCGCCGCACCGGCGGTCACCATGGCGTCCGCCGCCCGACACAGGGCGCTGGCATCCAGGCATCCATCACGGAACAGTATTCCGCCATCGGTAAAGGAATCTGGAGTGATGTTAAGAATGCCCATCACCCGGGGTGAGGACAGTGACAAGGGAATCCCGCCGCAATCAAGTGCGGCGGTTGACTGAACCCGCCCCGTCACGGGGTTAAAACATCAGTGCTGGCTGGCCGGACCACCTATGGGACCCACTGGCTCCTCAGGTTCTGTGGCGCCGCCGGTACCCGATCGACCGTCATCCTTGTCGCCCCAATCGGACGGGGGACGGGGTGTCTTGCCTTCCATGATGTCATCAATCTGCTCGGCATCAATGGTCTCGTACTGCATCAAGGCCTCGGCCATGACGTCGAGTTTGTCGCGGTGCTCTTCCAGCAGATTGTGCGCGCTGGCAT
>JAAXJC010000187.1 GCA_012270045.1 Luminiphilus sp.
GAAAGGGTCCGGGCATTGTAACGTTAGCGCGCTGCCCGTGTGGGATCGGATTCAGCCTATTGCGGTACAGTGGGTGTGGTGGTGCTGGATGCCCAAGGCAACCTCGCTGCTGGCACGTCCACTGGTGGCATGACCGGCAAGCGCTGGGGTCGCATCGGGGATTCTCCGTTGATTGGATCAGGTACTTATGCGGATAACAGCAGTTGTGCGGTTTCTGCCACTGGCCACGGTGAATTTTTCATCCGGTGGCAGGTGGCGAGTGATATTTGTGCGCGGGTCAAATACCAAAAGGTTTACCTGCAGGCAGCGGCCACACACGTCATTCACCAGGAGCTCGCGCCGGCCGGCGGTGACGGCGGGGTAGTGGCAGTCGATCCCCGGGGTAATGTGGCTATGGTGTTCAACACCGAGGGCATGTACCGGGCAAGCATTAATGGTGTGGGTGAGAAGGTGGTAGCCATCTTTAGTGATGAGCCGGCTACCGGGTCGGGAGTAGCGGACGATGGGTGATGGTGGTAGCGACCGGCAACTCAACGTGCTCGGCACACCCTTGGAGGTCTGCTGTAAAAAACCAATGACCGGTTTTTACAGGGACGGGTACTGCAACACCGGTCCCATGGATACGGGTACCCACACCGTTTGTTCAGAGATGACCGATTCATTTTTGTCTTTTTCTGCATGGGCCGGTAACGACCTTATCACCCCAGTACCAGCCTATGATTTTCCTGGCCTCAAGGCGGGTGATTTCTGGTGCCTCTGTGCGCGGAGATGGTTGGAGGCCCAGCAGGCCGGGTATGCCCCCAAAATTTGGTTGCGGCGCACGAATATCAAAACCCTGCAGATCGTGCCTTTGGAGCTGTTAAAAGAATACGCTCTTGATGACAGCTGAACTTGAATCGCGTTTTACCCCGGAGGGGAGTTGTAGCCACGTCGAGTGTTTATTCTGCCCAATCGGGCAACAGTGATAGTGTCAGAGCCCTGGCCCCTGGCCGTTGTCAATCTAAGGAGTAGTTTATGACCAGCCCAACCAGCATCCGGGATTGCATGCACAGAAACCCACTCACCATTACGGGGTCGGCGCCCCTGGTGAAGGCGATTGAGTTGCTTGTTGAGTTTAAATTGACCGGGCTGACTGTGGTCGATGACGGGGGCGCTCCAATCGGAAAGATAACTGAGCTGGATTGCATCAGAGCGGTTCTTACCGCCATTTACCATGATGGTAGTCCCGAGCACATCCGGGTGCAGCAGGCAATGACCGAGGAAATCCACGCCTGTGGGCCGGAGGAGAGCATCGTTGAAGTAGCCCAACGCATGATTGACTCCCGCCAGCGTCGGAATGCGGTGATTGAAGGTGGTAAATTGGTTGGGCAGGTGAGTTCCAGTAACGTCCTGTGGGCGTTAATGGAACACTCCAGGGAGAAGCACGGGCACTAACTGAAGTTGGGGTTGTGGATCGACGGCCACCCGTCAGTATTCGCTGTTACTGGGATGCCAGCTGCACAGCAGGCGAATAACATCAGGATTGCTTTGTTGTCGCCGTTAGATCCGGCTTACCGACAGGTAACTGGCTTAGCCACATGCCCAGTATCATGCATAACAGGAAGACCACGGTACCAGTGTCCCCGAGGGGCAGGGCGGCTATCGCGGGCCCCGGACAGTAGCCAAATAGCCCCCAGCCACACCCGAAAATCACAGCACCCAAAATCAGCTGCCGGTCGATGCCGCTACTAGCGGGAACGCTGAAGCTCGCGGCGAGCAGCGGTCTCGCCCGCCTCAGAATCAGGGGCGTAAGTCCTACTGAAACCAAAACCGCGCTTGCCATGACCCAGATTAAGTCGGGGTCCCAGTGGCCTGTGATGTCCAAAAAACCTATCACCTTACTGGTATCCGTCATGCCTGAGAGGGCCAGTCCCAACCCGAAAAGTATGCCTGAGATTAACGCTGCAAGATTTTTCATGCTGATCAACCCATAAGGTGCCGGGTAAGGTATACCGTGGCGATACCGGCTGAGATAAAGACCATGGTGGCCGCCAGGGACCTCGGTGAACGGCGTCCAATCCCACAGACGCTATGGCCACTGGTACACCCGCTACCGATGCGAGTGCCGGCGCCGACCAGTATTCCGGCAAGGGCTGCCAGCCACAGGGGTTGTTGAGGGGTTGTCGGCAGAGGTAAACCAACAATCTGGTAGGCGCTGAGACCTCCAAGGGCGAGACCTGCAATAAACATCAAGCGCCAGCTGCGCTCCGGGCCTACCAGTCCTGCCCAGAATATCCCCGAGATGCCGGCTACACGCCCCAGAAGGAATAACATCATCATGGCGGCAGTGCCTATTAACAGGCCGCCCAGGACAGCGGGAAGAGGTAGGCTCACGTCTGAAGCAATCGCGTTGCCAGTGGGGCTCCCAGTATAAAACAGGTTCTTCCGCTAGGGGTCGTTTTCAGCGTGGCATCAGGGACCAGTCGGTTGCGATCAGTGCGGCCTCCTCGTCCCCGGACAGGGCGATATCCGTGGCGGTTTCGCCGATGAACTGTGCCACGGTATCGTTGTCCGCGGCTCCAGCCGTTCGATAGCCACCCACCTGTTCGAGAAATACATCCCTGCCTATCACCTGGGTCACCCAGCTGCCCGAGTCTCTGCAAGCGACACCCCGCCAGTGGTTGGCCTCAGACGCCAGCATAAACTCCCGGCACCAGGTTCCATCGGCGGCAGGAAATGTCAGCACCACCCGCAGTGCGCGATCGTCATCGATTGTGTCCCAGCCCTCGGCCCGGGAGGGAAGCGTGTCCAATGCGCTGGCAAAGGCAGAATCCAGCGCAGGCGTCTGGGAGGTCTGCAGCTGCCACACATTGCTAACCAGCACGGCTGCGGTTGCCATTACGAGACTGGCAGCCAGGGCAATTGGGTAACGGATACCGCCCAAGCTGGGAGATTTGGCCTCGTGATCTGCTATCGCCTTGACTGCTGCGGGTGGGACAGTGTTTTCGCCATCGCTGACCGCCATTCTGACCAGATGATCATTACTGCGAAACTGCTCCAGCCTCGCCCGCAGGGACTCGTCATTTGCCAGACGCTCTTCAATATCCGAGCGTTCCTGGGGCGAGCATTCACCGTCGATCAAGCGGCAGAGCAACTCGTCGTCCTGTCTACCCGCTATGTCCAAATTGTGAATTTCGGCCATGGACCTCTCCTTTCCATTCCTCTTAATACCGGGCTCTCCCGCCCGCTTCTCGCACCCGTGACTAGGCCAATTTATCCGCCAGGCTTCGACGCGCCCTGGCGACCCGACTCATGACGGTTCCGATGGGAATATCAAGGATCCCCGCCACTTCGGCGTAGGAGTGCCCCTCTACTGCCACCAGTAGTAATACCGAGCGCTGCTCTTCAGGTAAGCCGGACAGCGCACTGCTGGCCCGCTCAAACTCCAGTCGCGACAACCCGTCTGCCGTGCTGATGCCCAGGTCGCCATTGCCAGCCATCTCGGCCTTGGCGTGGCGGGTGCGAACATCCCTTGCACGCAGCTCGTCGAGCCACAGGTTTCGGCAAACCCTATAAGACCATTTGCCCGCGTGTGCATCAGCCGGCATGCCCTTTTCGAGTACCCGTTCGATGGTGAGCTGAAGCAAATCGTCAGCGTCATGGCTGTCGCCGGTCAGGGAAACGCTAAAGCGCTTGAGTCCCGTCAGCTCCTCCATCAAATCGGCTTTTTGTCTTGCAGTAAGCTTTGTCATAGCGTGCCTGTTACACTAAGGACGTGTAGCTGGCAAGTTTTATTCCCTGTGGGTTGTAGGGAATGAGGTAACC
>JAAXJC010000071.1 GCA_012270045.1 Luminiphilus sp.
CACCCGGGTCGACCACCACGGCGGATTGCCCCGCCATTTGTGCATCCAGTTCCGCGCTGTCGCATGGGTCGTGGGGCGCGGGCATTGTGGAGTAAACCCCCACCGCATACTTGGACAGGAAACCCCCATTGGCAGCCACCAGTCCCCTGGCCCCCGGACGGGCACGAAGTCGGCTCACCATCTCTGCGAGGGCATGCATCGAGTAACTGTTACCGGGCCCGCCGAAATAGGGCAAGCCACCGGTAACGGTCAGTCCCCTGGGATCATCCGGTGCCAGACCCAGCGACTCAATGGCGTTACTCACCGCCACCGGGAAACAGCTGTAGAAATCAAAAAATGTGATGTCATCGCACTGGCACATGGCCCGCTCAAGGGCCTTGTTTAGAGCCAATCCCGCCGAGGGCGCCTCGCCGATGTCAGGGCGCAGGGATACCGGCGTCTCGCCGGCGGCCGCCTGACCGTGCAAATAGA
Source organism: Luminiphilus sp. (assembly GCA_012270045.1). GTDB lineage: Bacteria > Pseudomonadota > Gammaproteobacteria > Pseudomonadales > Halieaceae > Luminiphilus. Next base: position 472 of record JAAXJC010000071.1, read on the forward strand.
TGCGGGATTCCGGGGGCACACCCAACTCATCGGCCAGACCGGAGGCCACAACCACCAGGGCAGCGCTCTGGTTAACCTGGTCCCTGGCCACCAGGCGCTGGGTGTAGGGGCTGGCTATTAACCGGTTATCGGACCCGGGGGTAACGAGCTCCTCAGCCGAATAGGCGCGCTCATGACGGGCTGCCAATGGGTTGTCTGCCGCCACTGCTGCAAACGGGGCAAACAAGGCCCCCATTTCCTGCAACCAGGCCTGCTGGCTTTTGCCGGCCGCGATACGCCGGGCGTTCTCAATGAGGCCATAAAAAAGCGGGGGAGAAATCAGGCCATTGGCGATCTCATCATGGGTCAGCACGTCAATCACCGCACCCCTGTCCTCTACCGGCTCATCCAGGATCTCTGACCAGTCGACACTGGCGCCCTGCTTCTTCAGGTGCTTGGAAGTAGAAAGGGCCTCACCGCCCGCTATCAGAACCGCTCGGGACAGACCTGTCGCTATACGATCACAGGCTTCCGTCACCAGCTTCTGGGGCGTGTCACCGCCGACGGTGGCCCAGATGGCGGTCTCCGGAGCGATGCCCAGTCGCCGGCAGACCGAGCGGGGAAAATTGTTTGAGCGGCCAAAGGGAAACTCCAGCACCGGTGCCGAGTCCTCAAAAATGCGGGTGGTCATGACCGTATCGATCTGGGCGGCCGCATTCGCCAGACCAGCATCCGCGAGGGCGAGCTGGGCTGCTCGAGCTGTGATGGCTACCGGCGACAGGGCCTCGTATCCAGTGTCGTCGATACGTTCAGTAAACTGACCGGCACCGATGATAACGGGGGTCTCGGGAGCTGTTTGTGTCATTTGGGAGTTCTTTGAGCACCGCTTTACTGGCAAGCTTAACCCGTTGTGAGCAGGCAGCGACACATGCAATTTTCAGATTTTTCCAGTCGGTACCGACAAAACTCGGGGACCGTACAACTGATGGAGGACCTCGGGCGGGCGACCAGCACCCGCGGCCCCATCCATCAGCTGGGGGGCGGTAACCCCGCGCATATCCCTGAGGTTGAGGCATTGTTACGGGAGAGCATGGGCGAGATCACCGGAGATCCCGAGGTTTTCGGGCGTATGGTTGGTGAATACGATGCCCCCGAGGGCAACCTCGGCTTTCGTCAGGCCCTGACCGACATGCTCCGGGAGCAGTTTGCCTGGCCGGTTACCCCGGACAACATCGCCATCACCAATGGCAGCCAGAGCAGCTTCGGGTTGTTATTCAACAGTTTCGCCGGTCGGTTCCCCGACGGCAGCCACAGGAAGATACTACTGCCGCTGACACCGGAATACGTGGGTTACTTTGACGTAGGGTTGGCAGAGCAGCCCATATTTGAAGGCCGCAGAGCGGAAATTGATCTGTTACCCGACCGGCAATTCAAATACCGGGTCAATTTCGACGGCTTGGAACTGGGCCCCGAGCACGGCGCCGTGTGTGTCTCCCGACCCACCAACCCGACCGGCAACGTCATCACTGACGCGGAGATGGCGCAATTGCGGGCGGCCTGCAAAAGGGCTGATATACCGCTCATCGTCGATGGCGCCTATGGCCTGCCCTTCCCGGGCATGATCTTTACCGAGGCCACGCCGTTCTGGGATACCAACACCATCCTGTTGCTGAGCCTGTCAAAGCTGGGCCTGCCCGGAATCCGCACGGGTATTGTGGTGGCTGACCCGGAGGTCATTAGGCTGGTGCGCAACCACAATGCCATCAACAGTCTTGCGCCCAGTCGTCTGGGCCCCACTTTGGTCACGCCATTGTTGCAGAAGGGGCAGCTGCAGTCTGTTTGTGATGAACTGGTCCGGCCTTTCTACCGACGCAAACTGGACCACGCGTTGGATGTTATCGAGCACACCATGGCGGATCTGCCGGTGCGGGTGCACAAGCCTGAAGGTGCCCTGTTCCTGTGGTTATGGTTTGAAGGGCTGCCCGTCACCACAACCGAGTTGTATCGGGAACTCATGGATCAGGGTGTCTTCGTGCTTCCCAGTCGGCCCTTCTTCCCCGACCCCGCAGCAGACTGGCGACACCAGGATGAGTGCATACGCGTTAACTACGCCGGACCGGAAGCCATGGTGAGTGAGGGCATAGCGTTAATCGCCGAGGCCGTGCGAAGCAAATTCTAGGGCAAGGCACCGACCGGTCATCGGACAACTGAAACCGCAGCCCACCGACGGGTAAGACGCTCTCCTCGCTATGATGGCACCCGTTGATCCGGTGCCCGCCGTTGCAACAGGGGGTGGGTTCGCTATTGTGTCTGTCTGGAGGGCACCCCCATAGATTTGTTATTGGAAAATCGGGAGAGACACCCTATGGCATTGACTGACGTGAAGCGGATAGCCGGATGGCTTCTGGCTGTTCCCATGGCCTTATGGGCCACCGTCGGACTGGCCGCACCGGAACAGATTCTGGTTGGAAAGATCTACACCATGGATACGGCGGCACCCGTGGCTGAGGCCGTATCCATGGAGGACGGGCGCTTTACCGCCGTGGGCAATCGCAGGGATGTGCTGGCCATGGCAGGGCCGGATACCCGGGTCATCGAGCTGGGCGCCAATGTCGCCTATCCCGGATTTATCGACGCCCATCTCCACGTGGCGTCCATCGGCAGCGCCCTGAAAAGCGTCGACCTGACCGGTGCCACCGGTTTTCCCGATATCGTCGAGCGGGTCAGGGTCCGGGCGGCCCAGACGCCGACCGGGGAACTGGTAGTGGGCCGGGGGTGGCACCAGAGCAAGTGGGCACAGCAACCTGAAGTCACCGTGGCCGGATTCCCTGACCACGCAGCGCTTTCGGCGGCGGTGCCCGAGCACCCGGTGCTGCTGGAGCATGCCAACGGCCATTCGGTCATGATCAACGCCACAGCCATGGACATGCTGGGCATCGACGCTGACACCCAATCCCCTGATGGGGGCGTTATCGTCAAGGATGCCGCCGGCCAACCCACCGGTGTCCTGCACGAAACCGCCACCGGGTTGGTCGCACCCCTCGCGCGCTACGACCTGAACACCGCCATGGGTTTTCTGCAGATCGCCCAGGACCACATCCTCAGCCTGGGGATTACCTCAGCCCACGATGCCGGGGTGAGTCAGATGGACCTGCAGGCACAGCGACTGGCCGCGGAACAGGGTGATCTCAAACTGCGCCTGTATTCCATGGTGGATGGCACCGATACCGCCGCCCTGGATGAATGGCTGGCCCGGGGACACCTGCTGGCCACCGACGACACGAGACTGACCGTGCGCTCCATAAAAATCGTGTCTGACGGCGCCCAGGGATGAAGAACCGCCTGGCTGCACCAACCCTACAGCGACGCGCCGGATACCCGGGGCGTCTCCACCTACACCATGGCCGATCTCACGGCTCTGATTGACCGCACCCGGGGTGATAACTGGCAGGTGAATGTCCACGCCATCGGCGACCGGGCCAACTCGGAGGTGCTGCAGGTATTTTCAGAGACCCTTGAGAACAGCCCCGACCATCGCTTCCGCATTGAACACGCCCAGCACCTGACGGCAACCGACCCGGCCCTGTTCGCGGAGTTGGGCGTCATTGCTTCCATGCAGCCCATCCACCTCAGTTCCGACCGACCCTGGGCCATCGACCGTTTGGGCCCGGCTCGAATTGAGGAAGGGGCCTATATGTGGCGCAAGTTACTGGACCTGGGTGTCACGGTAGCCTCCGGGACCGACGCCCCGGTAGAGCCGGTGAATCCGCTGGCCAATTTCTACGCCGCCGTCACCCGAAAACAGCTGTCGGGGCTGCCCCCGGAGGGCTATGAATCCGGCCAGAAAATGGCGCGACAGGAGGCGCTGTATGCCATGACCATGGCCGGGGCCATCGCCGGGTTTGAAGAGGCGCACAAGGGCTCAGTGACCGTGGGTAAATATGCCGACCTGACCATCCTGTCCCAGGACATACTGACCGCTCCCGAGAACACCCTGCTCGCTACAGAAGTCCGTTCCGTTGTGGTCGGTGGCGAGGTGGTCTTTCAGCAAGCAGCCCAAAACGGGCAGGCCGAGGCGTCGGGCCCGTGATAGGGTCAATGGGTCCGGACTCTCAGGCAGTACCCAGGGCCGCTGCCTGACCCCAGCTCGCAACGGCACGCCTGCCCCGGAGTAATCCGGACCCCCCAGCCTGAACTTGCCCTGACGCCATCCCAACCCTCGATTCAGGCGGTATCCGGCTTGTCGCGGGGCGTCACCCCCCAACACTTCACCCCACGGGTGCGACATAAGGCATGTCTGGGGGCCTCAATTCACCCGACCCTCCCCCATAGCTGCGACATCAAGCTTGCTTCGGGGCGTCAGAATCCGGTTCGGGAAACAGGAACTCAGCCATCAGGTCCTGCAGATCGGTATCACTGAACAACCGGTGTCCGTTGCTTTCGAAGCGGTCCAGGGCATCGGCGTCGGGGAATGTGAAGTAACGCCCCTCCCCTGTTGGCAACTGGCTCTCGGGCAATTGTCCCCTGACAATGGTCGCAATCGCGCTCAGCAAAGCGGCGACACCCGCCCGATACAGGCCCTGGGTTTGCTTGAAGTAGGATGCGCCGGATTGAAGCGCCTGGGCTGTGGTGGCAATGGTCGGCCCCACATCGATACCCTCGCTGTCAATCCAGTGCAGGGTCATGCCCAACTGATCGGCCCCGTCCAGCAGCGACCAGAACGTGGCCATCACGCCACGGTACTGGGGCAGCCGTCCGCTGTGCAGGTTCAGGGTGCCATGGGGGGAGAGGGCCAATACCGGCGGCTGCAAAATCTGTCCGAAACGAATACTGACCAGCACATCCGGCTGAAAGGCAGCCAACAGCCCGCGGTCGGCGTCTGAATTGATGTCGGCGATGGCTGTCTCAGCGCACCCTGCCCTATGCGCCAACTGGGCGAAGGTCAGTCGTCGCCCTACCGTCTGGCGCTGCTCAACCAAAGGGAATACCAGATCATTGAACAGGGTTTGCTCGACAAACCCCAGGCGCATCAGGCGCTGATCCCGCTGGGTGTTGGCACCCACGCCGCGGGAAAAAAACAATCCCAGATCATGCCCGGCGAGGCCGGGTATCAAATGGTTCAGGGCCTCATTGCTGTGGATATCACGATTGTAGAGAATGGCGATGCGCATGACCGCCGACCATAACAACCCCGTTTTTCCGACACCAGCCCGGGGGGGCGCGTCTGCGGCAGATGGGGCTGCTCAGCCAGGCCAGCCCCCGGGCACTGACGGGCGACAGGTGCTGGCCCGACTGGCCCTCTGAAGCCATGACCAGCACAAGACAGGATGACAGGCGATGACCACCCCAGCGGCACGACTACAAGGCTCAGCCAAACCATGAAGTCCTATGCCCCCCGGGTGGCCTTTGCGATTGTTGTGGCCAATATGGTCGGCACGGGGGTGTTTACCAGCCTGGGGTTCCAACTGCTGTCACTGTCGGACACCCGGCTGATCCTGCTGTTGTGGGCTGTCGGCGGCCTGTGTGCCCTGTGCGGTGCACTCTGCTACGCCGAGTTGGGTGTGCGCCACCCGGAATCCGGGGGCGAGTATCACTTTCTGAGCGTGCTGGTGCACCCCTATGCCGGCTTTGTCTCGGGTCTGGTATCAGCGACAGTGGGCTTCGCCGCACCGGTTGCCCTGGCGGCGCTGACCTTCGGCAATTACCTGAAGGCCGGTGGCCTGCCCCTGGAACCCCGCGTCACCGCCACAGGTCTGATCGCCCTGCTGGTGCTGCTGCATGCCCGCACGCGCCGGGACAGCGCCTCGGGCCAGGTCTGGCTGACCGCATTGAAACTCGCGTTAATCGCCCTGTTCATTGTCCTCGCACTGGTCAACACGCCCGCCTACAGCCAGCAGTTGTTCACCGGCCAGCCCATTCCCTGGAGCGAGGCCCTCACCAGCGAAGCCGCCATCGCGCTCATTTACGTCACCTATGCCTATTCCGGCTGGAATGCCGCCACCTATATTTTGGGGGAACTGGATAATCCCGCCCGACATCTGCCCTGGGTGCTGGCCGGGGGCTGTGGGCTGGTCGCCCTGCTTTACGTCGCCCTGAACGGGGTATTCCTGGCCGCCGCACCCGTTGACGAGTTACGGGGTGAGGTCGAGATTGCCTACATTGTGGCGGACCACATCCTGGGCAGTACCGGCGCCGTGGTGGTGTCCCTGATCCTGGCGGGCATCCTGATCTCCACCGTCAGCGCCATGATTCTGGCGGGACCCCGGGCGCTGCAACGCCTGGGCGAGGATTACCCGCGCTTCTCCCTGCTGGGCCGGCGCAACAGCGATGGCCTGCCCGCCCCCGCCATTTCGGTACTGGGGGGCCTGGCGCTGGTTTTTCTCTGGTCAGCGACCTTTGAACAGATACTGATCGTCGCCGGGCTGTTGATGGCAGTGAACACCCTGATAACCGTGGCGGCACTGTTCATCAGTCGCCGTCGCGACCGGGGCGCCGTCGAAACGGGCCGCTTTACCATGCCCCTGTATCCCTGGCCGGCACTGGTATTTTTGGGGGTCACCGGCTGGACCGTGCTGTATTCGGCCCTGGCCTTTCCCAACCAGGTGCTGGCAGTGGCGGTGGCATTGCTGCTGGGCGTGCCCCTGTACCGCTGGGCCCGGGGCTGAACACCCGGTTCCCTTGAAACCACGGTGCACGATTCCGACGCGTCCGAAGGACAGTGCATGCCCTGCCAAGCACCGGCTTCTTGGATACACTCTCCGAGCTGGCCAGCGCATTGACCACCGTCGGCCCACCAGGGATAAGAGCCATGAATCAGAACGTCAGTAACGCCGCAGACATTGCGGACCTCAAACTCCGCATGCGGGGGTTCATCAACGACCGGGTGATCCCCGAGGAAACCACCCTGCTGGCGGGGGGCGATGCGGCCCGCGACGCCATGGCGGCCCTGAAAACTGATGCGAAATCGGCGGGACTGTGGGCCCTTGGCCACCCCGAAGAACTGGGTGGCGGCGGCCTGTCCCTGATGGACTTTGCTTACCTGAATGAAATCATCGGTCGGTCCCACTTTGGACAGATGGCCGTGGGCTCCGTGTCCATGCAGGACTCCATCATGCTGCACCGCTACGGCACCGCCGAGCAGAAAGCCGCCTGGCTGGACCCGCTGGTGGCCGGAGATATCTATCCCTCGGTGGGTCTCACCGAACCCGAAGTGGCGGGCTCCGATCCCACCCTGATGCAGACCACCGCCGTGCTGGAAGGCGACAGCTGGGTCATCAACGGCCACAAGTGGTTTACCACCGGGGCCAATTCGGCGGCCTTCACCACCATGTTCTGTGAGACCGAGCCCGACGCCCAGCGTCACGGCAAATTCTCAGCGATCATTGTGCCCACCGGCACCCCGGGCTACACCATCGATCGGGTGGTGCGCACCATGGGGGACACCCTTGGCAGCCACTGTGAAATCAGCCTGAAGGACGTGCGGGTACCGGCAGAGAACCTCCTCGGTGAACGTGGCAAAGGTTTTTTGATCGCCCAGAAGCGTCTGGGTCCCGGCCGGATTTTCCATTGCATGCGCTGGCTGGGCCAGGCCCAGCGCGCCTTCGAACTGATGTGCGACTACGCCAACAGGCGCTACGCCCACGGCTCCCTGCTAGGAGAAAAAGGCGAGATTCAACGCTACATTGCCGAGTCGGCGGCCGAGATTCAGGCGGCGCGGCTGATGACCCTGGACGCCGCCCAGGCCATCGACGCCGGGGATGAGGCCCGGGTGCAAATTGCCCTGATCAAGTTCTGGGGCGCGCGCATGCTGCACAACGTCATCGATCGAGCCATCCAGGTACACGGGGCATTGGGCGTGACTGAAGACACGCCCCTGGCACTGATGTACCGGGAGGCCCGCTACGCCCGCATTTACGATGGCCCCGATGAGGTCCATCGCATGACCGTGGCCCGGCGCCTGCTGAAAGATCCCGTGGGGAATGCGCCCTGGTGATGAGCGCGGGGTTCGCTAGCCTGCTAGCAGGCGCCTGATCTCCCGAGCTACCACCCACAGCCGATCCTGCCCCCAAAGGGACACCACCGGTTCTCCGTTGGCGTCCAGCAATCGGAAACTGGGCACGCCCCATAACCCGCTGTCGTACATGGCGAGACGATTGGCCTCCAACTGCTGTTGCCAACCGTCACTGCCCAGGTGCGCCCGGGCGTCGCCCCAATCGAGACCCGCCGCTTCCACCACTTTTTTCAAACCCGCATCGGTTCGGGTATTGATGCCCAGGGCGAAGGCGTGCCGCAGAAAACTGCTGACCAACTCGACTGACCTGCCCTGTTCGGCGGCCCAGGGGTATAGGGAGTAGCAGCGTCGGGCAGGATCCCCGATCGGGTCATAGAAATTACCGTAGGGAACGCCAGCGGCTCGGGCCTCCCGAGCGGCGTCCATGAAGATATACATGCCCTTCTCCCGGGTCGCGGGAACGCCCCGCATGACCATGGGCAGCACCGGTCGCAGTTGCAGGTTGACCCCGGCATCCTGGGCCAGCTTTACCGCCCGATCGAAGATAACGGCGGTATAGGGACTGCGCAGTGAGGCATAGAGTTCCAGGGTCAGAGAGCCGTTGTCGCGGACATCGCCCCAGTCGGGTTCCTGTCGGGGTGCCAGCAGCGGCTCACCCGCCCGCCGGTCAAGGGCCAGCCCCGCCAGTCGCTGCTCCAGATGGTAGAGGCGATCCACCCCCCAGTACCACTCGCCGGCGCAGTAGAACATGGCACCGGAATAGTGTTTCAGCGCCGCCCTCCTCTCGTCACCGGCCGCAAGGGCAGCCGCGGTGTCCGCATCCGAGGCGCAACCGTGCTCTGCAGCCAGGGCTGCAAGGGCCTGCCCGTCGCCCTGCCAGACCGCATGACTGACCGGTGCCACCAAAGCAACCCGGGCAGTCGGAGACTGGCCGGCCAGTATCGCCCTGGCCTGTTGCTGCAGGTCAGCCGCAGGGGCATCAACCTCGGCTGGAAACTCAAGGCCATAAGCGGGGGCAATCTGATGGGCGTCATAACGGGACAGTCGATCCAGCAGTTCCGGCTCAGCCACGTTTTTGCCCCTGGGGCCGTTTACCAGATGGCACTGGAGTTCAACGTCATAACGTGCGCCCAGTGCCGCCAGTTTCTGGGCGGCGAGGTGGCTGTAGCCGTCGTCGATCTGGTGAAAATATTCCACCCGATGCGGCGAGCCCTCCTTACGCCGCTGGCGCTCCGCAGCGACCCGGCGTTTTTCAATTCGTTCAGGCTTGAACAGGCGGGTCATGACCCGGGAGGTCAACCAGCGCATCAGCGGACTGGGGTCAGAGGTGGCAAAACCGCCCTGATCTTCAAACTGCTCGGTCATTGGTACATCCCAGGATGTGGCATCAGGAGAAGAAGCCCGATACCAGGTTGTTGATCAGGTTGCGGCCGGCCCGAACGCCCAGACCCTGGTGCTCGCGCAGGCGATGCCAGAATTCAAAGGACATGATCGCCTCAAGGGCGTGCCGTTCCTGCCGGTTTAAGCCCTTGGTCTCGGGCAGCCATTGCTCGATTTTTTTCGCCAGATGGCGCTGGTTGCGGGCGTAGTTCTGCCGCAACACCTCGGAGTGCCAGCGCTGGGCCAGGGTGGACAGCACCATATCCGATACCAACTCGTAGCCCCCGGAAAACACCTCAACCATGCGGGGAATCCGTTCTTCCAGCGACCCACTGCTATCCACCGGAGTGAAGTAGGACTCATAGGTCGACCGTTCATACTCATCCACCGCGGCGAAGAACGAGTCCATGTCACTGAAATGTCGGAACAGCGACCGTATGCCGACGCCAGCCCGATCCACGATCTGCTGGGCGGTCGGGATCAACACCCCCTCTTTCATCAGGGACAGCCCGGCCTCAATGATCGCGAGGCGGCTGCGCTCGCTGCGCTGTTTACGCCCATCAACGGCGGCGGCTTCATCGACACCCATAACTCAATCTCCGGTCTGCATACCGTGTGTTTTTGCCCTTCGTCATCCCAGGCTAGGACACCACCTCAAGCTGCTCCACCTCGGGCGGCCCGGCCAGCAATGACCCCACCTGCTGCAGCGCCGCGGCAAAATGGGGCGCCTGCCGATGGGCATCGACGGCCGCGGCATCCACGTACTGTTCCATCACCTTGTAGGTCTGGGCATCGGTGGTGCTGCGGTGCAGCGCGTACAGCAGGTTGCCGGGCTCGTTGGCCCTGACCTGCTCGGCCAATGCCAGGAACGCCTCTTCAAAGGCTGCGTTCTGGCCTTCCTGAACTTTCAATGTGGCAATCAATCCCACCGCCATGTGCTGCTCTCCTCTTGTGTTGGTAACGTGTATCAGTAACCCGCCGTGCCCTGGCACAGGCGCTCATAAATGGATTCATCCAGCCGTTGATAGGCACTACCGTTGGCCGGTCGCACGAACACGATATCCCCCTCGACTTGATCCGGGTGATAGGACTGCTCCCGCAACTGGGTCTTGACCAACTTGAACGTCCCCGTGGTCTCCAGGTTCTGCTGCAAGCGGATGAATACCGGACGGGCGTAAGCGGGTAACTCGGCGTCCACCAGCCGGGTAAACGCCTCCAGGTCAAACTCGTCCGGGGCCTCCACCGCAAGGGCCGCCATGCCCGCCCGGCCCTCAGCGCCCTCAATCTCCACACCGTAGACATTGGCGATATTGATCTGGGGATGCTGGTTCAGGACTTCGGCGACCTCGTTGGTCGATACGTTTTCCGCCCGCCAGCGGAAGGTGTCGCCGGTCCGGTCGACGAACTGGAAGTGGCGTAAACCCAGGGCAAAACCCACGTCCACCTCCCTGACCAGGTCACCGGTGTTAAACCACTGGTCCCCGTGCTTGAGCACGTCGGCCACTATTTTCTTCGCCGTCGCATCCCGATTCGTGTAGCCATCAAAGGCATAATCCCGGGTGATCTCCCCCAGCAGCAGGCCCGGTTCACCGGGGGTTACCTCCATGCAGCGCCCCGAGGCATCCCGCAGGATTTCATCATTTTCCTGGTCGTAGCGAACCAGGGCGACCTTGGCGAAGGTAGCCCCGATGGTCTTGTCCTTGTTGAACAGATTGGCGAAGGACACATTGCCCTCGCTGCTGCCGTAAATTTCGCAGATTCTCTCGACTCCGAAACGGGATTTAAAAGCATCCCAGACGTCGGGGCGCAGGCCATTACCCAGCATTTTTTCCAGCGGGTTGTGCTGCTCTTCCGGACGCATGGGCTGCTGGTTCAGGTAGCGGCAAATCTCTCCCACATAAATGAAACTGTTGGTTCGGTATTGCTGGACCTCTGCCCAGAAGTTGGAAGCGGAGAACTGCCGGCGCAAGAACACCGACCCCCCGGATAACATGAAGGCGAGCAGGCCGGGACCCAGACCGGTAATGTGATAAATGGGCAGGCACAGGTAAAGCCGATCCTCGGGCTTGACCCTGAATCCCAGGCGACCGAGCACGGTGCTGGCCGCAAGGGCCTTCCGATGCAGCATGATGGCGGCCTTGGGTAGGCCGGTGGTGCCCGAAGTAAAGATGTAAAACGCGGTCTCCCCGGCGGTTATGTCCCGGGTGATGGGCAGGTTGTCGCTGTCCTGCTGGTCCATGCCGTCCCCGGCGTCAACACACCAGTCCGGACAATCGGCCCCGGAGCCGTCGGCGAACCAGAGATAAGCGCCCTCGTTTTCCAGTCCCAGGGCCTGCCGACTGGCGGCCACGACCTCGCGACGCTCATCACCCAGGATGAAGTGCCTGGCACCGGTAGCCTGAACACAGTGCACCAGCCCGGCCCCGGACAGGCTGTTGTTGATCAGGGCGCAACCCGCCCCCAGTTTCAACACCGCCATCAGGCTCAGGATAAATTCGGCTCTGTTCTCCATAAACAGCGCAACACTGTCGCCCCTAGCGACCCCCTGGGCCTGCAATACCCGGGCGAGTTGGTTGACCGCCCCGTTGAACTCGCTGTAAGTCCACTCCCGACCCTCAAACAGCAGCAGGGGCCGATCGGCGTGCTCGGCCACGGTGTCTTCAAAGACGCTGGCCAGGGATATGGCCTCTTCGTGTCCCGGCATTTTGAAATTCAGTGCCGGCAGGATCTGGCGCGCCTCACCCAGCACCCTGAGCACTTCTTTGATGTTGCTTACCAAACCACCCATGTTTTCCCCCGGGGTCTGTCCGTCTTGCTGTTCAGACCGTCGTTCTTATTATTCAGCGGGCATTGATGCCACGCGACGCCAGAGCACGGTGCGACTCATAAAGCCTACCTTAACCTTAAAGCGCAGCAGATCATCCCCCTCCAGGGTCAGGGTGGCGTCTTTATATTCCCCCAGTCGGGCCGCATAGACCTCCCCCGACCACTGGCTGTCATCACCCTCGATGGGGCGAAGGTCCCGCAACATTTCGAAGCCCACCGCCTCGGGTCGATTGTCATTGCGCACCACCTGCCCACCCCCGGCACTGATCTCTATCCACACCGGCTCCTCCTCGTGTTGCCAGAAGCCGTCAATCGCCTCCGCGTACAGTCCCGGGGCGATCAGCAACAGGGCAAACCCAATCAATAATTTCATCGTCATGCGCTCCTGTCAGGGGGCCAACTGGCGGGCGGTGAGTTTACCGAGCTGGGACATATGCACTTCATCCGGTCCGTCCGCGATGCGGCAGAAACGGCCGACGGTAAACACCTCGGGGATCATGCTGTCCTGTCCAACACCCATGCCGCCGAAAATCTGCATGGCGCGATCCGCCACCTCCTGTGCCATTTTGGGCGCCACAATCTTGATCATGGAAATGTAGGGCCGGGCGCCGTCCAGGCCCTCCCTGTCCATGACTTCAGCGGCCTGCAGTGTCAACAGTCGACACTGCTCGATGTCACAGCGGCTGCGCGCGATCTCATGCTGGGCCGAGGTTTTCTTGATCAGGGGCTCACCGAAAGCCACCCGCTCCTTGGCCCTGGCGCACATCAGTTCAAGGCAGCGCTGGGCCATACCGACAAAACCCATGGCGTACTGGAAACGACCGGGGCCCAGGCGGCCCTGGGCAATCTCGAACCCGCAGCCCTCGCCCTTGATCATGTTGGTAACCGGCACCCGCACGTTGTTGAACAGCAGTTCCGCTTCGCCGCCCGGCGAATGCAGGCTGTCGAAGGCGCGCAGGGTTCTCACCAACTCCACCCCCGGGGTGTCCCGGGGTACCAGGATGGTGGAATGCTGGCGATGGCGATCGTTCTCCGGATTCGACTTACCCATGACCAGCATGATCTTGCAGCGCGGCCCCACCGCGCCGGTGGTCCACCACTTGCGGCCATTGAGGACGTATTCATCCCCGTCACGTCGAATTTCCAATTCCATGTTGGTGGCATCGGAAGACGCCACCTGGGGTTCGGTCATGGCATAGGCACTGCGGATTTTTCCCTCCAGCAGGGGTTCCAGCCACTGCTTCTGCTGGGCCTCGGTGCCGTATTTAGCCAGTACTTCCATGTTGCCCCGGTCCGGTGCATTGCAGTTGAAAACACCTTGGGCCCACATGACCTTGGACATGGTCTCAAACAGGGGCGCGATTTCCACATTGCTCAGGCCCGGGCTCCAGGGCGCGTACTCGTGGGGCAGGAACAGGTTCCACAGCCCCTGCTCCCGGGCCTTGTCCCGGATACCGTCATACCAATCGGGCACCTGCCAAAGGTTCTCGGGCTCATGACACCACTCGTGCCAATCCCGCTCACGGGGATAAATGTGCTCGGCCATAAAAGCCTTCAGTTGCTCATTCAGGGCCTCGACCCTGTCACTCACCTCAAATCCCATAGACCTGTTCCAACCTGTTGTGTCCTGAAAGTTGTGTCCTGAAATCAGTTTTCGTTGACGGCAATCATTTTGCTACAGCCCCGGAACGGAAGCCCGGCTTCCTGTTTGTCGAGCAGCGGCAGGTCCCGAAGCTGCCACAGCGGCTGCCAGCAGCCCCGGGCCTCCAGCAGGGAGCGAATCGCCTGCTGGGCTCCTTGATCAACGCCTAAAAATCGGGCGCGCAGTTGCTCCAGGCACCACACGCGATAACGAGAATAGCGAGCCCCTCGATAAAACACACCATCGATATCCGCATCAAAGCGGCGCTCTCCCCGGCGCACGGCTTCGGCATTGGCGTTGAGGTAGGGCAGGTAGCCGGACCCGATGTCCTCGAGCAGGGGTTCAAGGTCTGCGGGCAGCGACTCGCAAAACTCACCCTGCAGCTCATCAAGCCGGGTGTGCCACAGCCGATCCAGCCAGTCGAGAATCGCAGGTGCCCTTTGCTGCAGCATCCGGTGTGGCACCGGGTCCAGGGCAAAGTGCCGGCAGAACGGCCCCGACAGACCGACGTCAGCCAGGGAGGGACGATCGCCGAGCAGGAACGGGCGCGCACTGAAAATACCCTGTAACTGTCCGAACAGTCGCTGTACCTGGGCCTCCACCGCGGGAATATTGCCGGGAGTCAGGCCGTCGCCGGTGGTGTAACCCCGCCGCTGGCGGAACTTGAAATACTGGCTCTTCAACCACAGGGGCAGCTTGATACTGCCGGTCAACTCCAACGCCAGGTGTCGCGACGCGAAGCGCGCACCTTCCGGGTAGTGCCAGCGATAGTGCATGGCCGGGCGCCACCACCACTCGTCCGCCCAGTCCTCCAGCAACTGGCAGACATAGGCCAATACCGGATCATCGGGCACCAGGGGCTTGCCCTGCACCTGCCCCTCAAACCAGTCAATTATGGGGGTGGTATCCGTCAACCACCGCCCATCGGCCAGCTGCAGGGCGGGCATCTGCATCAGCCCCACTTCCTGCTCCAGGGTGTGTTTCATGGCGGGGAACTGCATGGACCGGAATTGGTAGGGAATGCCGCGCAGGCGAAAGTAGTTTTCGAGCTTGCCGGTGAAATAGGAAATGCTGGACCCGTACAGGACCAAGGGCGATTCACCGGCGATGTGCCCGCGGATCGGCATGGGGTCGGACTCAGCGACCGTACTGCCCCTGCAGCCGCTGCAGTTCCCGGTAAAACCCGGACACCGTCTCCTGCAGGATGTCATGGGCGGATTTGACCTCGTCAATGCGTCCCACGACCTGTCCCGACAGCGGGATGGCGGCCTCCATATCGCCCCCGAAGTACAGCTCCCTGACCCCGGCGAAATGTTCCATGGCGTTGAATGCACCCAGGGGCAAAAGCTCAGCCGTGCGTTCGGTGCGCAGGGCACGCAGCGCGGGCCGGGACTGCTGGTTCAGGAACACCGTATCCGTTTCTCTGGCGTCGACCACCGCCTGTTTCCAGTTGCTGTGTACCGGAGACTCGGCGCAACTCAGCATGCGCGTGCCCATTTGCAGCCCCTCGGCGCCCATGGCGAAGGCGCCGGCCATGGACAGACCATCGCACATACCGCCTGCAGCGATAATGGGCACATCGGTGCGGGAGCGCACCAGGGGCAGCAGCACCATACTGGACACGGGATTGGGGTTTTTAAAACCACCCCCCTCCCCGCCCTCGACCACCAGACCATCGACACCGCAGTCAAGGGCCTTCAGAGCCATATCCAGGGTCGGCACCACGTGAAACACCTTGATGCCCGCAGCCTGGAAGGCTTCGGTGCACACCGCCGGACTGCCCGAGGAGGTGGTGACAAACTTGATGCCCTGCTCGATGACAAAATCAATAATATTGGACCCCTTGACGTAGGACAGGGCCACGTTCATGCCGAACGGCTTATCGGTGAGGTCCCGCATTTTGGCAACCTCTTCCTTGATGGCATCGAATTCACCCGAAGCGGTCTCAATGATCCCCATACCCCCGGCATTGCTGACCGCCGACGCCAGTTGCGCCCGGGCTATCCAGCCCATGGGAGCCTGGATAATCGGGTAATCCGTACCCAATATGTCGGTAATGCGATTGTTGAGGGGTTGGGCGGTCATAGGTCCTTCCTTGTCGTGTCGATCTTCTGGGGCTGGTCTTCAGGGTGGGGTGTTCAGTATCCGGCGTTCAGGGATTGGGGGAGAGCATGGCCTCGATACCCGTGCCTGCCAGAATGCTGTCGACCCGCGCGCGATCGGTGTCCGAGAGCGCGGCGTAGGCCTCCCGGGTCCAAGCCAGGCACTTCGCCTGGTAGGGAAAGGTTCTCTGCTCCCATCGAGCACCATCAATCTCGCAGGTCCAGGTCTTTTCCCCCGACTGGGCGGCCGCTGCGTTGGCCAATTGGGCCTGCACATACACCCGGCCCAGCTCCTTCAAAATCTCGCCCAGACTGGCCGGCTGCTCCTCAAGCACTACCCAATCCGCGGCGGCGGGCTCCAGACCGCTGAGGTCGGCCATCCGGTCCACCCAGGCAACGGTTCGCAATGAGATGTCATGGGCAATCGCCCGGGACGTGGGGTCGAACCCCACCAACTGGGTGAGCTGGCCGTACAGGCCAAAATCTCCGGCACCGGGACGCCCACCCAACATATAGTTCTGGCTGGACAGGTGGCCCTCCATGGCCGCCAGGAAGCGACGGAAGCTGGCATCGATGATGGGCGCCGTGGTGTCATTGGAGCCCACCACGTACAGCCGCCCCACCTGGCGGTCGGTAATGTACTGTTTGAACTGTTGGTGGGCAGCCGATTCCATGCTGACATCGAAACCGTAGGGCAACAGTGTCCCCGCGTTGTCAGCGTCCTGCTCGAAATGCCAGCGGTAATGAAACATGTACTTGGTGCACCACTCGTCGGCAAAATCCTCGATCAGGTAATCGATAAAAGCCAGTGCCGGGTCCGAGGGCAGCACGGACCGCCCCTCGTGCGTGGCCTCCAGGCGTCGGATAATCGGTGTTGAATCGCACTCTGCTGTCAGACCGTCGGGCCCTTCGAAGAAAAAAGTCGGCATGAAGGCGGGCTTGGGCGGCGTGACCCCCCGAGCGGCACAGGCGTCCTCGGGCTGCCCCCAACTGATGGCGTAGGGGATGCGGCGGTAGCGCAGCAGGGCGAGCATTTTCTGGGTGTAGGGCGATGCGGTACCACCCACGAGTTGCACCGGCTTTCGTTCAGACATGTTCCCCTCCCGGCCTCGGTCTGTGTGGCGATCTGGTCAGGCACGATAGTAATTGGCATTATTTATGTCAATATTTGGGCTTCCCCCCATGCCTGTGCCATAGTGCTTTCCAGCACAGTACGGTACCGGTGGGCAGTCAGACAAACAGGTCACAAGGTGTCGGCATGAACCCGCGCTGTAAAAGAGAATAAAAAGGTAATCCCTATGCGTCGACCCCAAAAACGCTGGTTAATACCGCTACTGGTGTATGGCCTGTTCTTTATCTGGTACACCGATTTTGGCGGACCATTGACCGAGGACGAAATCGCCACCTTCGAGACCACCATGGTGGATCTGGGTTACGACCCCGAACGCGTGCCCTACCTCACCGCCTTTTTTCGCGAGGACACCGGCAACCAATTCCTCATGGTCAACGTGATTGATGCCAACCAGAACCCACCGGAGGTGGCCGGCGCACCTCCGGGCGCCGATGCCGACACCCTGATGGGGCTGTACATGGAGCACATGATCCCGCAGCTCCTCTCCCGCGCCTGCCACCCCACCTTCGTTGGCAACGCCGTGTTCTCCGTGATCGACGTGGTGGGCATCGACGGTGCTGAAAGCTGGTCAGACGCCGCGTTGATGCGCTATCGCAGCCGCCGGGCGTTGATGGAACTCATCACCCACCCGGCCATGCGCGAGCGACATGATGTCAAGATGGCCGCGCTGGAGAAGACCATTGCCTACCCGGTAGAACCGGTTTTCTACCTCGCCGATCTGCGCCTGCAACTGGGCCTGCTACTCTTGATCTTCACCCTGCTGCTCGATAAGTGGCTGGGCCGTAAACCCGCCCGTTGAATCAACGGCATAAACCTGGAGCAACCGACGTCATGATTAAAGTTTACGGTGTGCACGGCTCACCCTTTGTACGCAAGGTCTTCATTGCTTTGGACATCAAGGGCGTACCCTACGAAATCGTCAAACAAATGCCCTTCTCCGGTGACCAGGATTATCTGGCCATCAATCCCCTGGGCAAAATCCCGGCCCTGGTCGACGGCGACCTGACGCTGTCGGACTCCAAGGTCATTTGCCGTTACCTGGAGGACGCCTACCCGGAACCGGCGCTTTACCCCAAAGCCCCCGTTGATCGGGCCCGGGCGGACTGGCTGGAAGAACTCTGCGGCGGCGCGGTGGCTGAAATGGCGGCGGGAATATTCTTTCAGCGCTTCATGCGCCCCCGGGCCTTCAAGCAGGAGCCCGATGAGGCGCTGATCACCAAGATCATTGAAGAACGACTGCCCCCCCTGCTGGATCATCTGGAGGGGCATATACCAGAGCAGAGCTGGGTGTTCGGCAGTTTTACCCTGGCTGACCTGAGCATCGCCTCGCCGTTTTTTAACGCCGCCTACGCCGGCTATGAGGTCGATGG
>JAAXJC010000151.1 GCA_012270045.1 Luminiphilus sp.
ACATTGAGTATGTCCCCATCATTCTCCTGGGCCAGGTGGTGCTGGCGCTGATGGGCACAAACACGGTGGTCATCCACGCCGCCCTGGGCAGTCTTTGGCTGGCCCGGCTGAGTCACGCCTGGGGCATACAGCAGCCGAAGGCGCCCCACCCCGCGGGTGTCATCGGCAATCTGGTCACCTGGACCGTTATGTTGCTGACCGCCGGGTTGTTGCTTATCGAGGCTTTTGCCTAGCAGGCCGCCGCCACTCACCAGTGAGGTTCCGCCAGGACGGGCAAACGGTCCCGAAGAGACATTGCCCCTTGCCTGTGGCTTTGGCGATGGTTGTGGGCTTCCCCGGCCCCATCAAATCAATGAAAGCTGGCGATTTCCTCCAGTGCCTTTTTCTGGGTTGCGGCCCTGGGCACCCGGGCGTCAGCGGCGGCGTAACCGACCACCATCAGAATGAAAGGCCGCTCGTTGTCCGGGCGTTCCAGTATCGGATTCAGGAACTTCATGGGACTGGGGGTGTGGGTCAGCGTTGCCAGGCCCGCTTTGTGCAGCGCGGTAATCAGAAACCCCGTTGCTATGCCGACGGATTCTGAAATGTAATAGTTCTTGCGCCGGTTGCCCTGCCCATCACTGCCAAAGCGTTCAGCGAAAATGGCGATCAGCCAGGGGGCAGTCTCCAGAAAGGGTTTTTCAGCGTTGGTGCCCAGGGGCCCAATATCCTGCAGCCAGGTTGCGCCGGCCTTGCCGCCGTAGAAAGCCCGCTCCTCGGCTTCCGCCGCCTGCCGGATCGCGCGCTTGGTCTCGGGGTCTTCAACGCAGGCGAAATGCCAGGGCTGGTGATTGGCACCCGACGGAGCCGTGCCGGCAGCGCGCACGGCGGTTTCTATTATCTGTCGATCCACCGGCCGGTCGGAGAAATGCCGCACCGTTCGGCGCGTACTCATGACGTCCAGATAGTCAATACATTGGGTCAGGGCTTCCGCTTCGCTCAAATCGGCCCGGGCTGGCAGCGGTACCGGGTCATAGTCGTAGTCCATGGTGCTATCTCCCGCAGCGCTTAAGGAGGGCCGGGCGTGACCGGCGATGGTGTGGAAGGGCGTGAAGGCACCCCGGGGTTGCAGCAGCGCCGGGGGCGGAACAGGTTGCGGAGGGCAGGCTCCTGTTCAAAACACCCAGGCAATCAGCAACCAGTTGAACAGGAAGAAGGTGAAGAAGGCCGGCAGGATGTACTGGATTTCACCCAGCAGGCCATCCCCCGCGACCACGGCGAAAAAACCGAGCACCACCAGGGTCAGGACGAAGGCATATTTTGCCGCCGACTTCATCGATACGCCGGGATCCAGTGCGGCACTGACCCCCGCCATCATGTCCGGCACGATCCAGGTGACTGCGATCACAAGCAGTCCGAGGATGACCAGCAGTGCCAGGGTCCACCCGAGCTTGGATTTCAACTGGGTATCCATCAGGCACCCCCTACCTTGCCCAGCAACCGCTCCCGTATGTCAGCGGGGTCGGGCATGCCCCGGAGGCTCACCTCAGGCTCGTCGCCGGCGGTATAGACGTCGATATCCCCGGTACCAAACATACGCTGGCCCAGAGACTGGTTAACGGTCACCGTGCGTACGCTGTCGGTACGCAGCTGCGCGCGTTCTTTGCTCAGTACGCCTTTTTCGTAAAGCAGGTCTTCGCCATCAATCACCATGCGCGTGGTCCTGGCCTTTACGAACCAGATCAACAGCAGAATGATGCCCAGCCCAAACACCGGGATCAGCAGCAGGTAAAAAATAAAGGTGAACGGTGCGTTGCGAAACATGGGCGGCGTCACTTCCAGCCGCTGTGCTTGCTCGGACATGGTATTCCCTCCTTGGTTTACAGCGCCCTTGTTAACATGAAGCTGCGGGCTTTGCACATGGATTTGCGTTTTGGCCCACCCACCCGCGGTACAGCGCCGCAGTGACTGTGCCGTCTTCGTATTCAGAGCAGTGTTGTGCTGCTGTAAACCTTCGCGGTCATTGATGCGCCCCGGTGCGCAGAGCATCCTGCTCCGCCTGGGACCATTGCCTGTCGCCGGCGCACTGCGTAGGGTAGCGACATCTTTGGCACGGGTGCCCCGCCAACCATGAACCAGGACCTGACATGGACGTTGTTGAGTTGTGCCTTCTTTATGGGTTTTGTTGCCGTGGTCGCCTATCGACAGAGCAGGGGTGAGGTCGCCTCGGGTGAGGGCTATTTTCTCGCGGGCAGGGGACTGGGCGCCCCTATCATTGCGGGTTCGCTGCTGCTGACCAACCTCTCCGCTGAGCAATTGATTGGCCTCAATGGTTCTGCCTACGGGTTCAATCTCAGCAGCATGGCCTGGGAGGTAACCGCGGCAGTAGCCACGGTCGTCATGGCCTTTGTATTTTTACCCCGGTATCTGGCCGGCGCCTTTACCACCCTGCCCGAGTTCCTGAATCAGCGCTTTGACGACGGTGTTCGTCGGTTGACGGTGATCCTGTTCATGCTCGGGTATGGCCTGGTCACCATTCCCAGCGTGCTGTACTCGGGCTCCCTGGCGGTGATGAAGCTGTTTGACGTCCCCGGTCTGCTGGGGCTGGCGCCCCAGCTGGCTCTGCCGGTGACGGTGGTGGTGATCGGCATGACCGGTGCTCTCTATGCGGTTTTTGGTGGCCTGAAGGCAGTCGCCGTGTCGGATACCCTCAATGGCGTCGGGTTACTGATTGTGGGCATTGCAGTGCCACTGCTTGGATTCCATGCCCTGGGTGAGGGCAGTGTCCTCGGTGGTTTAACCACGGTGGTTACCTCCGAAACTGAAAAGCTCAATGCCATCGGGACGGCGGATGACCCGACGCCCTTCGCGACCCTGTTCACCGGGATGATTTTCGCGAACCTTTTTTATTGGTGTGCCAACCAGTACGTCATCCAGCGCACGCTGGCGGCCCGCAACCTGGCCGAGGGACAGCGGGGTGTCCTGCTGTCGGGATTCTTCAAGGTGTTGGTGCCGATGCTGATGATGTTGCCTGGAGTTATCGCTTTCCACTTGTACGGTAACCGGCTGGAAACCATCGATCTGGCCTACCCACAATTGGTGCGGGATGTTCTGCCCAGCTATGCCTGGGGTTTTTTCCTGGCGGTGCTGCTGGGCGCCGTGTTCAGTTCCTTTAACTCCCTGCTCAACAGTGCCGCGACCCTGTTTTGTCTGGATGTCTACGAACCCCTGGCGGCGCGAACCCTGACCGATACCGAGCGGGTCATTGTGGCCAAGCGGGCGAGTGTCGTGATTGCCCTGTTTTCCTTTGCGGTGGCGCCCATGCTGCAGCACGCGTCGGAGGGGTTGTGGCAGGTCATCCGCATTTTCACAGGCTTTTACAACATACCCGTGATTGCGATTGTGGTGGTCGGACTGTTCACTACCCGGGTCCCCGCCGTGGCGGCCAAGGTGGTGATCGTGTTCCACGTGGTCAGCTACGGCTGTCTGCAGTTTCTGTTTAAAGAACAGTTACCCCTGCATTTCCTTCATCTCTATGCCATTTTGTTCGTCATTGAAGTTTGCATCATGCTGGTTCTGGGGTGGTGGCGTCCGCGACGGGCGGCCTGGACATTCCATCGCCGGGATACCCTCGATCTGAGCCCCTGGCACTATGCCATTCCCTGTGCCGTTTCCCTGCTGTCCTGCGTGGTGGCGCTTTATTTGTTGTTTTCCCCCGTAGGCCTTGTCGGTGGCGTGGGTCCCTGGTTTGCGCCGCTGCTGTCGTTGCTGGTACTGGCCAACGCCGGCATCTGGTGGGCATTCGTTCGGGGTTATTGGCGGGCGGACGGGATGGTGGAAAAGACATGAGGCCGCACTTTTATTCAAGACAGTCCACAGATCTGGCCCGTTACGCCTTGGAAAATAGAGGTGACGGCGGCTCGGGTCCGAGGCTGGTGATTATTGGCGTCGGTATGATGGGCAGGGAGCACCTGCGGGTGGTGGCGCTACTGGGGCGCGCCCGACTGCGCGGCATTTACGATGCCAGCCCTGACAGTATTCGTCTGGCACTGGCTGACTGCGCTGCCCACGGAGTGGCCGAGCCTCTGGTTTATGACTCCCTTGACGCTGCCTGCGCCGACCCCCACGCGGATGCCTACATGGTTTGCACTCCGAATTTCAGCCACTGGAACCTGTTCGAAGGTTTGCTGGCCACGGGCAAACCCATTTTCCTGGAAAAGCCCATGGCGACCTCCCTGGCAGAGGCACGGCGCATGGTGGATATTGCCCGGGATTACCCCGGGCTGGTCCAGCTGGGTATGCAGTATCGGTTTAAAGCCCAGTATGTGGATGCGTTTCACGAGGTGCAGAGTCAGCAGGTCATTGGGCCGGTCAAAACCATTGCCATGGCCGAATACCGCCCACCGTTCCTGGACAAGGTGGGGCAATGGAACAAATTCAACCGTTACTCCGGCGGCACCCTGGTCGAGAAGTGTTGCCACTACTTTGACCTGATCAATCAGATGGCGGCCGGTATACCCACAAAGGTCTATGCCCAGGGGGGGCGGGCGGTCAATTTCCTCGACTTTGAACAGGATGGCGAGTGCTCTGATATCGATGATCACGCCTTTGTCAGTATCACTTACGACAACGGCATCCTGGCCAACTTCACGCTGAATATGTTCAGTCAGGAGCTGTACGAGGAACTGGTGGTCACCGGACCCGGTGGCCGGGTGGTTGCCAGTGAGCAGGCCAGCTTTCGCCCGGGCGTGCCCTCGTCGGCACTTATAAAGGTAGAGACACCTGACCATCCTGCCTATCGAGGACTTGAGGTCACCTATCCGGATACCATAGAGCGCAGCGGTCATTCGGGGGCGACGTTCTTTGAGCATCTCGCCTGGGTCACCCAGCTTGAAGGTGGCGAGGCCGATGCCGCCACGGCGTTGCAGGGCTTCTGGTCACTGGTGGTGGCGAGTGCCGCCCAGCAGTCCCTGACTTCGGGTGAGGTGATTCTGATCGATGAATTCTGTGCCGGGCAGGGCATTACCCTGCCCAGTCACGGGTAAGTGGCGGACGGTTGTTGTGGAGAGGGATGCAGTGGAATCAGAGCAGACAATACAGGTGGGCTCGGCCCGTATGCCCGCGGTGGGCCTTGGGTTGTGGAAGATACCCGAGTCAGAGGTCCCGGCGACCCTCGCTGATGCGGTGGCGGCGGGCTATCGTCATCTGGACAGCGCAGCCGATTACGGCAACGAAGGGGCCGTGGGTGACGGGCTGCGCGGCATATTGGCCAGTGGTGAAGTCAGTCGTGAGGAACTCTGGATAACCTCCAAACTGTGGAATACCTACCACCGGCCCGAGCACGTTCGGGCCGCCTGTGAGCGCAGTCTCCGTGATCTGGGTGTGGAGTACCTTGACCTTTATTTGATGCACTTCCCCATTGCCCTGAAGTACGTGGATTTTGCTGACCGGTATCCGCCCGAGTGGATCCATGACCCCGGCGCTGAGACCCCGCGCATGGAGCCCGATGCTGTGCCCATAGCGGAAACCTGGCAGGCCATGGAGGAGCTGGTAACAGTTGGACTGGTGCGGGAGATAGGGGTTTGCAACTTCAACTCCGGTCTGCTGCACGACCTGATGGCAACTGCCCAACGGAAGCCAGCCATGCTGCAGATAGAGTCACACCCCTTCCTGAGCCAGGAGCGGCTGTTGCGCCTCGCCCGGGACTACGACCTGCCGGTGACGGCTTTCTCACCCCTTGGCGCCCTGTCCTATGTTGAGCTGGGTATGGCGGAGCAGGGTGAGTCACTGCTGGAGACGCCGGTGGTGCTCAGTGCAGCCCAGCGCCTTGGCCGCACGCCCGCACAGGTGCTGCTGCGCTGGGGTTTACAGCGGGGTACCGCCATTATTCCGAAAACAACCCGGCCGGAGCGACTGCGGGAAAACATCGATCTGTTTGGCTGGTCCCTGACCGAGGACGAGATGACGGCCATCAGCCAACTCGACTGTGGCCGGCGCTTTAATGATCCGGGCCTGTTCTGTGAGCAGGCTTTTGGCTGCTTCTACCCGATCTATGACTGACCCGGCCGCAACTGCGGAGCCGCTCATCGCGGATCTGCCTTTCCAGTGCTCGGTGCCAGGGCGTCCCGGGCAGGGTTCGTTCCCCCTGGTGCTGGCTCCGGACCGTTCCGGTTCCCTGCAGGAACAGGTAGCCGCTAGCGCAGACAAGCTGCTGGCTGTTCTCGAGGGTTGTGGTGCCATTTTGTTTCGGGGCTTTCAGGACAACGGCGTCCAGGGGTTCCATGAGGTTATGGAAGCCTTGCCATTGCCGGCTTTCACCTATGATGAATCCCTGTCCAATGCGGTTCGTCGGAATCGAACCGACCGGGTGTTCACCGCCAACGAGGCTCCTCCGGAGCTGGAGATCTTTCTCCACCATGAAATGGCCCAGACGCCCTGCTTTCCCCGCTACCTGTTTTTTTATTGTGAAAAGGCGCCTGAGACCGGGGGTGCTACGCCCCTGTGCCGGTCCGATCATCTGCTGGCCCGACTGGAGCAGCAGCTGCCAGAGTTCATTGACCGGTGTCGTCGTCTGGGTGTGACCTATACCCACACCATGCCCGGGGCGCCGGATGAGGGTTCGGGTCAGGGTCGCAGCTGGCGAGACACCCTGGCGGTGGCGGATCGTGACTTGGCGGAAAAAAAGTTGCAAAGCCTGGGTTACCAGTGGCTCTGGCAGGGGGATGATGAGCTCCGGGTGACCACACCGCCCCTGCCTGCGGTTTCGGCCACGCCCTCGGGTGAGGGGGTGTTCTTCAATCAGTTGGTGGCGGCCTACGCCGGATGGCAGCACCGGCCAGAGGACGCGGGCAGGATGCTGTCCTTTGGGGATGGTAGTGCCATGCCCCGACCTGCCCTGGAACAACTGGTCGCCACGGCCTATAGCGAGGTTTACGACCACGCCTGGCGGCCGGGGGACGTTATTGTCATCGACAACCTGAGGGTCATGCACGGTCGCCGCCCGTTCACGGGTTCCCGTTCGGTGTTGGCCGGATTGGCCGTCGCTTCCCGGCATGGGGTGCCCGGGCAGGCCTGATCCGCCCAATTTTTGTCCAGGTAGAGCCGGACAAAATGGCAGCATTCGCCCCGGCGCCAGCATACCGGCACGCTTATTGCAGTTTACCCCTTCCAATTGAATCCAAGCGGTATTGGCGACCTTTGGGGGAAGGTTACATATGGCTATTTTCAAGGACCGGAAGCGGGATTGCAGGCAAGGAGTGCCCATGACGTGTAGTACTGGGGGTGACCCCGGGGGTTGCACCACCAACGTATTTTTGCACCAACCTGGTGCGTTTCACCGGCGACTGGAGGGCGGGCAATGACCAACATTGTTGTTTACACCGACCTGGATGGCACGTTGCTGGATCACGAGAGCTACGAACCGGGTCCTGCCCGTGAACTGCTGATGCTATTGGCTGACCGGGGCATTCCGGTGGTGCCCTGCACCAGCAAAACCCGGGCAGAGATGCTGCCCATCTGTGAAGACCTGGGACTCACGGGGCCGTTTATCGTCGAGAACGGTACAGCGGTGTGGATACCCGAGGGCCGGGGTTTGCCCCGGCCACCGGGGACAGGGGCGGATGGCGACCATTGGTGCCATGTGTTGGGCAAATCCCGGGGCTATATCAGCGGCGCCCTGGCCGGCCTGGGAGGGGAGTGGGCCAACCGCTTCCATTCCCTGTGCGATATGTCGTTGCGCCAGGTTAGCGCGGTCACTGGCTTGAACGAGTCCCAGGCCCGGGCGGCCCGGGCCCGCCACCACAGTGAAACACTGCTGTGGCTGGGTTCGGCGGCGGACCGCAGTGAGTTCGCCAGGGTGGTATCCGAATTGGATATGGAGGTGCTTCAGGGAGGGCGCTTTCTGCATGTGCTGGCGGGTGGTGGCAAGGGCGAAGCCATGGCCTGGCTGCACGGCATTCTGTGCGCGCACATGTTCCCGGACGCGACCAGCATTGCCGCGGGTGACGCAGAGAATGACTTGACCCTTTTGGAAGCAGCCGACCACGCCCTTGTGGTTCGGTCACCGGCCCATGAGCCCCCTCAACCCGGCGGTGTGGCGAAGCTTTACATCAGCGCGGCCAAAGGCCCCGCTGGATGGGTAGAGGGTATTACGGCAATTATTGAAGACATTGACAGGGAGAGCGGACATGGCCGATTTTTATCAAAACGGTACCATCACTACGCTGCACAATCTGGGTGAGCGGTCGACCGAGAGTCTGGAGCAGGAAATTGCACGGCATGCCAAGCGGCGCCCGTTGGGTCTCATCCTGCCGTCCCTGTATTCAGAGATCGCCACCCCGGCCCTGCCCAATATCCTCAAGGAACTGAAAAAAGTTCCCTACCTGTCCCAGATCGTGGTCGGCCTGGACCGCGCCACTGCTGACGAATACCGTCACGCTTTGGACTTTTTCTCCGAGCTGCCCCAACACCACCGGGTGCTGTGGAACGACGGCCCGCGCCTGCGCGCCATTGATGCCCGCCTGGCCGAGGCGGGCCTCGCGCCCAAGGAGCTGGGCAAGGGCCGCAACGTCTGGTACTGCATGGGCTACGTGTTGGCGACGGCGCGGGTTGAGGCGGTGGCGCTGCACGACTGCGATATTCTCACCTACGAGCGGGAACTGCTGGCCCGGCTGCTGTATCCGGTAGCCCACCCCATGTTCAACTACGAATTCTGTAAGGGCTTCTATCCCCGGATCGCGGAGAACAAGATCAATGGTCGGGTCTGCCGGTTGTTGGTCACCCCCATGGTGCGGGCATTGAAGCAGGTGCTGGGTGACTCTGCTTACCTGAACTATCTCGACAGCTATCGCTACATACTGGCGGGAGAATTCGCCTTCCGGCGTGATGCCCTCTGTGACCTCAGGGTGCCCAGCGATTGGGGCCTGGAAATCGGGGTGGTGTCGGAGGTATACCGCAGCAACAACAACAAACGCATTTGCCAGGTAGATATCGCCGGTAACTATGACCACAAGCACCAGAATCTGTCCATTGATGATCCCGCGGGCGGCCTGTCAAGAATGTCCATCGACATTGCCAAGTCGATCTTCAGGAAGCTGGCCATTCAGGGCACGGTGTTCAACCAGGAGACCTTCAGAACCGTCAAGGCCACCTACTACCGGCTCGCCCTGGACCTGACCGAGGCCTACCGCAACGACGCGGTCATGAATGGGCTGCACTTTGACATCCACGGCGAGGAGGAGGCGATTGAGCTGTTCGCCGAAAACATTATGGAGGCGGGCCGGCACTTCCTGGAGCGCCCCATGGATGCGCCCTTTATCCCGACCTGGAACCGGGTGGTCAGTGCCATGCCGACCATCTTTGACGACCTGATCGAGGCGGTGGAGGCGGATCATCAGGAGTTTATGAATACGCCGGGTCTCTCCAGCCTGAACCAGGCACGGCGCGCCGCTGGAGCCTGACTGTGACCCTGAGCCATCGCCTGGGGGAACACCTCCGGGCGCTGTATGCCGATGCCCTTGATGAGTCACAGAGGGCCGCCTTGGTAACTCGGCTACTGGATGCGATTGAGTTAAGCGGCGAGCAGAACCCGCCGGCTGCGCACCGGAATTTGTGGCACGAGGGGGACATCGCCCTGATTACCTATGGCGATTCCATTCAAGCTCCGGGGCGGGTGCCTCTGGCTGTCCTGCATGGATTTTTGAACCAGCGGGTCGGGTCTGCGATCTCCTGGGTGCATATACTGCCTTTTCACCCATGGACTTCGGATGACGGTTTTGCGGTCCTCGACTATTCCAGTGTCAATGAGGCCCTGGGTGACTGGTCCGATCTGACACGCCTGGCGGTGGACTATCGGATGATGGCAGACCTGGTGCTCAATCACTGCTCCAGCCGCTCCCGGTGGTTTGAAAATTTTCGCAGGGGCGTTGATCCCGGCGCCGACTATTTTTTTGTGCCAGAGGAAGGTTTCGATACTGCCCAGGTGGTCCGTCCCCGAACCAGTCCATTGCTGGAGACCGTGCAGACGGATGCCGGGGAGCGATCGGTCTGGTGTACCTTCAGCGCCGACCAGGTTGATTTTGATTTCCGCACTCCCGCCGTGGCGGAGGAAATCACCAAAATCATTCGCCAGCTGCTGGATGCGGGGGTGCGCATTTTTCGCCTTGATGCCGTGGCGTTCCTTTGGAAACAGTCGGGCACCCCCTGTATCAATCTGCCCCAGACCCACGAACTTATACGCCTGTTTCGAACCCTCATTGAGTGCGCCCAGGCCGATGCCATAGTGATCACCGAAACCAATGTGCCGAACACAGAGAACCTGTCCTACTTCGGCAACGCCAATGAAGCCCATGCCATTTACAACTTCTCGCTGCCACCGCTGCTGGTGCACAGCCTGTTGACCGGTACCAGCAAATACCTGCGGGACTGGATGATGCGCATGCCGCCGGCCCAGGACGGCACCACCTATTTCAACTTCATCGCCTCCCACGACGGCATCGGCCTCAGGCCGGTCGAAGGCCTGCTCGATGGCGCTGACCTGGACCAACTCATTGCCACACTGGAGGGTTTTGGTGGCCTGGTATCGAGGCGCCAGACGGCGGCGGGGGAGAGTCGCCCCTATGAAGTCAACATCGCGTTGTTTGATGCCCTGCAAGGCACTACCAACGGCCCCGACCAATGGGGTGTCGAACGCTTTCTGTGTGCCCACGCCATCATGCTGGGGCTTGAGGGCGTACCGGCCTTCTATCTGCATTCCCTGGTCGGCACCCGCAATGATCTGGAACGGGTGCGACACACCAGCCAGAACCGATCCATAAACCGGCACCAGTGGCAGCTGGAGGCATTAACCGGCGTGCTCGACGATGAGCAGTCCAGCCATCACCGGGTGTTTGAAGCTCTGAAGGGTTTGATTTTGTTGCGTCAGCAACAGCCGGCTTTTCACCCCAACGCAACCCAGTTCACCCTGTTGCTTGGGGATTCACTGTTCGGCTTCTGGCGCCAGAGTGCCGATCGCCGCCAGAGTATATTCTGCGTCTACAACGTCAGTTCCCAGGCCCAGCAACTGCCTGTCCAGGCCCTGAATCTCATTGTTACCGACAGCTGGCACGACCTCATTACCGGTAATGAGTTGGATCAGGGGACGGCGACACTGCAGCTGGAACCCTATCAAACACTGTGGATCAGCAACCGCTAGCAGGCGGGTCGCTCCACTGTTCGGGAATGCTGTCGCGGTGAGGTCCCGGATTATTGCAGATTACCCTGTGGCCGCCTGGCCAGCTCTGCCCCCAGTCCAATGTGGCCCAGCCGCTGCCGGCCCGGTCTATTCAATGAACAGCTCGCGCACGGCCTCGTGGGGCAGGGCGTGTACCCGCAGTCCGTCGGCACCGGTCATGGTGTGCGCTGCCACCATGGCGTTGACAATGGCCTCTTCGGTAGCCTGGACGGTGGCGCGGAACAGTCCCTCCAGGGCATTGTTGGGGAGTTGCTCAACCCGGTTAAAACGATCTTCGTCCATGGCGCCCCCGTTTGCGGTTGAGAAGGCAATAAAAATATCCCCGGATCCCGGGTTGCTTATTGCTCCCAACCGACCCAGGGCCAGGGCCGGGCGCTTGGCGACCCGACGCAGTTGGTGGGGTAGCGCCGGGGCGTCAGTGGCGACCACAACAATGATGGAGCCATCCCGATCGGGGCTGTCCTGGGCTGCAGCTGGGCCGTCACAGAACGGGAACCAGGGATGCTGGGGCTTGATGTCCGGATTCGAAAAGCAATGGCCAGCTACCGGTAGCTGGTCCGCCACCTGTCTACCCCCCAGGCGCAGATCCTCCCCGCCCCAGTTGTAATTGCACTGCACCAGCACCCCTACGGTAAAGACACGTTCCTCGACGGTAATGCGCCGGGACGACGAGCCAATACCGCCTTTGAAACCATTGCAGACCATTCCGGTGCCGCCACCCACGGCGCCCTCGGTCACCGGTCCCGGTCGCGCCCCAAGCAGAGCCTCGCGCACATGGTCGCTGCTCAGGTGTTGTCCGTTGATGTCATTGAGGGCGCCGTCATAGGTCTCCGCCACCACCGGTGCATGCCAGAGTGCCGGCCACTGGCGGTCGACCATCCAGGCGACAAAAGCATCCCTGGCGGTACCGACGCTGTGGGTGTTGGTGATGCCGATCGGGCCGTCAATCAATCCCCGCTCCTCAACCCAGGTTGTCCCTGTCATCTCCCCAGAGGCATTCAGGGTGAACCAGCCCCCGTACACGCCTTCGGTACTGTCTTTGCCCCTGGGATGAATAACGGTGATGCCGGTGCGCACGGGACCCTGGCCGCGAACCAGTTGCCCTGCTCCCGACACCACCGTGGTGTGGCCCACCTCCACGCCACTGACATCGGTGATGCCATTGAGCGGGCCGGGTACGCCTTCGAAGGGGATTCCCAGATCCCTTGCCCGCTCGGCACCGGTCGCGACGCCGGCGCCTGCCGCCAACAGTGATGTCAGCAGCACGGTCCGTAGCGATGTGTAGATGCTGGTTGCAAGGCCTGTCATCATTTGGAGCGTCCCCAGTGTGTGCAGCGCCCTACGTTACCAGAAGCCCGGTCCTCTGCAGCCACCTCTTGTTGCCGAAGCATCCAGACGTTTTGGGTGGTGATTGCCACTGCCGGCCGGCAGCACGGCTGTGCGCCCCGAGACGGCCGGCACTACCAGGGCGGGATAGTCTTTTCGGCGGGAAACCAGGGCAGTGCCACGATCTCCGCGGATCGGCGGTCTCCGGGGAACTCCAGGTCTATTTTTGTGCCGGGTGAACTCAATTCGGTTGGCACATTGACCAGCGCGATGTTGTGCTCAAGCCTGGGTGAGTAGACGCAGCGGGTGATGTGCCCCACGGTTTCTGCGGCGACCGTTACCGGCAGGAAGTGTTCGTTGGGTGCTATCGGTGCACCGCCGAAATTGGCCCCTACCAGCCGGCGGGGCGTGCCCTGCCTGGCAATGCGCTGCAGCGCGGCTTTGCCAATGTAGTCCTGGGGTTTGTCGATATCCAGCAGTCGCGCCATGCCGATGGTGAAGGGGTTGTCGTTGAGGGTGATGTCGGAGCAGTAGGACAGCAGGCCCCCTTCGACGCTCCTCGCCAGGGATGGGCAGGCGGGCTTGATGCCGAATTCAGCACCGGCGTCCATGCACAGCTGCCACAGCTCGTTGCCCCGTTGGCCGTCCTGGAGTATCAGTTCATAGCCCAGCTCGCCGCTCCAACCGGTGCGACTGAGCACCAGCGGAATGCCCTTTAGTTCCACTTCCCGGCACTGGTAGTAACCCAGCTCCAGTGCCAGCTCGCCAAACAGCTCGTAAGCAACCCGAGGAGCCAGGGGCCCCTGAAGCTGCAGGGGGGAGGCGTCGGGCTCATGGACCGTTACGTCGAAAGAGGTCATCGCGGCGGCGGCCTTGGCCCACAGCAGCACGTCGCCGTCGCCGGGGGATAGCCAGAAGCGATCCTGTTCCAGGCGGTACAGAACCGCGTCGTTGACAATGCCCGCGTCCTCATCCAGGAAAATGACGTAGCGGCAACGGCCCACCGGGCAACCGTCAATATCCCTGGGGGTCAGAAGCTGTGTGAAGGCCACGGCGTCGGGGCCACTGATCTCTACCTGCCGTTCAGCCGCCACATCCCAGAGGCTGACGCCGCTGACAATGGACCAGTATTCTGCAGTGGTATCACCGTAGCTGGTGGGCATGTACATGTGGTTGTAGTTGGTAAAGGCCCGGGCTCCCGCGGCCACCGTCGCGTCATAAAAGGGTGATTTGCGCACCCGGGGACCCAGTGTCAGCAGGGGTGGGTTTCCTTGGGTATTCATCGTATGGTGCTCCGCGTGAATGCCGATTTTCGGACGGATTCTGGGCCAGCATCCTGCTTGCTGTCGAGTCCCCGATGACCGGGCGATACAACAATCAGCCCCTGTTTCCTTTGACAGGGGTTGGGGACCCAGCTCACAACCTGGAATGCCAGGGGGAAACCGGGGCGGGTTCTGAGTACACAGGACGATCTATGTCGCATGCGGAAGGCCCGGACACAGGGGCCGATAGCAATAACAGCAGTACGAACCCCTATCGGTCCAAGGGAGCGGCCTATTACGCCCTCGGTATCCTGACCGTGGTCTATAGCTTCAATTTTATCGATCGCCAGCTGCTGGCTATTTTGCAGGAGTCCATCAAGGCCGAGTTGCTGTTGAGTGATGCCCAGCTCGGCTTGCTCACCGGCTTTGCCTTCGCGGTGTTCTATGTCACCGCGGGTCTGCCCATCGCGAGCTGGGCGGATCGCAGTAACCGGCGCAACATTGTCGCCCTGTCCCTGTTCGTCTGGAGTTTTATGACTGCGATCAGCGGCTACGCCCAGAACTACTGGCAATTATTGCTGGCCCGGATCGGTGTCGGGGTGGGTGAAGCCGGCGGCAGCCCGCCGTCACATTCCATGATCTCGGATATCTTTCCCCCGGAATCCCGGGCGGGGGCGCTGGGGTTTTACTCCACGGGGATCAGCTTCGGCATCCTGTTCGGTTTCCTGTTTGGCGGCTGGCTGAATGAGTTTTTTGGATGGCGGGTCGCGTTCCTGGTTGTTGGTGTACCCGGCATTGTGTTGGCGCTGGTGGTGCGCTTCACCCTCGCTGAACCCGTCCGTGGCCTGAATGAGCAACGGGAAGTCCGACAGGAAGGGGCCTCAATGAAGTCGGTGGTGGCACTGCTGTGGAGCCGGCGTTCCTTCCGCCACATGGCCATGGGCGCAGCGATGAACGCCTTTGCCGGTTACAGCGTTGCCAACTGGGTTGCCTCCTACATGATTCGCAGCTACCAGATGCCCACCGGTGAACTCGGCACCTGGCTGGCACTTATTATCGGTGTCGGTGGGGCGATTGGCGTTTTTGGTTGTGGGGTCGTGGCGGACCGACTGGGTCGCCGGGACGGGCGATGGTATATGTGGATGCCGGCGGTGGCCTGCGCCATTGCATTACCTTTTCAATTTGGCGTCTATTACTTTGCGACTGACCCCTACTTCGCCCTGACCATGGCCATCGTGCCGGCGGTATTGTCCAATGCCTATCTCGCCGCCACGATCGCCACAGTGCATGGCCTTGTGGGTCTGCGCATGCGCGCCCTGTCCTCGGCGATCCTGTTTTTTATTCTCAATATTATTGGCCTGGGGGCAGGCCCGTCCTCCGTGGGTCTGGTCAGTGATTTGCTGCAGCCCAGCTACGGCATCGAATCACTGCGCTACGCACTACTACTGCTGGTGCCGCTGGCACTGGTCTGGTCGGGCATCCATTATGTTATTGCGGCCCGCTATGTGCGGGAGGACCTGGCCGCCGCGCCGGACTGACAGGCGCTGCCGGGCGGCTCCCGGGCCGATTTTTGTTGCGGCCCGTTACACTGGGTAACACGCCCTCCGATCGGTGGGCTGCCCGGGTCGTAGCGGCATCGGTACACTGGGCCCAAGACGGGGCCTGATATTGGGGGGAGCATGAAAAGAGCGATTCTATTTGTTCTCACGACCGTGCTGCTGGTAGCGGCCAGCTTTGTTGCCGCGTCAGGGAACCGTTTCATGGGTTTGCTGAACACGGTCCAGTCGGTTCGCCAGGGCGAACAGTCGTCCCAACCGCCCCCTGGCGGCCTGGATTTCGCCCCGGTCGATGCGGCCTTCCAGGCTTTTCTCGACAACAGTCCGATTTTTGATGGCATCAGTTATGTGGTGGTGGACGCGGACGAGGTTCTGCATACGGCCACATTCGGCGACCACAGCGAGGATCTGGTGGTGATGCTGGCTTCCACCAGCAAGGTGCCCGCGGTGATGACCCTGTTGGCGGCGGCTGAAGATCCGGAGGTGAACTTCAGTATGGATCAGCCGATCGGAGAGGTGTTGCCTTACGAGGGTATCTTTGGAGACCGCACGCCCAGGCAAATGGTGAGCAACACCTCGGGCATCCCGGGACTGCGCGCCCTGGACGATTACGGCGACCACCTGTGTCAGTTCAGTTTTCTGTCCCTGTACACCCTGGAAAGTTGCGGCGAAGCGCTGTTTACCACCGAATTACCCGACACCCAGCCCGCGGGTACGGTTTTTGACTATGGCGGTAGCCAATGGCAACTGGCGGGCCTGACGGCATCGGTGGCTGCCAACGCCGAGTGGAATCAGTTGGTGGACCGCTATCTGGGTGAGCCCTGCGATCTTGAGGTGTTTACCTTCGGCAATATGTGGCAGGACCTGACCCGATGGGAGGGCTCCCCGGACAGCTTATTGGGGACGCAAAATCCCAATGTCGAGGG
The DNA here is from genome assembly GCA_012270045.1 of Luminiphilus sp. Taxonomy (GTDB): domain Bacteria; phylum Pseudomonadota; class Gammaproteobacteria; order Pseudomonadales; family Halieaceae; genus Luminiphilus. Next base: position 16,280 of record JAAXJC010000151.1, read on the forward strand.
CGGTGCCATCACCAATCTGGCGGACTACGCAAAGTTGCTGCAGGTGCATCTCAACGGCGGTTACTGCGGTGCAACCCGTGTGCTTAGTGAGGAGGCAGTAGCGACCATGCAGGTGGATCTGGGCGGGGTGGTTGAATCGGGCCCCGTGCCCTATGGCATGGGTTGGTGGATCTCCACTGAACACCCGGGGGTGTTTGATGATCCTGGTGCCTTTGGCGCCATCAGTTTCATCGACGCCGGACGCGGTATCGGTGCCTACGTGGCGATAGATGATTACACCTCCGTCGACTCCGGTGCGCCGATTAACCTGGTACGGGACCAGATCATCGAGTGCATCCAGAGCGTGGTCGATGGCCAGCCGCAATCCTGCGAGGACTTCATCAATGAATGACCCCGGCTTGCGGTATTTAGCCGATACCGATTCGGGCACCGATTATGGCTCCCGGTTTGCTTCCGGACTCGGGCGAGTGGTTCGGCCGGCCGGGACATCCAGCTCAGCCGGGGCGGCCAGACTTACAGCGTGGTGGCAGGCCCGGTGACAGATACGTCGGACAGGGATTTGGCGCCCACCGGCGAGATAGCCCGAAGACGCTATCTCGACATACTGCACCAATTTACCCTGCGCCAATCCCGGTTGAGCACCCTTGACGATATTGTCTGGAACATCGCCAAGACCGCGATCGCAGAGCTGGGCTTTGAGGACTGTGTTGTCTACCTGCTCGCCGATGACGGTGTAACCCTGAGGCAGGTGGCGGCCCACGGTCCGAAAAATCCGGTGGCCAGGGAGATTTACAACGAAATCACCATTCCCCTGGGGGATGGCATTGTCGGTCACGTTGCGAAAACCGGTGACATCCAGTGCATCGCCGACACGCGGCAGGACAGCCGCTATATCCTTGATGACAACGCCCGGCTGTCGGAGTTGGCGGTCCCGATTACCCATGCCGGGCGGGTCATCGGCGTGCTGGATTCCGAACATGCCGAGGCCAATTTTTTCAGTGATGAGGACGTTCAGCTTTTCACTACCATTGCATCTCTCGCTTCAACCCGGATCGAGACCGCCATGGCCATGGAGCGGCTGGAGGGTACGGTCCAGCATCTGGAAAAGGCCAGGCTGCAGCTGGAGCTGCAGGCCGAGGAGCTGAGGGAATCGCGCCTGGCAGCGGAGGCGGCCTCGATCGCCAAAACCAATTTCCTTGCCAATATGAGCCACGAAATTCGCACGCCCATGACCGCGATTGTCGGCTTCGCCGAGCTGCTGGCCGAGGGCGGCGGCAGCGGCGATCAGCAGGCGACCTGGCGCGGCCAGTTGACGCGCAATGCGGCTTACCTTCAGGACCTGATCGGCAACATTCTCGATATGTCGGCGATTGAAAGCGGCACCCTGCAGGTCGAGAGGGAGGATATCGAGTTGCTGTCCACCTTAACGGGCTCTGTGGAAATCCTCCGTGCCCGGGCCGGTGCCAAGGGTCTGGAGCTGACCTGTAAGCAGCACGGCTCGGTTCCAGAACGGGTAGTCACCGACCGGATCAAGCTGCAGGAAATCATCGTCAACCTGGTCAGCAACGCCGTGAAATACACCGAGCACGGCGCCATCGATGTCGAGCTGTCGGCTGAGCAGGATGGTGATGGCGCCCGGGTGGCCATTGTGGTCCGTGATACGGGCATGGGCATGACGGAAAGCCAGCTCGACAACCTGTTCGTGCCCTTCAACCGGGTTCACGATACCCGCCGGCTGGCGGGCATTGAGGGCACGGGTCTGGGTCTTGCCCTGACCCACGAATTTGTCGAGGTGTTGGGTGGCCAGGTAGCCGTCACGTCGCAACCGGGGGAGGGGTCTGAGTTCACCGTATCGATTCCCTGTGAACTGCCGGCTGACGCCGTGTGGCGCGCACCCGCCGTGGACAACCCGTTTCTGAAATCTGTGCCAGTCAAGCCGTTATCCCAGCCGGTAACCAGCGAGCCGCCACAGTCCCTGCGGGACTTCCATATCCTGTTTTGTGAGGACAGTGAACCCATTGCATTGCTGCTGGCCACCCTGCTCAAAAAGGCCGGCGCCCGGATTGATCACTGCGCCAATGGCATGGTGGGACTGCAGCTGTTTGAAGAACTGGTGGCTAGCGGCACACCCCCGGATCTGGTGCTGATGGATATGCAAATGCCGGTGATGGACGGCTATGAGGCCACCGGTCGCTTCAAAAAGTTGCAGGGAACCGTTCCTGTGGTGGCCCTGACTGCATTTGCCCTGAAGGAGGACATTGACCGATGTCGGCGTGCGGGCTGTGACCATTACCTCACCAAGCCCATTCGATCCGCCGCCTTTGCCAACACGGTGAGGGAGATTTACGACAGCTATCGGCAGCAGCTCGCAAGCGGGATGCACTAAAGGCCTTTTGGCGCTGCCAGCAATAGGCTTGGGAAGCGGCCAATGGCGCTGCCATCTGGGGCAGGGCGCTGTCTTGCTTCGGCAAGACTGGCTGGGATGCCGAGAACAGCCCGCGATGCCCTGGTGTAAAGAGGCGCTTGCCCTGTTGCTTCCCTGTGTTAGCGTCTGGGCTGGTGGAAGGGCTGATTGCCTGCCAATAATGAATAAGGAGATACATACCATGTCATGGCTGAAGAGAACTTTGGGTTGCGTAATGGTGGCAGTTTGCATGGTCGGCTTTGCTGGCCTCAGCGCCGACCCGATTGCCCGGATGTCGGACAAACAGGTGAAGGAGCTGGCCAAAACCTTGGCCAAGCAGGAAAAAGCGGTGGAGAAGGCGCTGCCCTCCAAATTTAAGAACAGCGTCCTGCGCGGCCCCTCCGGCGAGTTGATGGTGAAAAACTATTTCAGCGACCTGGCCGATGCCATAGACCATCTCCATGAGCGTTTTACGGGCCAGTACTCGGCCAGCGCCGAGGCCACCGAAGTCCTGACACGCTCGTCGGTGATGCACCAATACTTCCTGAGTAACCCCGATGTAAAGGGGGTGAATGAGTGGGATGTGTATGCGGGCAGCCTGCAACTACTGGCATCGGCCTACGGAGAGGAATTCCCCCTGGGTGACAATCCTGCAGTGCGCAGAATTGGGGACAAGGAATTGGCGGATGCTGCCAATGACGCCGCTGATTTCGCCAAGAAATTCGACAGCGTTTTATCCAAGGGCACCAAGAAAGTCAGTGAGCTCAAGGGCGATGTCAAGGACGCCCGCGAGGAGTTGAAGGGCCTGTCGGCGGCCAGTAAATCACTGGCCAGCAATATCAAAAAAGGTCGACCCGCCACTGCCGAGGCGAAACAGGTCATGCTGGCGGTGGAGGCTATTGAAGACGTTCTCGATAACGAGGCCATGCCAGAAGATGTCGTGGCGGCCTGGGATGCTGGCCAAACCCCCATCAACAAAATTGAGCAGGCGTTTGCCCTGTAAGTTGTAGCCAAGCCCTGAACTGCTTTGCGGGGCCTGAATCCTTGGGGCTCGGAATTGGGCGTCGCTGCTACATCGGCTGACGGCCCTACGAGCCGAGTGACCATGTCGGTACCAGAGGAGGTTTACTCATGAAAATATGGGGCTTTTTTTTGCTGCTAACCTGTCTTGCTCCCTTGCTGGTCAAGGCGGATGAGGCTCGATTGCGTATCGCCATTGAAGGTGGCGCGTTTAATGCCAAGTTTAAATTCTTCGATGCGAGTGCCGGCTGTCCCGGTTACAACGATATTCCGGGCGCCCGGGATTATTTGGGCGGCGTGTTCGCCTCGAGCAAAGGCAGCACGAAAGTGCTGCCCACCGATACACCCGTGCACGTTTTCCTGTTCAGCCCCCGGGATACTCCTGGCATCAGCGCCGGGGGTGGCCAGCCGGAGATCCGCAGGCGCGCTTTACAGGTGACCCTGGACGGAGATGCCGAACTGGTGATCACCGGATTCAATGACCATGTCCCCGAGTGGCGCAGTTCGGGTGACATTGAAGTGGCGCCAGCGAGCGCCTGCGAGCAAACGGCGGCAGAGGAAGACGCTGGCGATGACCTGGTCGCCGAGCATGGTGGCGAGGGTGCCGAGGACGGCGAAGAGGCGGGGGATACCGAACCCTCGCCAGAGGATGATGAGCAGGATCAACCCTGAGTCGGTCGGGACCGGGTGGTTCGTAACGGACCTGGCAGGCGCTGTAGACGTCATTTGATGTCGCCACCGTTCAGCTGCCGCCGGCGCAGCGGTTGCCCAATATTCCTGACATTGGAGCCCAAACCGTACTTCGCTATCCTGCTGGGAGCCTCATGGCTCCGGTAATTGGTGCTTGCATTTTGGTCGGTATAGGCCAAGATGGAGCATGCGTCTATGGAGAGTCCGCCCGCGGAATGCCGATCGCTCCGCCGCGTCATCCCATAGCAGTCCTGGCTGGAGCCGGGTGACTAAACGGCCCCTGTGAAACCGGGCGGCCGAAAGAGAGAAGAAACAAAGAAGAAAGCGAGATCAAGATCAACGACACAAGCCGTTTCAAAGCGGCAGGCAAGACTGCAGGGTCGCAGTTGAGCTAACAGACAGGGAGCCACACCATGACCTCTCACGCACTCAAAACAGATCCCAGGTTCAATCAATCGGCGTTGGCCGCCGGTGTCGCCGCTGCCATCGGTGCGACAGCCCCGGGCATGACCTTCAGTGCCGAGTTGGAAGAGGTGGTGGTAACCGCCCGCCAGCGCGCTGAATCCTCCCAGGATATCCCGATGATGGTGCAGACCCTGTCGGGTGAGGACCTGCAACGGCAGGGCCTGACCACCCTGGAGGACATGTCCCGTTTTGTCGCGGGCCTGAATGTACAGACCACGACCCCCGGACAAAACACGATTGTTTTCCGGGGTGTCAGTGACGGGGGCGGCTTCCTGGTTGATCCAACGGCCGCGATATACCTCGATGAACAGCCCATGTCCCAGACCACCTGGGCCCCTGATATTTACCCGGTTGATATTGCCCGGGTGGAGGCGCTGGCGGGGCCCCAGTCGACACTGTTTGGAGCCTCTTCCCAGAGTGGCGCCATTCGAGTCATAACCAACAAGCCTGACCCCGAAGCGTTCAGCGCCAATATCGGCGGTGGTATGTCGGCGACTGAGGACGGTGGCGTAGGCTACGACATTGATGCCACGGTCAATATTCCCCTCAGCGATTCTGTGGCCATTCGTTTCGCCGGCTTCAGCGCCCGTGATGCTGGCTTCATCGACAATGTACTGGGCACCACGGTCTACGATGACGTCTTTGGTACCGGCCTTGGCGGTCAGCGGGATAACAGCAACTTGGTCGCCGAGGATATCAACGACGTCGACTGGATGGGTGCAAGGGCGTCCATTCGCTGGCTGGTGAACGACAACTGGACCATCACGGCCTCCGCCAACTACCAGGATCTTGAAGCCGACGGCTTCAACGACTACGACCCCAGCGTGGGTGATCTCGAAGTCGTCAAGTTTGCACCTGAATATCGAACTGACGAGTGGATTCAGACCAGTCTGGTGATCGAAGGGGATCTGGGCTTCGCTCAGCTGGTGTCAGCGACCTCTTACTATGACCGGGAATTCTTTTACCAACACGATACCCAATCTTACGCCGCGTACTTCCATTACTCCTTCGGAATTTACTACGGTTATGCGACCTATGACTTTGGTCTCGACCCTGTGGGTTATCTGACCAACGACCAGAGTAACGAGAGCTTTACCCAGGAAATACGACTGTCCGGCTCTACTGATCGCCTGAACTGGACTCTGGGTGGTTTCTACCAGGACTCGGAGGAGTTCTGGGACTTCTACACCTACATCGACGATTACCGGAACTCGCCGGCCTTTGCCGCATGGAGTTACTACTACCCGGGTATTGCGCCCTCTGACTTCTGGTGGAACTCGTTCCAGGATACCGAGCGCACCGACATGGCGGTGTTTGGAGAGCTGGATTACGAAATCTGGGAAGACCGCTTAACCCTGTTGGTGGGCGGGCGCTGGTATGAAGTCGATCGTGACCTCAGCTATACGGTGGAGCGCCCCGACAGCCGGGTTGACCAGCAGCTGCCGGACAGAAATGCCAAGGACGATGGCTTCATTCCCAAGTACGGGCTGGAGTTCCAGATCACCGAGGACATCATGGTGTACGGCGTCTACTCCGAAGGCTACCGGGTGGGGGGCACCAACCGGGGTCGTGGCGTGGTCGCGGGTGATCCACTGTCCGGACCGACCCTGCCGGTGGATTACGAGTCCGACATCCTTGAGAACACTGAATTTGGTTTCAAATCCCAGTTCGCCGATGGTCGTGTCCTGTTCAACTTTGTCTACTACGACATGAAGTGGAACGACATGCAGATTGAGGTGACCGATCCCAGTAACAGCCTGGGCACCATCAGCGTTACCGACGGCAACGGCGACCCGCTCTATGGCAATGTGCCGTTCCAGATCGTGGTGGGTAACGTGGGTGATGCCACGGTGAAAGGCTTTGACATGGAGCTCAAAGCCCTGCTGGGTGAAAACTTCGAAATTGGCGGTAACTTCACTGATATTCAGGACGCTTTTGTAAACGCTGCGGCGTTTTATGAAGAGCCACGGGCCCAGGGCGGCCAGATCGCTTCGGGGCTGAATCCCCAGTCCCAGCTGCCCCTGTTCGCCGATCAGAGTTACTCACTCTACATGCAGTATTCGGGACTCAACCTCATGGGGGGCGAGACCTCTTTCCGTTTGCAGCACAGCTATGTCGGTGATTCCCTGAACCAACTGAATGACGGTTTCACATCACCCCGTCTGACCCAGGGTGACTACTCCGTCACTGACTTTATCGTCGGTTGGGAGAGCGACCAGTGGGCCGCGCGGCTGTATTTCAACAACCTGTCCGATGAGCGGGGTATTACCTTCGAGGATTCAACGGATTTCGACCAACTCTGGGGCCGCAACAGCAGCAACGTGATCCGCCCCCGAAACATTGGCTTCAATATCCGGCACAACTTCTAATGCGCCGTGCCCCAGGGCACGGGCCACGGATCTGTAAAGGGCGCTTCGGCGCCCTTTTTATTTTCAGCTTGGTGTATGCCGGGGCATGCTGTCGGCAGGTCTGATTACTTTACAGCGGGCGATCTGGCCCCCGGATATCCCACCAAATGGCAGTGAGTTATCGGGACCCAGCTATCCGGGTTCAGAACAATTGAGCGGCTAGCCTAGGGCCAGTCAGCGGGCCAGCACTCCAGGCCGTGTACGGCATTACGGATATCCAGGGTCAGGTTGACCGCTGTTAACCGCCTACCCTGGGCAATGTCGATGATGGCGATGGTGGAGGGTGATGAGCCCGCCGCGATATGCTGGTCATCAATCACGCACAGTCCCCGGCCAAAGCCCTGGCGGGCGATTTTGCTGTCATCAACGCCCCGGTACTCCAGGGTGTCCGGATCAAAGGACGGCACTGACACGGCGGTGCTGCCCCCGGAACGGCTGACAAACCGTACGACATCGGAGCCGGTGTCGTTGAACAGGACACCGTCCCGGAACGGACGGGCGTTGTGGCATCCCCGGGGCAGGCTGCAGAAGGTTCTGACCTCAAACTCGGCGGATACCGCCAGCAGGGCTTCCGTGTTCAGGCCGCTGAGGTAGATGCCATCGGCGTCTACCCAGACCATGTTGATGTGGTAGGAGTTGGTGAACGGAGGACCACCCCGGGTCAGGGGGTCAAAGGGCTGGCCGACCCAGTTCTGGCCGTCCCGGGACAGGTACAAACCCCACACGAACTCCCTTTTATCCAAATTAAAGGCCAGCAGGGAGTCGAAGCCCGTGGAGGTCAGGAACAGCAGGTTGTCCCGTCGACAGATTTCGTGGCAGTGCCTGAGGTAAGGATTCCGGTAGGAGCCCTGCAATTGAAAGTCAGGGGAATAGCAGAACAGCTCGTCGCTGGCGGCGATCCAAAGCTCCTGATCGGTGAATTCAATGCCCCGCAGTCCGCGGTCCCAGCCCCGTCCCGTGAAATCGATTTCTCCGGTGTTCCAGTCGATTTTCTGTTCGACCTGCTGGTTCTGGAAATCGATGAGGTAGACACCGCCGTGGCTCTGGCCTTTTTCGGAGCCGCGCACCACCGAGGTGGCAATGAATTTGGGCAGTCCCACCATCAACTGGCCAGCCGATCCTGCTCGGGCAGCAGTGGATCGAGGATCTCCCTCAGGCCGTCCAGGTTGGCGCCGAAGCGCTGCCAGGTGGCGACGGCACCTTTGTAGATGGGCTGTCGAACCTGTTCCGAGCTGGCGGTTCGCACCGCCCGTTCGGTCTCATGGAAACGCACGCAGCCCTCTTCAAAAGGCAACTCACAAAAAGCCAGGATTCGTTTCACCTCGTCTTCCAGGTTCTCCACGACATTCTCATAGTCGACCCGCAGCACCGAGCCCGGCAGCACCTTGTCCCAATGGGCCATCATCTTGTCGTACTCAAGGTAAAACTCACCCAGCTCGAACAGGTCATAGGTGAAGGTCTGGCCCTTGGCAAAATGCTGCTTGAACGAGCCCAGGCAGCTGTCCATGGGGTGGCGTCGGGCGTCGATGATTTTGGCATTGGGCAGGATCGCCTTGATAAACCCGGTGTAGGCGAAGTTGTTGGGCATTTTATCCGTGAAGCGGGGCGCGCCTGCCCGGTGTCGCTGGGTCTGCTCCAGGTACTGCTCCCCCAATGCCCGCAACCGCTCCGGACCCAGGTCGGGCATGCAGTTGGGGAAAGCTATGCCGGCATCGGGCCGGGTCAGATCCTGGGCGATCATGGAAATATCGGGCAGTTCACTGGTGCCATCCACCATGGAATGGCTCGCCAGAATCTGCTCCAGCAGGGTTGAACCCGAACGGGGCAGGCCAACGATGAAGATGGGGTCCGGCCGGTCACAGCCCCACTGGCCCGCCCGATGTTCGGCGAAATAGTCCGCGCTGAAAACGTTGCGCATTTTTTCGTGGGCTATCTCGGTCTGGACCGGGTCGTAGGCGATGGTATCCCGGTGCAACTGGTTGGCCAGGGCGTAGTGTTCAAAAGCGTCGTCGTAGTCCTTCTGGTCCTCGAACGCCTTGCCCAGGGAAAAGGCGAAGTGCACCCGGCATTCCACCGGCAGCTCGGTATTGGCCAGCCGGGTTCGCATGTCTTCGATTTCATCCGTGCCAAAGCGGTAGGTCTTCAGGTTGGCCAGGCTGTAGTAGGTTTCACCGAAATTGGGTCTCAGTTCGATGGCGCGCCTGTAGGCTTCGATGCCCCCCTCTTGGTCGCCCACGGTTTTCAGGACGTGGCCCAGGCCCAGGTGTGCACCGGGGAGTTTTGGGTCCAGTGTGACCGCCTTGCGATAGGACTCGACGGCCTGCTGGGGACGCGCTGCCATGGCCAGGGCCGCCCCGTGATAGTAATGGGTCAGGGCATTGTCGGGCTCCATCGCCAGCGCCTGATCCAGCACGGATACGGCTTCGTCATAGAGGTGCAGTTCCTTCAGCACCGTGCCCAGGTCGTGCCAGGCGGGTATAAAACGCGGCTTGGTTGCGGTAATGCGTTCAAGTATGGCCCGGGCATCCTCGAAGCAGTTGGCCATGATGGCAATTCGTGCCAGCAGCAGTGCGGCGTTGACGTTGTCGGGGTTCTCCCGCACCAGGGCCTGGGTGAGCTTTTCCGCCTCCCGGAATTTACCGCTCATAAACAGGCGGGTTGCTTCCTCCAGTTTCGCCTGCACCGGCGACAGCTCAGCCGCGCGTTTCAGGGCCTCATCAGCCTCCTGAAGCCGGCCCAGTTTCTGGTAGGCACCCCCCAGTTTGGCCAGCAGCGCCGCCCGGGGCGGCCGCAGCTGCAGGGCGCGTTCCAGGTGCGCCACGGCTTCCTCGGTGCGGTTGAGATTCAACAGTACCGTACCCAGATCCTCCTGGGCCTTACCGTGTCCGGGGGTGGTGCGCACGGCCTGCTGCAGCAGCACCGCGGCTTCCTCCAACTGGTTGCTCTCCGCCAGGATCCAGCCGAGCAGGGCGACGAAGTTGATATCCCCCGGGTTGTCCTGCAGCGCTTTTCGGCACAGGGCCTCGGCCTCGCCCCGGGCGCCACCCTTGACCAGTTCGACCGCGCGGTCAAAAACACGTTTTGGATTGGGCGATGCCATGGGCTGGGGGAACTCCTGAAATCCGGCCTGCAGTTGTGCAGGCTGCAGTGTGCCAGAATTCGTTAGCGCCGACACAGGGTGAGGTTGCCTTGCTCACGTCCCGGTGCGAAAGTGGCGCCACCAGCCCGTTCCCCCAGCGGCAAGCCCGCTGACCCGCGAAGGATGCCTTGTGACAGAGCCAGCCCAGCAGCAGCCCCGCCCCGCCAACCCATTTGATGGCCGAGGGCCTTTCTTACTCAGCCTGTACATGACCCTGGTCGGTTATGGCGTGCTCGTTGCCTTACCCGCCCTCAACGGTGCCTGGGTGGATCTACTGGGCTTCACCGAGGTGCAGGTCAACCGCATCGCCTCGGCAGATCTGCTGGGCCTGTTCCTGGGATCGGTTGCGGTGAGTTTCCTTATTCGGTCCATGGACCGGAAACTGCTGATTTACGCCGGTATTGCCATCGCCATCGGGGCGAATGTGTTGTGCATTTATTTCCGCAGCTACGAAGCCACCCTGGGCCTGCGCCTGTTTGCTGGCTTTGGTGCCGGCCTGTATACGGCCGTGGCGGTTGCGGGCCTGGGCGCGAATTCCAAGCCCCGGGAAGCCTTCAATTGGATGTTGCTGGCCTTTGCCATATCCCAGTTCCTGGAACTGCAGCTGATTCCTCACATGTCCATGACGGGCATTTATGTTTTCTTTATCGCTACCTATGCGGTGACCCTGCCGTTTGTTCGTTTGATGCCGTCCCATGACGCCGCTGTGGCGTCATCTGCCCGGGAAGAGCCCGAAGCCGCCGGGCAGGCGGAGCGACGACCGACGGCACTGGCCTGGGTCGGTATTCTGGCGATTGTCGTTGCCTACATTAATATCGGCGCTTACTGGTCCAATATAGAGCTGGCCGCTGAGGCCGGCGGCCTCGATGGTGCCTGGGCCGGGCAGGTTATTTCCTGGTGTGTGCTGCTGTCCTTTGTCGGCTGTTTCACCGCGATGTATGCCCTGCGGCGTTTCGATTACGACCGGCCCATACTGGTGACCTTCGTCTTGATGGTGCTCGCAGTGGGCCTGCTCGCTGTGGAAGTCTCGGCGGCCATCTTTGTGTTCAGCGTCGCCCTGTTCAACTTCCTCTGGATCTTCATCGATGTGTATCAGATGGGCGGGGTGTCAGCGGCCGATCGCTCGGGCAGTGCCGCAGCCTTTATTCCCGGAGCCCAGGGTTTGGGCCAGACGCTGGGCCCCTTTATTGCGTCACTGCTGCTGGAGCGATCCCTGGGCTTTGATGCGGTGTTTGTGCTCTGTGCCGCGGCCTCTTTCATGGCACTGCTCATTTACTTCGTGATTTTTTTGGCGGTCCGACGACAGCCTGCAAGCGGCACCTGAGTTCTGCCCTTCAGGCCGGTCAGCGCGGATCAGCCTGCTGGCCGTCCCAGCGGATAATGGCGCCGCCCTTCATGACGAAGCTCGGGTCTTCCAACCGGGACAGATCTTGCAGGGGGTTGCCCGGCACCGCGATCAGGTCCGCCCAGCGTCCTGACTGGACCGTACCCACCCGATCCTGCCATTGCAGCATCTCGGCGGCGACGGCGGTGGCGGCTTTGATGGCGTCCATGGGTGACAAGCCCGCCTCTGTCAGCACGGCGATCTCCCTGGCGTAGGCACGGGGGTCAATGTGATAGCCCCCCAGATCCGAGCCCGCAACAATCTTGACTCCTGCCCGGTGGGCTTCGCCAATGCGCGCCAGCCACTCATCCCGGTAATTCAGGTAGATGTCATCGTTCTTTTCCTGGGCCAGCAGCTTATCGGTGCCGGCGTAGTAATCGCCGACATAAATGGTGGGCACATAGAAGGTCCCGTGCTCGACCATCAGCGCAATGGACCGATCATCGAGGTAGGTACCGTGTTCAATGGAGCGCACCCCGGCGGTCACGGCCTGGTTGATGCCGGCATTGGCGTGGGCGTGGGCAGCCACCGGAACGCTGTGGCGGTTTGCTTCCGCGACCGCTTCCGCCAGCTCATCGGGGCTGAAGGCGACATTTTTTGGGTCATCCCCCACTGAGTGGAAGGCCCCCGTGACCAGGATTTTTATCCAGTCAGAACCGTATTTGATCTCCCTGCGCACGGCGCGCCTGACCTCCATCGGGCCGTCCACTATATAGCCGTCGGCGGCGATCGCCTGTTCCGGGGAGAGGTAGTTGATGTCACCACCGCCGCCAGTAATTGACAGGTAGTGACCGGCACCGGTGATACGGGGCGCCGTGTGCACACCCTCAGCCACCGCGCGGGCAATATCCTGGTTGGCAAACAGCACATCGGCATCCCCCATCACCCGCACCGTGGTCCAGCCGTGCTCCAGCATGCGCTGCAGTGCCGCCAGGCCCAGCAGCGCTTTGTAGGCGGAGGAGGCGGCGAGATGGGCATTCTGATAGTCATCGCTGTAAATCAGTGGATGCTCATGGCCATTGATCAGACCGGGCATCAGGGTCAGCCCCGGAAGCCGCAGGCGCTCGACATCGGCGGGCAGGTCCGCAACGGGCACCACGCCGACGATGTATTCACCGTCAACGATCACCGCCAGCCCGGTCTGCAGCTGTTCGCCAACGCCGTCGATCAGGGCGTCGGGAATCAACGCCCTGGCGGCCGCGGCGGCATTGTTGGCCAGCAGCACAGCGACCATCACCATCAGTATTTTGCGTAACACCATCAACCCTCCTCAGCAGGCGGCTGGCGCCCCCCGGCGCTCTGGGCCTCGGGCCTTGATCGTCATGGCAATAGTCGCCATGATCCTGAGGCCATTCCTGACCAGCACTCCCCATGGACATTGACGTTCCCATAAAGGACCTCGGGTCTTATAACATCGACCCGTTACGCGACAAAATACTCGCCCTGCCCGAGGAGGCCTGGTGGGGTAATCAATATCGCCAGCTGGAATATGAAGTGCACGAACACACCCAGTCGGTGGTGTTGGTGTTTACCGATGGCCAGGGCTGGCCCAACATTGAGGTATCCCGGGACGACGGTTGGGATCTGCTGGCGGATGAGGCCATACCCCTCATGCACCAGATCCTGGGGGACCATTACCCACCGGGGGGCACCATTATCCGCGCCATGGCGGCGCGCTTGCAGGCCGGCGGAATTATCAAACCCCATCATGACAAACATCCGTCATTCCATTACGGCCATCGGATACACATACCCATCTACACCAACCCCCGGGTTCGTTTCATGATTGATGGCCGGCCCCAGCGCATGCAGATTGGCAACGTCTACGAAATCAACAACCAGAAACGCCACAGCGTGATGAACAAGGGTAGTGAGGGGCGAATCAATTTTATTTTTGACTACGTGCCGCCGGAGAAAATTCGCCGCTAGCTAACCCGGAACCGACCTGCCCAGGGATCCGATACCGGGGGCTACATCATCGACGCTACTGAACACCAGGCGCCACTGCCGCCTGCTGCTGCGCACGTTCATGCAATGTGTTTGGGAAACGCCTGTTGCAGATAGGCCCGTGCCACCGCTTTGGCCCGAGCTTTATTCAGGTCCCGGGGCGCCACCAGCAAGCTGAGCCAGAGGCCATCTATCAGCGCCAGGTAACCGGTTGCCAGCTGTCGTGCGTCCCGGTCCCGGTACTGGCCATCGCTGATGATGGCTTCGAACAGCGCCTCTGTTTTCCTGGCGGCCAGCCTATCGCTGGCCGAGCAAATGGTCTGATACACCGGCCGGGCCCCCGCTTCGCCATAGTAGGCAAACCAGACCGCCATCTTCTGCCGCTGGGTGACGCCGCGACTGAGTTGGAAGTCCAGCAGTTGCTCCAGGGTGGCTGCCAGTGACGGCGGGCTGTCATTCGCGAGGATACCCAGCAGACCTTCGTTGTACTCCCGGGTCACATGGCGCAGGGTTTCCGTCAGCAGATTTTCCTTGCTGCGGAAATGCAGGTTGGCAATCCCCAGACTGAGTCCCGCTTCCCGGGTGACCAGTTGCATGGTGGTGGCCGACAGGCCGTGGGCAGCGATGCAACGGATTGTGGCGTCTATCAGTTGCTGGCGTCGTTCGGAACGGGGCCGCACCTGGCGTCGCTTTTTCTCAGGCTGCTCTATTGTGGTTGGTGTTTGGCTTGTGGGCACGGACAGGCCTGGAGCGAGGACTATGACGGTGAACTCTAGCAAGGCTGCCGCAAATGGCAATCATTAAATGAATGTTTGTTCATTCATACTGGACGCTTGCGGGTGGGCATGGCAGACTCACCGAACTCTAAGCCAGGGTGGAGATCTCCGGTGAATCAGTACGATGCCATCGTCATTGGCGCGGGCCACAACGGCCTCACCAATGGCGCCTATCTCGCCAAAGCAGGGCTCAAGGTGGCCGTGCTGGAGCGCAATCCCTACATCGGCGGCGCCACGGTCAGCCGTGAACTGCACAAGGGCTGGTACTACTCAAACTGCTCCTACGTGGCCAGTCTGCTGCGTCCCGAGATCACCCGAGATCTTGAATTGCCCCGCCATGGGCTGCAGGTCGTACCCTTTGGTGGTGGCGCAACCTTTATGCGCAATGGCGATCACCTGGGCAGTTACAGTGATCATGATCGCCATTACCGCGAGATTGCGCGACATTCCAAACGCGATGCCAACGCCTACGACCGCTACGTGTCTGATACCAGTCGCCAGACCAAGTTAATTCGACCCTACCTGCTGAAAACAGCCCCCGATCCCACCTCGCTAAAGCCCAGGGACCTGCGGGACCTGGTCGATTTTGCCCGCTCCTTCACATCCATGGGCGAGGAGGGCCTGCTCGATACCATCAAATTCTGGACCGGCAGTGTCGGGGATTATCTCAACGAGTATTTCGAGACCGATGTGCTGAAAGCCCACCTGGCGGGTAGTGGCATTATCGGTACAGCCCTGGGTGTTTATTCCCCGGGTACCGCCTACGTTCTACTGCACCACTACATGGGAGATGTCGATGGCAATGTCGGCGCCTGGGGCTTCGCCCGGGGCGGTATGGGTGCCATTGCGGACGCCCTGTCCAAGGCGTTCCAGTCCTACGGCGGCGACGTCATCTGCGACGCCAATGTCGATGAGATCATTGTCCGGGACGGCCAGGCGAAGGGTGTTGCCCTCAAGGATGGCACCGAATACCACGCCGACATTGTGGTCTCCAATCTCGACCCCAAGCGTACGTTCCTGGACATCACCAACCCCAAAGACCTGCCCGAGGACGTGCTGCAGAAGGCGCGCAACTTTAAGATTCGCGGCTCCTCCGGGAAGCTGAACATCGCCCTGGACGGCCTGCCCATCTTCAATGGCCTCGATCCCCGCAGCCGGCTGATGGCTGGTGACCTGCACTTCAGTGATTCCCTGGAGCGCCAGGAGCGTGCCTATGACGACTGGAAGAACGGCACATGGTCCAAGGATCCCTACCTGGACATGATGATCCCATCCCTGACCGATCCCACCATGGCGCCCCCCGGTAAACACATGATGTCGGTGTTTGTGCAGTACGCGCCGCCCAAGATCGAGGGACGGGACTGGACCGACGAGGACAAGGACGGCTTCGAAAAATCCGTGCTCGACCAGATCTCCAATTACAGTCCCAACTTCCGCGACCTGATCCTGCACTGCGAGACGCGAACACCCCGGGAAATTGAGGCGGAAGTTGGCCTCACCGAAGGCAATATCTTCATGGGTGAACTGACCTTTGATCAGCTGCTGTTCAACCGGCCCTTCCCCGGCTACGCCCAGTACCGGGGGCCGATCAAGGGCATGTATATGTGCAGTTCCGGCACCCACCCCGGTGGTGGGGTGATGGCGGCTCCCGGAGCCAACGCTGCCCGGGAGATCCTGATGGATCTGAAGCGGCCCAACACGGTACCGGGAGGATACGCCGATGACTGATTACGACGCGATCATTATTGGTGCTGGCCATAACGGCCTCATCTGCGGCGCCTATCTGGCCAAGGCCGGTAACAAGGTTCTGGTTGTCGACGGCCGGGATCAGCCCGGAGGCTGCGCCAGTACCCGTGAAATAGCCCCTGGATTTCAGGTATCTGACTGCGCCCAGTGGTTACAGCAGTTCGATGACGCCGTGGTCCGGGATCTGGGTCTGGACAAAGCCGGCCTGCAAGTGGGTGCCGCGAAACGGACCATTGCCCTGCAGGCCGATGGCGATCATCTGACCATCGACGGCGATTTGCTGCGGGGTGCCGGCATCGGTACCCAGGACCAGGCGGCATACCAGTCGTTCCGCCAGCAGATTGATGTGTTTGCCAAACTCATGCTCAAGCTCTACCGCAGCCGGGCCCCGAAATTGGTGGAAGCTGACTGGAGCGACCGGGTAACCCTCATGAAGCTCGGGCTTGGGCTCAAGATGATGGGCAAGGCCAACATGCAGGACCTGATGCGCCTCGCGTTGATCAATATCTACGACGTGATGAACGAGAACTTCGACCATCCCGGTCTCAAGGCAGCACTGGCCATGGATGCGATCACCGGCACCAACATGGGGCCGCGCTCCCCCAATACGGTATACACCTACCTGCACCGTGCCATGGGCCGGCAATTGCAGCAGGGCGGTGTCAGCCAGGTCATGGGGGGTATGGGGGCCCTGGGCACGGCGCTGCAGAAGGCTGCCGAGGCCTGCGGAGTCCGGGTGCAGCTGGGCAGTTCAGTGCAGCAGATTCTCAAGGAGGGCGATCGGGTCACCGGTGTTGTCCTGGCCGATGGCAGCTCCCTGCGCGCCACTGCAGTGATCTCCAGCGCCGACCCCACCACCACCTTCAGGGACCTGCTCGGTTACCAGCATCTGGAGACCGGCATGGCCCGCCGGGTGGCCCAGTACCGCACACGCAGCGGCACCGCGAAACTGCACCTGGCGCTATCGGGTCTGCCGGCATTTTCCGGACTGGAAGGCAAGGCCCTGGCCCAACGCCTGGTCATTGCTCCGACCATGGACGCCATTGAATCTGCTTTCAACCCGCTGAAATATTCAGAGTGTGGCCCCAGCCAGGTGTTTGACATCAGCATCCCCAGCATTGAGGACGCGAGTCTGGCCCCGGAAGGGCAACACGTGCTGACTGCCCTGGTGCACTACCTGCCGTATGAGCCCGACGGCGGCTGGCAGAGCCAGCGGCAGCCGGTACTCGATAACCTGTTGGCCCAGTTGGAGCACTATGCGCCGGGCCTGAAGGAGCAGGTGGTGGCCTCGGAGTTACTGGTACCCCCGGATATCGAAGCCGCCTTCGGCGTCACCGGTGGCAACTGGCACCACGGCGAACTGTCCATCGACCAGGCTCTGATGATGCGTCCGTTCCCGGGTTCCACCCAGTACCGCACCGCGGTGGATGGTCTGTTCCTTTGCGGCGCGGGGGCACACCCCGGTGGCAGCCTGATGGGCCTGCCCGGCCGCAACGCTGCCCAGGAAATCATCAAGCAAGGAGTCCTGTCATGAACGCGCCCCAACGAGACACCATGCTGCTGCCAACACCCTTCCACTCCCGGGTCGAGGCCATGTGTGAGCTGAATGACTGGGGCAACTGGATGGGTTACACCACCCCCAACGCCTATTTCGATGTCGAGCTGGAGTACTTTGCCATTCGCAGCACCACCGGTGTATTTGACCTGTCGCCGATGAACAAATACCGGATCACCGGGCCGGATGCCGAGGCCTTTCTCAACCGTATGGTGACCCGTAATGTCAGCAAACTGGGGGTCAATCGCGTCGGTTATGCGGTCTGGTGTAATGACGCCGGCGAGGTCATGGACGACGGCACGATTTTCCGACTGGGGGAGCAGGACTTCAGGCTCTGTTCCTACCAGCGCGCTGACGACTGGCTGCACTGGTGCACCCTGGGATTCGACGTCACCATCAGCAATGAAAGCGAGGACATTGCGGGCCTGGCCGTGCAGGGTCCCACCTCCTGTACCGTGTTGAAGCTGCTGGGCTGTACTGACCTCGATCAGCTGAAGCCCTTCGGTATCGCCCACTTCACCTTTGAGGGCGCCCCCATGATGGTGAGCCGCACCGGCTTTACCGGTGATCTGGGCTACGAGGTCTGGGTGGCGCCGGCCCAGGCCGAGGCGCTCTGGGACCAGCTGTTTGAGCTGGGACGGGATTACCTGATCAAACCCATCGGTTCATACGCCCTGGATATTGCCCGCATAGAGGCGGGCTTCCTGCAGGCTCACGTGGACTTCGTACCCTCTGAGGAAGTGGTCCGGAACGGGCGTACCCGCAGCCCCTTTGAGTTGGGCCTGGAGTGGCTGGTTGATTTTTCCAAGCCCCTGTTCAACGGCCGTGCTGCACTGCTTGCGGAAAAGGCCCGGGGTTCCCGCTATCGGTTTGCCATGCTCGACATCGAGGGCAACAAACCTGCGGAACACTCCTTCATCATGAAGGGCGACAAAGTCGTCGGTACCGTGACTTCGGCGGCCTGGTGTCCGACCGTGAAGTCGAACCTGGCCTATGCCCAGATCGAAATGCCCCACGGCGCTGTCGGTGACCAGCTGACAGCAGAAATTTACTACCAGCGCGAGCTGCACTGGACCCGGCTGATGGCCCCCTGCAAGGTTATCGACGGACCCCTGTTCAATCCCAAGCGCAGGCGGCAGACGCCGGCACCGCCGTTCTGATGGACCCCCTGTGCACCAAACCCGAGGCTTGATGCCATGCATTTAATCGCCACACAGGTTGATGACTCCCGGGAACAACTGCGGGGCAAGCTGGCCGCCCAGGGAGAGCGGCCGGGGTATGCCATCGACCCCTACTTCTATCGCTCGCACCTGGTGCACGAACTGGAGCTGGAGCACCTGATTTTCAAAAGCTGGATTTATGCCCTGCATAGCAGCGAGATACCCGAGGTGGGTGACTACCAGATTCTGGAAATTGGTGAGGACGCGATCATTGTGGTTCGTGTGCCCGACGGGTCGATCAAAGCCATGCACAACATCTGTCGGCACCGGGGTGCCAGGGTCTGCGAGGGCCCTTCGGGCAATCGAAAAACCTTCGTCTGCCCCTATCACGGCTGGGTTTACGAACTGGATGGTTCCCTGAAAGCCGCCCGCGAAACCCACATCATGCCGAATTTCGACAAGGGCCAGTTGGGGCTAAAGCCCGTGGGCTGCGTTGAATACATGGGAATGGTATTCATCAACTGCGATCCCAACGCCGGTGACCTGGTGGCCTCCCTGGAGCAGATGAGGGTGCCATTGGGTGCCTACGACCTGGCCCATGCCAAGGTGGCGGACCGCCGCACCTACCGGGTCGATGCCAACTGGAAGCTGGCCATAGAAAATTACCTGGAGTGTTACCACTGCGCCACCAGCCACCGGGCCTACGCCCGTCTGCATACGCTCAAGGACCTGGAGGAAAAGTCCGCGCCGGTGGTGGCCCAGATGCTGGAGCACGCAGACGAGAAAACAGGCATACCCGGTATTGGCCAGACCCACACCAAGATCTACCTGGACGCCGATGAGTTTGCCACCTGCGCCCACACCATGCGCTACGGTTTGTATGAGGGCATGGTTACGGGCAGTGAGGATGGCCAGCCGGTGGCGCCGTTGATGGGCCAGTTCAAGGGCTATGACGGTGGTGCGGGTGATTTCCAGATGGGACCGCTGACCTTCATGCTGAACTATCCCGATCACTGCGTGCTCTACCGTTTTCTGCCCCGGTCACTGACAGAGACCGATATGGAGCTGGTCTGGTTTGTTCGGGGGGATGCGGTTGAGGGGCAGGATTATGATCTGGAGAAACTCACCTGGCTGTGGCATCACACCACACTCGAGGACGAGTACATCATCACCCGTAACAGTCTTGGGGTGAACTCAAGGTTTTTTGAGCCGGGCCCCTACCACGCCGAGTTTGAAGAAACCCTGCAGCAGTTCATCGCCTGGTATTTGCACACCATGGAGCAGGCTGCCTGAAAGCCGTGGTTTAACCATCGGACCCGGGTTCTACCGGGAGCCCTACACCGCCAGATGTCGTTTCGGGTACCACTCTTTTTGCACCCACCAGTTGCTGGATACGGGACTGCCAGGCCGACAGGTTGGCCTCAATCATGGCGAAGCCCCCCAGCCACAGCAGGCTGTCGTAGGTGTACAGGTAATGCCCGTACCAACCCCAGGACAGGGCACAGCTGATGATCAACAGGTAGCTGATGTGGGGTGTTTGTCGTATCGCCCTGGGTAATAAACCGCCAGCTATATTGCGCCGCTTCATCCAGGCCAGGGCAGCGAAGGCGAGACCGGCGGCCAGCCACGCCAGGCACTCCACAAAGCTGGCCGCCCCCTGCACCGTGGCGATGCGCAGGCTGTGGGCATCCACCAGGGTGCCCGCTTCAAAGCTCCAGTAGCTTTGTTCCCCATTAGCCAGACCCAGGCATTCGGCGGCGGGCAGAGGGGTGTAAACCTGGTTATTCAGAGTGTAGAGGTCCCCGTTTCCGGTGCTGCAGAACAGCTCATCGACCGACGTCGGTTCGGCGTCCAGTACGGCGGCAAAGTCCGCGGTGTAGACCACCAGGGTGTGGGCCAGTATGGCAAAGCAGCCCCAGCGCAGCAGGTTCAGCGCCACCCGTATTCGCGGTCTGGCGTAGACCTGCTGCCAGTAGGTCTCGATCTCGAAGACCAGCAGCAGGCCAAACCAGCCGGCGACATCCAGGGAGGTGGCAAAGGCGCCGGTGATGTCCCAGACCGACTGGTAACCCTCCCTGGCCAGGGTTCTGTAGTCCTCACCAAGGTACAACAGGAAATTGATAAACAGCAGGCTGTAAATGGGCCACTTCAGGTAGCCCTGGTAGCGGGCCATCAGGCCCAGCGTGTTCCCGGCCAGGGCGCCCGGTGTCATCTCCCGGTGCAGGGGGTCAGGAGTCAAACCACAGGCCGTCCGGGTCCTCGGGCCAGACCCCCAGGTGGGGGCCATGGGCCTGGAAACCGAGCAGCCGCCGTACCGATTCCGGTAGCGCTGCCACCACCTCAGGGGGCAGTGTCAGGTACTGGTTCTCTTCCTGACGTAACCAGCCAAGGGTGTAGGTGTTGACCAGTGCCCGGCGCGGTTTGTCACTGGCATTGGCGCCGCCACCGTGCAGGGTCGAACCCAGATACAGGACCACAGAACCTTTGGACATGGCTGCGGGTAGGCTGTCCCGACTGGCATCGCCCGGATGGCTGCCCTGGCGGTGGGAGCCCGGTATCACGCGGGTAGCGCCGTTTTCTTCGGTGAAGTCGTCCAGGGCCCAGAGGGCCGAAATCTGCATCTCGAAGGGGAAATACTGGGTCGGGTAAATCGAGTCATCGGCGTGCAGTACCTGGGCCTTTTCCCCCGGCAGGATCTCGATGGCGGTAGTGCTGCCAACCTGCAGGACCTCGCAGTGGGGCCCCAGTATGGCTTCTGCCAGGGCCAGAATTTGCGGCTCTGCGAACAGGTGCTGGAACTCCCCCGAGTGCTCTGCAACACCGCCGACGCGGCGGGTCAGGTAGCCGTTGAAGTCATTCTGGAACTCCGCGCCCAGGCGCTCGTATTTGGGTTGCAAGTCGGCGTTGAACGCATCGATCCTGGTTCCGGAGGCCATGTCTTCGATGATGACGGCACCGGCTTCCCTCAGGGCTTCGATCTTGGGGTCCATATCCCCGTTGGGGGTAAATCGCGGGATCATAGGGGTTCCTTACCAATGGCCTGCATCCATGCGAGTTGAATCCTCGCCGCCCAGACTGAACAGGGGTTTATGGTAACAGGACGCTGTGGGCTAACAAGGGACTGTGCACGGGGGTGCGCTTACCGAAGTGGTCAGGTGCAGTGCATTTCAAACGCCGGCCTTGGGTTCTCCCGGTGTGAAGGGTTGGTCCACCCGAATGAACAGCCACAGCACAGCCCCTGCCAGGGCCACGCCGGTCCCCGTTGCCAGTGCCGCCACCCAGCCAATGTGCTGGGCCAGGAAAGGCATCAGGGGTGCCACCACGATACCCGCGGCGTTACCGCCGGTGTTCATCAGGCCGCAGGCGGGTGCGGTGTATGCCCCGGCAACAAAGGTCTGGGCCGACCAGAAGGCCCCCTCCGCAAATTGCGTAAAGGCGAAGCACAGGGACAGCAGGGCCACGGCAACATAGGGCGACGGGGCATAGAGCCCGGCGTACAACAGGCTGCCGGCGCCGACCAGGCCGATCATGGCGGGCAGTCTGCACCCCAGACGGGGGCCTAGGCGCCTGCACAGGGCATCGCAGGTCAGGCCTCCCAGGGTGGCCATCACGGCGCCGGTGATCCAGGGCAGGGCGGCCAGAAAACCGGTTTCCAGGATGGTAAAGCCCAACTCCTTTACCAAATAATGGAAAAACCATGTGAAGAAGAGATAGAACACGTAGTTGAGCCCGAAGTAGGCGGCGGTCAGCAGCAGGGTTTCCCGGTTGCGAATGAGCTGGGTCCAGGCGCCGAAGCCCGCCTCGACTGTCAGCCCTTCCCGATTGGCCCTGATCAGCGCCAGTTCCCCCTCGGTCATGCCCGGATGGTCAGCCGGATTATCCCGCGCATACCACCACCACAGGCTGAACAGTCCAAGTCCCAGGGGAATGAACACATAGAAGGAGGCGCGCCAGCCCCAGTAGACTGCGACCGTGGCCACCAGCGGCTGGGCCGCCGCGGCGCCCAGGGTCAGTCCGGTACTGGATACGGCATTGGGCAGTGCCCAGTGACCGACAGGAAACCAGCGCTCTACGGCCGCCGCCTGCACCGGGTACATGGGCGCGTGGGCGGCCCCCAGTACAAAGCGCACCAGCATCAGAACCGCCATGATACCGGCGCTGGACTTGACCAGCGTGCCCGGCAGCAAGCCGGTCAGGGCTGAAGCTGCCATGCCCAGCAGCCCGACGGTCATCAGCGTGCGCCGGGGGCCGAAGCGGGCACCGGCGATACCGCCGGGCAACTGGAACAGGGCGTAGCCCCAGATAAAGCTGGCGAAGATCCAACCCATCTCAAGCTCGCTCAGGGCCAGCTCGGGCATCATGAGTTCACCCGCCACGTGGATGTTCTGGCGCATCAGGTAGGCCAGGAAGCTGAGCATGAACAGGATGGCGAAGAATCGCCAGCGCACGGGTAACGGGTAAGGTTTCACCCCGGTATTACCTCTCGATGGGGTTGTGACAGACCGGTGTGTTGCCCAGACCGCCTGTCCGTGGGCGCCCGGCTTTCGTCAGTGGTACTCATCGAGGCAGGCCTGTATATAACGACGCAGGTCGAGACTGTAGTCTTCCATGGGCGCGTAGTAGCCGCGTTCGAATACCGGGTTTTGCATACCCCGTTGCACGCTTTCGCAAATTTGCCAGTCCTGTTGGTTGACCCGATCCCAGAACGTCACGGCATCGCTGGGGTCAAACCGGGTTTTGGCCAACTCGCTGGGGTGAAATAAGAAGTCGCAGCGCACCCGGGTCTCTGCTACTGACTCCGGCCAGACGTAGAAAGCCGCCACATGATCCATGGCCAGGCTGACCATCAGGTTGGGGTAAAACAACTCACCCTTGTGGTGGGTTTTTTCGGTACCGCTGAGGCCCGGGAAGGGGGCCCTGTCGGTGGTGCCTGTGGCCGTGAAGGTGTAGGCACCCTCCCGGTGGGGTACACCCTCATCCCAGTCCAGCTCGCTGCCGCCGCCCTGCCGGAAAGCGGGCACGACCTGGCAGAGCTCCGGGTGCACCGGACCGCAGTGATAGCACTCGTTGTAGTTCTCGAGAATCACCTTCCAGTTGGCGCCGACCCGGTAGTCGATACTGGCGCCAGTGCGCAGCTCGGCCAACGGATAGTTCGCTATCCGGTCGGTGCCGGGACCCAGGGCTTCGGCGAGGGTTGCCCCCCGGCGGTCGTCGAGACAGATGAAAATAAAACCGCCCCATTCATCAACCCGGACCGTGTGCAGCTGTGTCGCTCCCGGCTCAACCGGCAGGTGAGGTGCAGCCCGCAGGGTGCCATCGAGGTGGTAGTTCCAGGCGTGATAGGGGCAGGTGATGCTGCGCCCAAAGCTGCCATAGCGCATGTCGGTATCGGGCATCGCCACCAACTCGGCGCCCCGGTGTCGGCAGACGTTGTAGAACCCGCGTAGCTCGCCGTCTTCATGCCGAAGCACCAGCACCGATTCCCTGCCCAGCCGCAGGCCCTGGTAGTCGCCAGGGTTCGGTACCTGTTCAGCCCTACCCACGCAGACCCAACCCGGTCGGAAGACGGCGTCATATTCCCGCCGGTACAGGTCGGCATCCAGATAGCTGGCCCGGGGCAGGGTCTGTTCCAGGGATTCCAGCACCGCCCTGTCTCCCTAGGATCCGGTTGCCGGGTTCAGGATCACCACCGGCTGGGGATCCTCCAGGGTGATGGGCTCATCCCGCCGGTATAGCCCGGCATCGCCTTCGAGCAGGCCCCGGGCGAACCCGTGGCCACTGTGCACAGCGTGGGCGATGGCTCCCGGAGCCAGGGCATCACCCACCAGGTTAATCCCCGTGCCCTGCAGGCCCTTGTGCCCTCCGGCCCGGGACTGCAGCAGGGCCTGGTACAGACTGGTATTGGGCAGGCGCAACCCGACCAGGACGATGGCATCGACAGGGCGTTCCAGGGTCTGGCCATTGAACAGGTTGCTGAGTGTGGCCTGCTCGCCGTCGAAGCCATTCAGGTTGGTGGTGGTCAGGATCTCGACCTGCTGCTCACCCAGAGCCTTGTACACGTAGGGCAACTCATTGGTCATGAACGTCCACGCGGAGGCGTGACCTGCGGGTGTTGCGTAGACCACATTGCACCCCCGGCGTCCCAGATGTTCGGCAATGACACCGCCCAGATAATAATTGTCGTAGTCGAACACCAGGATGCGCTCGCCGCTGATGCGGTTGGCGAATACATCCTCGGGTGTGAAAACCTTGGGCCCATCCAGCGGCTGGTCGGGAATTTCCAGCGCTGAGTACAGGTGTCGGGTCCACTGTGCGCCGGTGGCCAGGGCAATATGGTCCGGTGCCAGGTCGGCGATGGACTCTGCGTCCATGGGACTGTCGGTATACATGGCGACGTTTCCCAGTTGGGACAGTGCCCAGACCCGGTAGTCCCGGACCCGACGCCATACCCCAAGACCCGGTAGCGCGCTTTCATCGAGTACCCGGCCGCCCCAGTCGCTGCGCTGCTCGGCCAGGGTCACCTGAAAGCCCTGCCGGGCGGCCACCAGCGCGGCTTCCAGACCCGCCGGTCCACCCCCCACCACCAGCAGGTGTTCGGGTTTGTCAGTCTGCCGGAATTGCTCGGGATGCCAGTCCCTGCGCCACTCCTCCCCGGCAGTAGCGTTTTGGGTGCAGCGCACCGGCACACCGTCGTGCCAGCTGGCGATACAGATGTTGCAGCCAATACATTCCCGTATGGCGTCGCTTTCGCCCCGGCGCACTTTGTCGGGTAAAAACGGGTCGGCAATACTGGCCCGGGCGCCGCCGATCAGGTCCAGCACGCCGCGTTTGATCTGGGACACCATGGTATCCGGTGAAGTAAATCGGCCGACACCGACCACCGGGCGATCGGTGACCGTCCTGACGAAATCGATGATGGGTTCGTGGGCCCCTTCGGGCCGAAACCGGGACGCGCCGCAGTCATTTGGGCTCGAGTCCATTTTTACGTCCCACAGGTCGGGCACCTGTGACAGCAGGCTGACGACACCGTGGGCCTCGCTCTCGTAATGGTCACTGGCTTTGGCGCGCAATTCCTCCAGGCTGATGCGCAGGGCCACCGCGGCACGGCCGCCGGCCTCATCCCGGGTGACCTCCAGCATTTCCCGAACGAAGCGGGTTCGGTTTTCGAGACTGCCGCCGTAGCCATCGGTGCGCCAGTTATATTCCGGCAGCAGGAATTCATAGCCCAGGTAGCCCATGCCGGCGTAGACGTAGATGATATCGAAGCCGGCATCCAGGGCCCGCCGGGTCGCGGCCCGCTGCCAGTTGAGGACCGCGTCTATGTCCCTGCTGTCCATGGGCTTGGGCCGCTGCTGTCCCATGAAGCCCACATGGGTTGCCGCCCAGGGCACACCCGAGGGTGACAGGGGGGGCAGCCGGGACGTTCTGTTCATCACCACCGCGCCACCGTGCCACAGTTCCACCGCGGCGAGGCTGCCGTGGCGATGCACCGCCTCCGTGGTCAGGGCGTGGGAGGCGATGTCGGCGTCGTTCCACAGCCGCGCGTAGGGCAGTGGTGAGTCGTCCGAACTGGGGTGGATGGACACGGCCCCGGTGCTGACCACGCCCCAGCCTCCCTCGGCTTTCATGCCCCGAAAAGACGCGCGCACCCGGGGGTTGGCTTCGGTCATACCACTGGCATGGGGCACCTGGTAAAACCGGTTGGGTGCGACCACGGGACCGATCTGGACGGGTTCAAACAGAATCCGGTGCTGGGGATGGCAGAGGCTGAGGTCGCGATTCCCCACCGGTATGTCCTTTGGCTCAGGCTTCACCCCACCCCCCGACTTTCTGTGTTTTCTGCAGTGACAGATTGAGTGGCTTTTGTGGCTAACGCAATACCCCGGAAGACATTCCTGAGGGTGTTGGATAATGCCCGCTCCGACTCCCCTGGGTGCCAAGCACGGTCCCCGCGCTTACAACTGGCTGGCCACCGAGCACGGTCACCCCTTTCCGAGTGGACCGATTTAATTTCATCATGACCATGGTGGTGCTTCCGGGTATATCCCTGCCCCTGCTGGTGGTGTCCCTGTCTCGGGTCATCACCCTGTGGCCGGCGGGTTAAGGATTGCCGCGATCTTTACAGGCTGACCCACAGGGCAACAACCAGCCCTGATACGCTGTCCGCTGGCACCGGACTGAGACCCAGAAAGACCACTGCCCGGCAGGCAGTACTGTCTTCCGTTGGTGCTCACCCGAAGGCACACCAGCGCCTGACCCAAAGAGAAAAAATTACCCACTATTTGGCGGGCTGGGGCACACTATCGGGCCCAGTAGGGTGGGAGACAGGGCCTTGTCAGAGCAGCCGGTGGCAGTGATTTCTGCGGGAGCTTCAGGGATTGGCCTGGCCATCGCCGAAGCCTTGCATGGACAGGGGTATGCCCTGTATGTGCTGGATATCGATGGCGCGGCGGTGGACATTTTTTGTCAGCGCTTTGGGCAGGACAGTGCCACTGTCTGTGATGTGGCCGACCCCGGGCAGGTTGATGCCGCCTTTGCCCGTTTCCAAGCGCTGCATGATCGTGTCGACCTTCTGGTTAACAACGCCGGTATTGCCGGACCCCAGGGCGCGCTGGAAGATCTGCCGGTGGCGGACTGGCAGCGCACCATAGACATCGACCTCAACAGCCTGTTTTATGTCAGTCGGCACATCATCCCGTTGATGAAAGCCCGCCGCCAGGGCGTGATAGTCAATATGTCTTCCAACGCCGGGCTGTCCGGCTGTCCCCAGCGTTCCCCCTATGTGGCTTCCAAATGGGCCAGCATCGGTCTGGCGAAAACATGGGCCATGGAACTGGGCAGCTGGAACATACGGGTGAATGCCCTGTGCCCGGGCAGTGTTGCCGGACCGCGCATTGAGGGTGTGATCGCCCGGGATGCGGCCAGCCGCGGCATGGATCCGGAAACCATTCGCAGCGTGTACCAGCGCCAGAGCTCCCTGCGCAGGTTCACTGACCCTGGCGACATAGCCGATCTGGTCTGCTTCCTCGCGGGCCCCAGCGGCAAACACATATCGGGACAGGCCATCGCCATAGATGGCCATACCGAGTCACTTACCAACTGGCAGGACCCCTGAGGGTCCGGGGCTTATATCCACAGGAGAGCAGGGCATGAGGGCAGTCTGTTTCGAGGCGTTTGGCGCCGCCAGAGATGTGCTTCGGGAGGTCGAGTTGCCTCGGCCTGAGCCCGAGCCCGGGGAGGTACTGGTTCGCCTGCAGACCACCGGCGTGAATCCCTCGGACGTGAAAAAGCGCGCCGGCGCTTTCCCCGATTTGCTCGCCGAAGGGCCCGTGATACCCCACAGCGACGGCGCCGGGATCATTGAAGCGGTGGGCGAGGGTGTGCCGGCGTCCCGGGTCGGCCAGCGTGTTTTTGTATACCAGGCCCAACACGGCAGGGGCGCCGGTACCGGAGCCCAGTACGTCAGCATCGCCAGCCATCGGGCACCGGATTTGCCCGATTCTGCCTCCTTTGAAGTGGGGGCCTGTATCGGCATTCCCATCATGACCGCCCACCGCTGCGTTACCGCTGACGGTGACGTCCGGGGCGCTTGGATTTTGGTGACCGGGGGCGCGGGTCGGGTCGGGTACTACGCGATCCAGTGGGCCCGCAGATTCGGTGCCCGGGTTGCAGCCACGGCGGGAAATCCCGCCGACCGGGAGCTCTGTCTGGCCGCCGGCGCCGAGTACGTGTTCGACCACCACCAACCGGGCTGGGGTGCAGCCTTGCGCAGCCAGTGCGGCCAGCCCATGGATCGGGTCATAGACGTCGAATTCGGCGCCAACCTGCCTGAGGTGATCGACTGTATCGCCACCGGAGGTGTCATTGCCACCTATGCCAGCACCCGGGTGCCCGAGCCGGCAATTCCTTTCCGTACCCTGATGTTCATGGACCTGACCATACGCATGGTCATCGTCTATGACATGCCCGAGGATGCCAAGATGCATGCGATAGAGGACACCCAGGAGGCCCTGGCCGGCGGTCAACTGGCACACCGTGTGGCCGAGGTGCTGCCGTTCTCGGCGATGGCCCGGGCCCATGAATTGGTCGAAGCCGGGAGGACAGGCGGATGCATTGTCGTGACCTTGCCCTGAGTCGTCGGATCATTGTCGGCACGCTACTGGCTTTGCTGGGCGTTCTTGCCTTACCGGGCTGCGACTCTGCACCCCAGGACGCCCCGGGGGTTGTCGCACCGGGTGCAGACGCGGCCGATCCCGGGAGCGATGCGGGCATTGATGCGCCCCAAGTGGTTCTGGCCGGCGGCACCCGGGTCATCGGTGTACGGGATGAACAGGGCACCGACCAGTTTCTCGGTATTCCCTTTGCCCAGCCGCCGGTGGGCGAGCGGCGTTGGCGGCGCCCGGAACCCTGGCCACTGACCGGTGAGGCCCTGGATGCAGGGCAGTTTGCCCCGGCCTGTCTGCAGTCGGGCAGCGGTCTGGCCTGGTATCACGGCATGATGGAGCGTGTGGGTGTGGATCCCGCCCTGATGGCAGCGCCGTCCTACTCCGAGGACTGCCTATATCTCAATGTCTGGACAGACTCTGCGCTGGCCGGCCCCAAACCGGTGCTGTTGTTCATCCACGGGGGCTCCAATAAAGGCGGCTGGAGCTACGAGCCGAACTACCACGGTGGCCCACTGGCCCGGCGTGGGGTGGTGGTGGTTACGGTGGCCTATCGGCTCGGTGTTTTTGGCTGGATGCACCATCCGGACATGGCCATCGCCAACCCCGGCCTGCACGATCTTGCCCTGGCCCTGGAGTGGGTGCATGAGCACATTGGGGCCTTTGGTGGTGACCCGCAACGCATCACTGTTTCCGGAGAGTCTGCCGGGGCGGCCAATGCCCTGCACCTGGCGCTGTCACCCCTGAGCGGTGACCGGATACGCGGTGTCATTCACCAAAGTGGCGGCTGGCCAGTCTACGGCGGCCCCTCACCCCAGCAGGCGGCCGATCGTGCCCTGGATTTACAGCAAAAGCTGCTGGGTTCCGATGGCTCCCTGGACGCGCTGCGGGGTGTGTCTGCCCAGCGCTTGATTGCGGTTACGCCCGAGGTTTATAGCGGCCTGCGCTTTGGCGCCCTTGAAGACGCCGAGAGTCTGCCCTTAACCCTGCAGCAGCGGGTGGCGGCGGACCAGTTACCGGCCCTGGACATTGTCATTGGCAGCAATGCCAACGAATCCCTGATGTACATCCAGCCGGGGGATACCCCCGCGGCTTACCTTGAAGGTCGAATACCGGAGCAGCGCTGGCCCGGGATTCTGGACCATATCGGAGCCGACGCCAGCGAGCAGGCGATACTCGATCGACTGGGTACCGGGTTGACATTTCTCTGCCCGTCACTGTCCCTGGCCGACGCCCTCAGTCGTCGGGGTGGTCGTGTCTGGGTGTACCGATTCGACCGGGTGCGTCCGGGCTTTGACAGCATCGGTGCCTACCATGGCGCCGAGCTGCCCTATGTTTTTGATCGCCACGATGATTGGCTGCCCACGGAGGCTGTGGATCGGGACCTGACCGAAACCCTGGTCGGCCACTGGTTGCAATTTCTCCATCGGGGCGACCCCAATGGGGATGGCCTGCCGTCCTGGCCCCGCTGGCGTGAGGATGATCAGCAGGCGGTCATTTTTTCCGAGGTGTCCAGCGCCATGGTGCATCCCGATCTTGGGTTCTGCGCGCTGTTGTCCGGGGATTGATCCTCAGCTCCCTCGGCGGCGGTAGTCTCTACCGAGCGGGGATCCTGCTGCAGGGCAATGGGTGCCATCGCTGACGTCGTGCCCACGAATTCGCTCTGCTCTGCGGTCGCCACGGCCGTGCGACCCCGGGGCTGGATGGCGATGAACAGGCCGAACAGCAGGCTGGCACAGCCGACAGCAATGAACAGGGCTTCGTTGCCCAGCCAGCGCATGGCGAAACCAAAGACCAGTGCGCCACCGGCCGCGCCCAGGGCATTCAACAGCAACACCGATGAGCCCAGCATGACGAACTCATCCCGCTTGGAATTGTCCGCGGCCTTGGCCAGGGATACCGCGTAGAGGGAGTTACCCGCTGCACCGAAGGCGGCGGAGCACCAGAGCAGGGTCACGGGGTCGGTTGCCCGGGACAGGGCCAGCGCGGTGGCGGCGCAGCCTATACACAGCAGGGTGAGTACATAGCGGCGATCGACGCGATCCGATGCCAAACCAATGGGGTATTGGGCCAGGGCGCCGCCGACAATGTTGGCGGCGATGAACCAGGGTACGAAGGCCGGGTCACCGGTCAGCGCCAGGATATAGACGGCGCCCAGGGACCAGAAGCTGCCCATAATCAGCCCCGAACCCAGTGCCCCGGCAAAGGCGGTGTGGGAGCGCCGGTAAAGCTTGCTGAAACTGAAGCGTGTTGCCGGTACCGGTGCCGGTGTCGGAGAGCGCGTCAGGCTGACGGGAATGATGGCGCAGCCCACCATCAGGGACACCATGATGAACGGGTGCAGTGGGTTGCTATCGGTGAGGTTGAGCAGGTACTGACCCAGAGCCATGGCGGTCAATACGATGACTGTGTACACCGACAGCACCCGGCCGTGGGCGGCGGGATCGGTCTGTTCGGTGAGCCAGCTTTCGATCACGGTGTAGGCACCGCACATGGCAGCTCCCAGTACAAACCGGATGACAATCCACAGGACACCGCCGTCACAGAGGCTGAGTACCAGGAAGCTGCTCAAAAAAGTTGCAAGCAGGGCAGTGAAGCTGCGGATGTGACCGACGTTGGCGATGACTCGGGGTGTGACCAGTGCCCCGGTCAGAAAGCCGGCAAAGTAGGCCGAGCCGCTCAGACCCACCAGCAGGGTCGACATGCCCAGCTCTGCCGCCCGCAGGGGCAGCAGGGTCATATGCAGGCCATGCCCCGCCAGCAAAAAGGCGGTGGTCAGCAGTAGGGAAGATACGGAGCGCAGGCTGCCCATGACGTCGGATTCATCAGTAAAAACGAGACGCGCATTTTCTTCAGATTTAGCCGCCGGACAAGCGGCAATTTTGGTAAGTGTTGGCAGATTTTCGGCGCCGTTTACGCCGTGCAAAAAAAGCCCGGGCGGATCACCGACGACGGCGCTATGACTGTGGAAATTTTGCCGATACAGGCCCGGGTTTTGGACTCACCGCCGGACCCGTTGGCCAGCCCGAGCCGATACCCTGGGCACCCCAATCAGGGATTGTCCGGGCCCCCGGTTGGGGTGCTGCTGCCCGCGCCTGCCAGCTGATCGATCATGGCCCGCCAGAACAACAGGGAGTCCCGAATACTGCGCTTGGGCACCCGTTCATTGAGGCCGTGGGCAAAGCTGTCCCGGGGGTTGATGAAGATGCCGGTCAGGCTGTAGCTGGGGATGCCCGCCGCCCGGAAAAAGGCGCCGTCGGTAGTGCCCGACCCCATTTGCGGAATGACCGGCACCCCGGGGTAGAGCGGCTCCAGGCTGGTTTTGATGGCGGTCATGATCTCGGCATTGAAGGGCGAGGCATCACTGGACACCGGCTCGCCAACAACGCGCCATTCAAGCTCCGGGTCATCCGCGACCTGCTGCAGTACCTGCAGGGTGGGCTGCACCCCGTTGCCGGGAAAAATGCGACAGTTGACGGTCGCCGTGGCGGACTGGGGCAGGGCATTCTCCGCGTGGCCTCCGGCGAGCATGGTGGGTATGCAGGTTGTACCCAGTGTTCCCACGTACTCGGGTTGCTGACGTAGCAGGTCAATGGCGGCTGTATCGGAGGGGTCGGCGACTATCCGCGCCATGGCGTCTCCGACCTCGCCACCTACCAGGGGGGCCGTGCGCTCGAAGTAGGTCAGGGTGATTTCATTGGTCTGCAGGGGGAAACGGTAGGCCTGCAGTCGCTTCAGGGCATCGGCCAGGTCATAAATGGCGTTGTCGTCCCGGGGCATGGAACTGTGGCCGCCTGGGTTGCGGGCGGTTACCGCGAAGGTGGCATAGGTTTTTTCCGCAAAGCCGACTTTAAACTGAAACGCCTCCCCGGCATCGTTCAGGGAGCCGCCGCCCCCGTCCACCACGAACGCGAACTCGGCATCTATCTCGTCCCGGTAGTCCCGGGTCAATTGTTGCACGGTGGCCTGGTAGGACTCCTCGTCACCGGTGAAAGCGATCACCAGATCCCGGTTGGGCACATACCCCTCTTCCTTCAGGGCGATAAACAGGGTGGTGAGGATGGACACATCAAACTTGTTGTCCAGCACGCCGCGCCCGAAGTAGAAGGTGTCATCCTCCTGCAACTCAAAGGGGTTGCGCACCCAGTCGTTTGGATCTGCCGGCACCACGTCCATGTGCGAGGAAAACAGAATCGGCCGACGGCCACTGCTGCCGTCGCCCCGGTAGCGCACCAGTAGCGATGCGGTTTCCCCCAGTGGCACGATCTGAACCGCAGTTTCCGGGAATCCCGCCGCCAGGAAATGACGCCGAAGGGTTTCAGCGTAATCGGGTACCTGACCCAGCCCGTAGGCGGTTTCCCGCCGGATGGCATCCCGCAGCAGGGACTCGGCCATGGCTTCATAGCGGTTGGCATCCGCCGCGCCCGCTGGGGCACAGGTCAGCATCAGGCACAGGGTTGCCAGGAGCGATAAGGCTTTGCTGGACATGGTGATCTCCAAGGTTTGCTGGCGGCACTGCCCGGGACAGTATCCTCCGGCGGGGGCTGCAGTCCAGCCGCGGTTGCAGGACTGCGGCAGCCTGCAGCAACGTGGCGGACGCCCGTGTTCACCATGGCCGCCGAACCATTGAATTTTTTTTACCGGGAACGCCTGTGGTGTCTTACCTTGCTCGCCATCCTGGGTTACCTTGCCCCGAAATAACAGGGCGTGGTCGCCGATGTCGACACCATGCCTTCGGGGTGCGGTTCAACGTGGCCGGTGCAGGGCACCGGGGTTGGGGTGGACATGGACGCGAATGATGGCAATCCGATCAGCGATGGCGTCGCCGTGCCTGACTTTTATCACTACCCCCAGGTCCCCCTGGCCGCTGCCGAGATGGCGGGGGATTTTCTCAACCTGACCTGGCCCGATGGCACACAGCTGCGCTGCCACCGCTACTGGCTACGCGAAAACGCCATCGGTCTGGGCGGCATTGATCCCGCCACCCGGGAGGGCCTGCTGGATCCGGCCGAGTTGCGGGACAGCATGTTGGTCGCCGCTGTCGAAGTGACCGCTGCAGGGGATCTCACCGTTTATTGGCAACCCGATAACAGTTGCTGCCAATACCACGGCGGTTGGCTACGGCACATCGCCGAGGGTCAGCACCGGCCCGCCAGTTGGTTGCCTGAGCCAAGACCCTGGCGCTCGGAGACACTGGCCCAGCCGCCTCGACGCCTCGCACCCGCGGCGCTGGTGGATGACGGGGTGCTCTGCGATGCTCTCAATGACCTCATTGAGCTGGGGGTCTGTGTGTTGGAGCAGGCGCCATCGGAACCCGGCTTCCTGAGCACCCTGGCGGAACGTATCGGTCCGGTTAGGGATAGCAACTTCGGAGCCCTGTGGGATGTGCTGGCCGATGTCGCCCTCGCCGGTGATGCCGCCACCAACAGCACGGCCAATACGGGATTTCGACTGGGCCCCCATACTGATTTGCCGACCCGGGAGGTGCCCCCCGGCTACCAGTTTTTGCATTGCCTGGTGAATGAGGCCGACGGTGGCGAGTCGACCCTGACCGATGGGGCTGCGCTGGTGGCTGCCCTGCGTGAGACCAGCCCGGAAGACTATGAACTGCTGAGCACCCGCCACTGGATTTTCTTCAATCGCGGTCCCGGTATAGACCACCGCTGGTCGGCGCCCATCATCGATCATTCCTGCGGCGACGGCCTGCTGCCCACCCTGCGTGCGTTCTACCCGGTACGGGCGTTCCCGGATATGCCCGAGTCCGACGTGCCCCGGGCCTATGAGGCGTTGCGGCGCTTCCACCGGCTCGCGGATGACCCCCGGTTTGAACTGACCTTCCGCCTGGGGCCCGGAGACATAATGTGCTTTGATAATCGCCGGGTGTTGCACGGCCGCAAGGCGTTTTCGGGTTCCGGCAAACGCCATCTGCAGGGCATCTACATGGACCGGGATGAAATCCTGTCCCGGGCCCGGGCGCTCAATCGGGCCCGGGCGGCCCACTGATAAAAAACCCTGAAACCCACTTCAATTGAACAGGATGCGATATGCCTCTGGCCATGCGAAAAAAAGTATTTATCACGGCGGCCCTGACCGGCTCCGGCAGCACCCAGGACCGCAGCGACAAGGTTCCCCGCAGTCCGGAGCAAATCGCCCAGGCAGCAATCGATGCCGCCAAAGCGGGTGCTGCGGTGGTGCACTGCCACGTGCGCGACCCCGACACCGGGGCCCCCGCCCGGGATGTGCACCTGTACCGTGAGGTTGTAGAGCGAATCAGGTCCTCAGAAGTCGACGTGGTGATCAACCTGACCGCAGGTATGGGCGGGGATATTGTTTTCGGTCCCACCGATGCGCCCCTGCCCCTGGCGGAGCAGGGTACCGACATGGTGGGGGCCGCTGAGCGGGTCGCCCATCTGGAAGCCTGTCTGCCCGAAATCGCCACCCTCGATTGCGGCACCATGAATTTCGCCGAGGCCGACTACGTCATGACCAATACCCCAGGTATGCTCAGGGATATGGCCGGTCGCATGGCGGATCTGGGTATCCAGATCGAAATAGAGGCCTTCGACACCGGCCATCTCTGGTTTGCCCGTCAGCTGGTGGACGAGGGCATCATACCGGCGCCGGTGATGGTGCAGCTGTGCATGGGTATCCCCTGGGGGGCCCCCGATGACCTCAACACCTTCATGGCCATGGTCAACAACGTGCCCCGGGACTGGCTGTACTCGGCCTTCTCCATTGGCCGACACCAAATGCCCTATGTGGCGGCGGCGGTGTTGTCAGGTGCCAACGTGCGTGTGGGACTGGAAGACAATCTCTGGCTGGAGAAGGGTCGCCTGGCAACCAATGCCGAGCTGGTCGAGCGGGCGGTGACCATCATTGAGGCGATGGGGGTAGAGGTCATGACCCCCGATGAAGTTCGCACAGAGCTCCAGCTCACCAAACGAGCCTTGCCCTGATGCCGGTGGCCGCCGTTGTTGGAGGGGGCGTCATCGGCTCCGCCTGGGCGTCACGATTTCTGTTGCAGGGTTGGGACGTTGCTTTTCACGACCCGGCACCCAACTCGGAAGCGGTGCTGAATGGGGTACTGGCCAAAGCGCGCCGCTGGGTGCCCCAGGTCTATGACGACTTGCCGGAGGAGGGAACCCTGACCCTTTGCGCCAGCATCGCCGAGGCGGTGACAGGCGCTGAATGGATCCAGGAATCCACCCCCGAGCGGCTGGAGATCAAGCGCGCTGTGCTGGCTGAGATCCAGGCTGCCTGTGCCGAAACGGCGATTGTCGCCTCATCCACCTCCGGCTTCATGCCCTCGGAGTTACAGGCCGACTCGATCCGCCCGGAACAGATACTGGTGGCCCACCCCTACAATCCGGTGTACCTGCTGCCCATTGTCGAGTGTGTGCCCTCCGGGGTGGTGCCCGAGGCCACCATTGAACGTGCCGAAGCCATCCTGGGAGGCATCGGTATGAAGCCCATTACCCTGCGTGCCGAGATACCCGCCCATGTCGGTGACCGACTGCTGGAGGCTGTCTGGCGCGAGGCCCTGTGGCTGATCAAGGATGGCGTTGCCACCACCGGCCAGATCGACGACATCATGACCCATGGCTTCGGACTGCGCTGGGCACAGAAGGGTCTGTTCGAGACCTACCGCACGGCGGGGGGCGAGGCCGGGATGAAGCATTTCCTGGAGCAGTTCGGGCCCTGCCTGCAATGGCCCTGGACCAAGCTAACCGATGTCCCGGACCTGGACGACAGCCTGATCGACACCATTGTTCGGCAGTCCGATGCCCAGGCCGCCGGACGCTCAGTGAGTGAGCTGGAGGATGAGCGGGACGCCAATCTGGTCGCCATGTTGAAAGCCCTGAGGGGACAGGACAGCGCCGCGGGCGCCTTCCTCAATGATCTCGGCGCCGCAACGAGCAGCAGCTGAATCAGGATAGCCGGGACGCCACCGATGGCGCCGGCAGCACTGCAGCAGCCACGTCAGTCCGGGAGCGTGCCCAGGTCAAAGCCGGTGGCAGTGGGCTGGGTGTCGGACCAGTTGGTGCGCCACACCTCCCGTGACACCGCCCCCACTGGCACCGGGGCGCGATCGAAGCCCGGCTGCCGGTCCATCAGTGGCTGCACCAGGACATCGTGCCGGGGCACGATGAAGAACGGGAAGCTGTAGCGCTGGGCCCCGGATCGATTGACCACCTTGTGGGGCGTAGAGACAAAGTAGCCCCCGGACCACAGCTCCAGCAGGTCGCCGATGTTGACTACCAGTTCCCCGTCGCCTGGGTTCACCTCCAGCCAGTTGTCACTGCCCCTGGGTCGCAGCCACAGGCCGCCAACGGTATCCGGGAACAGCAGCGTGAGGGCGTCGGTATCCTTGTGGGGATGAATCCCAAAGCCGTCCCGTTCCGGCGCCATGGGCGGGTAGTGCAGCAGGGTCATATTGGTCAGGGGTTGGTCGAACAGAGTTAGAAACCATGCCGGGTCAACCGCCATCATGCCGGCGATGAGGGTCAGCAGCCGCTGGCCCACCCCCTCGCAGGCCTGCCAGTAAGCCAGCACTGTCTCCCGCAACCCCGGCGGCTGTTCTGGCCAGTGATTGGGGCCGTAGAGATCGCAGTGCGCGCAGATCGGATCGGAAGCGGCTATCTCCTGGTGTAGCTTGTAGCCCTCATAGTGGTCGGCTTCGGTGCCCTCGGTGTTGGGAGAGAAGAAGCCCAGTGGGATGTAACCCCGGTAGTTGTCCGGGGTAATCGCGTCTCGCAGCTTGTCATCCAGTGGCCGGGAAAAGTAGGCGGCCAACAGCGCCCGGAGGGCGGACACCTGGGCCGCGGGTATGCCATGGCCCCTAACCCGGACGAAGCCGACGGTGGTCAGGGCCTGCTCCAGCACAGGTGACACGCTGCAATCGCTGTCCCCGAGGTTAATGCTCGGGATGCTGTGCTCGGCCATGTTCCCCAGCCTCCAGTGTGCCCCGGGCCGTCCGCGGGGTGGCTGGCGGTGGCAGGGCGTCATGCCCCATCATGGTGGATCGGTTCGATTCCTGTAAAGCGCGGGTCGCCTTCGCTATTGCCCGGGCCGGGGGCATAATCCGCCCATAGATAGGGGTAAGCTATGGCCATCGTCGACAGTGCCCGGGGCACCCGGAGGACATCCCATGCCGCCTTTCGTGTTCTGCGCGTCTCGGGTTGCTGCCTGCTGGGCCTTGTACTGCTGATGGTCCTGTCGGCGCCAGACCCGATGGCGGCCGCCACGGCGGCACCGGTGCCCAAGGCGGTGTTGGTGCTGGTCGATGGCGTTCCCGCCGATGTGATCGAGCGGGTTGCCACTCCCCATCTTGACGCCATTGCCGACCGGGGGGGCTATACCCCTGCGCAGGTGGGGGGCGCGGTGGGAACAGCGACCGAGACCCCTACCGTCTCGGCCCCCGGTTATATGAGCCTGCTCACCGGCACCTGGGCCAACAAGCACAGGGTCCGGGGCAACTACGATCTTGAACCCGATTACAGCTACTGGAGCCTGTTCCGACTGGCGAAGGCAGTGACACCAGCCCTGCAGACCGGGGTGTTTTCCACCTGGACCGACAACCGCACGGTGCTGTTGGGTGCAGGTCTGGCCGAAACCGGGGGCCTGGCCATCGACCATGTCGCCGATGGCTTCGAACAGGACAGCTCGCGTTTCCCGCCCCTGGCAGACGACCGACATATCCAACAGATCGATCGACATGTCGCCGCCGAGGCGGCCCGGGTGCTGTCGGCCCATGGGCCTGATTTGTCCTGGGTTTATTTGCAATACACCGACGATGTCGGCCATGCCCTGGGTGACGGTCCTGAGTTCGATGCAGCGGTCGGCGTCATGGACGAACTGGTGGGACAGATCTGGGATGCGGTGCAGCAGCGCCAGCATCGGAATGCTGAGGACTGGCTGGTACTGGTCACCACCGACCACGGCCGGGATGTTGCCACCGGCCGGGATCACGGCGGGCAAAGTCCCCGGGAGCGCAGGATATGGATGGTGACCAACAGCGCCCGGCTCACTGATGATTTTCATGGGCAAGCGACCATAGTGGACATCTATCCCTCGATCGCGGCCCATCTGGGGATCATCATTCCCCAGACCGTGGCCGCGGGGCTGGAGGGTCGTTCCTTTATAGCTCCAGCTGGAAATTAAGGGCGATTGGCGGTCGCGACGCATTGAGCCCGTGAGGTCCGGACACCTACACTGTGGCCTGGCGCGGGTGGAGTTCCGGGGCGAGTATGGGATTTTGTTTTGGCCGGGGCACTATCAACCGTGGACTATCCTGTCCGGGCCGACGGGGTACTGGGTTACCGAGCAGGGGGACTGAAGGCCTTTGACTGAGTTCGATTACATTGTGGTGGGGGCGGGCTCTGCCGGTTGTGTACTGGCCAACCGCCTCACCGAAGACGGCCGGCATTCGGTGTTGCTGATCGAAGCGGGTAAAGACGATCGCAGCCTGTTCATCCGCATGCCCACCGCCCTGTCGATCCCCATGAATACCCCCCGGTTCAATTGGGGTTTCTGGGGCCAGCCCGAACCCGGCCTGGACGGACGGCGCATGGACTGTGCACGGGGCAAGGTGCTGGGTGGCTCCTCGGCCATTAACGGCATGGTGTATGTCCGCGGCCATGCTGAAGATTTTGATGACTGGGCCCGGGACGGCGCGACCGGCTGGGGCTACGCCGACTGCCTGCCCTATTTCAAACGTGCGGAGCGCTGGATGGGGGGCGAGGATGCCTGGCGAGGTGGCTCGGGCCCGGTCGATACCTGCAATGGCAACAACATGAGCAACCCGCTTTACCGTGCCTTCATCGCTGCCGGTGATGAGGCGGGTTACGGTACCACCGAGGATTACAACGGCTATCGCCAGGAGGGCTTCGGCCCCATGCACATGACAGTGCGCCGGGGAGAGCGCTGCTCAACCGACCTGGCGTACCTGGCACCGGCCCGGGGGCGACCGAACCTGACGGTGATTACCCAGGCGGAAGTAGACACCCTGCTGCTATCGGGACAGCGGGTGACGGGCGTGCGGTACCGGCACCGGGGTGATGTGGCAACTGCCCAGGCCCGCAGTGAGGTCATCCTCAGTGCTGGTTCCATCGGTTCCCCCACCATCCTGCAGCGCTCCGGTATCGGTCCGGCGCCGGTACTCGCCGGGGCCGGGGTGGCTCTGCAGCACGAACTGCCGGGTGTCGGCGAGAACCTGCAGGATCATCTCGAGGTGTATTTCCAGTACCGCTGCAAACTACCCATCACCGTCAATGGTCATCTCGGTTGGCTGGCGAAGCTGCGTATCGGGGTCCAGTGGCTGTTGACCAAAACAGGGCTGGGTGCCACCAATCATTTTGAGTCCTGCGGCTTTATTCGTTCCCGGGCCGGACTCGCCGCCCCGGATGTCCAATACCATTTCCTGCCTGCGGCAATCCGCTATGACGGTCGGGCCGCCTTTGCCGGGCATGGCTTTCAGGTTCACGTGGGCCCCAACAAACCCGAAAGTCGCGGCACGGTACGTATCTCCGGACCCAATGCCGGGGATGAACCCCATATTCTTTTTAATTACCTCGCCACCGACCGGGATCGGGCGGACTGGCGCAGCTGCCTGCGCCTGACCCGGGAGATCCTCCAGCAACCGGCACTGGATGCCTACCGGGCCGAGGAGATCCAGCCGGCGGTGGACCTCTCCGATGACGAAGCCCTGGACGCCTGGGTCAGGGCCAACGTCGAGACCGCTTACCACCCTTCCTGCTCCTGCAAAATGGGTGCGGTGGATGACCCGATGGCGGTGGTCGATCCCGAATGTCGCGTGCGCGGTCTCGACGGTCTCAGGGTGGTGGACTCCTCGATCTTCCCGACTATCCCCAACGGCAATCTCAATGCACCCACCATCATGGTCGCGGAGCGCGCTGCCGACCTGATACTGGGTAGGACCATGCTGCGCCAGGAGGTGGACGTCTGGCAGGCGCCCGAGTGGCAGCACCGCCAGCGCTCCGGCATTCCCCTGCGTCCGGTGCCGCCGGGGCCACCAGACCCGGGGCCTGAGGGCCGCTCACCGTGACTCTTATCCTGTCGACAGCGATTCTGGTCACCACCCTGACCTCATTGGTGCTGGTCATCCGGTTTC
Organism: Luminiphilus sp.; assembly: GCA_012270045.1. GTDB lineage: Bacteria > Pseudomonadota > Gammaproteobacteria > Pseudomonadales > Halieaceae > Luminiphilus. The sequence goes on from JAAXJC010000151.1 coordinate 57,267, forward strand.
GCAATACCCGAATCGAGGGCAGCGTTCCCGTGCCGGTGGTGACCTTCCTGGCGATCCTGTTTACCTCGGGGTTGGATGTCGGCCTGATCATGTTCCCCATGGTGGACTTCCAGACCTTCGCCAGTGAGCCCGACTACGCCTTCGCCAACCCCCTGGCCCTGGAGTTCGGCTTCTGGGGTTTCCTGGTCTGGGGTTTTTATTTCCTGACCACCTTCTACTTCTGCATTGTCGAGCCCCGGCTGGGCCTGTTTGAAATTCCCGCCATAAAGTTCATCAACAACCTGACGATCATCGGCACCTGCGCTTTTACCGGCTACCTGTTCCTGCACTACCTGCCCGACTACATCAGCGGTATCCCGGACCCACTGCGTTACGGGGGTGTGGCTCTGGTGGTACTGGTGGCGGTGGTATCGAGCACCCACCTGCGTTTCGTTAAGGCCCTCAGCCTGGGCTCCACCGCCCTGTTCTTCCTGCTGATCCTGGGTGCCTTCCTGGCTTCGGGTGTCGGCCTCTCGGGTCTGGGGGGATCCCTGGCTGAACTGAGCGGTTACTTCGGGCAGCTGCACCGCTTCGTGTTGCCCATCAATGACTACCACGCCTTCTATCTGTTCTGGTGGTTCGCCTGGAGCATCATGATCGGGCAGTTCGTGTCCCGGTTCGTCGGCGGCCTCACCGCCTGGCAGCTGTTGCTGGCGCTGTTGGTCGTGCCTTCCCTGCCGATCGCACTGTGGTTCGCAGTCCTGTACGGTTATTTCACCGGTGGCCTGGACGTCACCGGCGCGCTGGGTTGGGCCATGATCGCCGTCGGCGTGCTGTTCGTGGTCAATTCCCTGGATTCGCTGACCCGCCTGTATACCCAGAACATCGGCCTGACCATAGAGCGTCTGGGCACCCCGGGTTATGTCGCAGTCAACTGGACCATACTCTTTGCCCTGGTTCTGGCCTTCCAGTTCACGCCGTTCAAGATCGAGTGGGTGGGACTGGTGGTGATCGGACTCTATGCCGCAGTCTATGCCCTGGTCTTCCTGCGCCGGGACCGGCTGGCGGCCAGTAGCTAGGGCGGGCTGCCGAGTCCGGTCAGGGCCTGGTAGGTGGCGACCTTCATGTCAAAGCGCAGGGCATCACCGTAGGGTGCTGCCATCACCTGGGTCATTAGGATGGCAATCAGGTCTTCCTGGGGGTCGATCCAGAATTTGGTGTTGGCCGCGCCGCCCCAGGAAAAGGCCCCCTTGGATGAGATAACCCCGGTCTGCCCCGGGTCGGTAATGATCCCGAAGCCCAGACCGAAGGACTGTCCCGGGTACAGGTGGGAGTTGGGGTTTTCCGCAGCGCCCCGATCCCTGACCTCTGGAGACAAGTGATCCATGATCATGAACTGCACGGTCTTGGGGCCCAGGATTCGCGTGCCCTGGTAACTGCCGCCCCGCCGCAGCATCTCGCAGAACACCCAGTAGTCCCGGGCGCTGGAAATCAGACCGCCGCCTCCTGAGAAAACCGCCACGTCGGTCACCGGTTGGGATGATTCTGGAGGTATGGGTACGATGCGGCCCGCCTCGCTATTCCAGACATGGTTCGCGGCCAGCCGTTGCAGCTTGTCTTCGGGCACGTTGAAGAAGGTGTCGTGCATGCCCAGGGGCGCGAAGATCCGCGTCTGGAAAAAGGCCTCCAGGCTCATTCCCGAAATCCGCTCCACCAGCACGCCCAGGACATCGGTGGCGACGCTGTAGTGGTAGCGGCTGCCGGGCTCAAAGCGCAGGGGCAGGGCGGTCAGGCGGGCGATGAAATCGGCGCTGCTGGTGCTGTTGATCAGGTCGGCATCGCGATAGGCCTTGTCGACCGGGTCGGTGGGGTGCCAGCCATAGGTCAGCCCTGCGGTGTGGGTCATCAGGTTTTCAATGGTGATGGGCCGCTCGGGGTCTACCGGCTGGCCATCGCGGAGGATTTTGACTTCGGCGAATTCCGGCAGGTAGCGGTGCACTGGATCGTCCAGGTGGAACGCCCCCTCTTCGTACAGCATCATCGCGGCGACCGTGGTCACGGGCTTGGTCATGGAGTAGATCCGGAACAGGGTGTCGATGGCCATTGGTCGCGGGTCGTCCACGCCCAGCGTGCCCTGGGCGACAAGGTGCACCAGTTCACCGTGCCGGGCCACCAGGGTGACGGCCCCCGGAATTTTTTGGGCGGCGATGTCCCGCCGGACAAAGTCATCGATTTTCCCCAGGCGCTGGGGGGAAAAACCCAGTGCCTCGACCCTGTCCGGGTCCACCTCGGCGGCGACCGGCAGGCCGTGCAGGCCGAAGGCTAGGATCAGGCTTGCCAATAGTGGTTTCAGCTGCAATCGTGTCATGGCTTTATGCCGTCTCCCTGTTTGTCCCGGCCGGTCCCCCGGCTCCCTGTGTTGCCCCGTTGGCCGGGGGTCAATGGATGCGTACCGCCTGGCGTTTCAGTTCCCGCTGGATATCAGCCACCGGAAGTTCGTCGAAGTCCCGGTCCATCTTGACGGCGAGGGCGGCGGCCACACCGGCACCCTGGCCGGTGACGGTACAGCACATCATGTTGCGTGTGGCGGCGTGGCTGACCCTGTCACCACCGGTTATGCGGCCGGCACAGATCAGGTGCCGGACTCCCTTGGGCAACAAGGTGCGGTAGGGCAACTGGAAGTAACGACCGGTGGTGGGCAGGATCAGGATGCCGTAGCCGTCGATGAATTCCGGGAAGATGCCAATGCTGTCTTCAAAGCGACCTTGTTCCCGAACATCGTGCTCGGTCATGTTGTAACGGGCATCTATTTTCCGGGTGTCCCGTATGCCCAGGGTCATGCCGAAGTTACGCAGCTTGGCACCCTCGCAGCCCGGCATGAAGCGTTTCAGGGCTTCGATGGCCATCATTGCCTGCTGGCGACCCTCCATCTCGCCCCGGGTCAGGTGGTCCGGGTTGGTACCGTCATAGCCCAGCAGATGCACGAGATTGAGATAGGTGAGATCGCCGGTGTCGTAGATCGCGCCCCAGGTGCCGGCAATCGTGTCCAGGTTCTCGGGGATCAGGCCGCTGGCCCGGGCCTGCTCGAAAGGCTTGCGCAGGAACGGCGAGAACATCTCGTCCTCTTTGCCGGCGGTCTCCACCGTCCACTGGCCGTAGGCCCAGTCCCGGTAGGTTTGGGGGTCGGCTTTTACCTGCTCTATAAAACGGGTTTTGTTGACCCCCGACATGGAAAACATCACCGAGGTGCCGATCATGTCCTCAGGGGCTTGCTTGATGGTGGGCGCCCCCGCCCGGTGCACGACATCGCCGTCCCCGGTAGCGTCCACCACCCGTTTGGCCCGAATCGCCTCTCGGCCCGCCTTGCTCTCGACGATGGCGCCGGCGACCCGATCACCATCCATCAGAGGGGCGACGAACAGGCGGTGCAGCATGGGGGTGACCCCGGTTTCGGTCACCAGGGTGTCCGCTACCCATTTGAAGGCCTCGCCGTCGATGGCGTGGCTGTCGGACTGGGGCTCCTCCACTGCGGCGCCGGCGGCAATGGCCCGCTGTTCAAATTCGATGCCTAGGCCCTCACTGTCCACGGTGTGCTCGTGGCGGTACCAGGCGAAGCCCTCGACACCCACCGCCGTGATGTTGCCCCCGAAACAGCCAAAGCGCTCCAGAAGGGTCACCTGGACCCCGGCCCGCGCTGCGGCGAGGGCGGCCGCGAGGCCCCCGGGGCCCGAACCGACCACCAGCACCTCGGTTTCGTGGATCACCGGCACTCGTCTGGCGGGTTCATCAATATGCATGGCGCGCTTTCCCTGTTGCCGGCTAGCCTAGGTGCCGAGTCAAATGTTGTGACGGCGCAGCCATGCTACACGCTTTTGTGATCTATCGGCGCACCCCTGGGGGGCCGGTTAGAGGCACTCACCGCCAGTCCCCGCTGACCGGGCCCTTCATGGTCCAGGGTCAGCCCGCCGCCGGGTTGGCATGTCCCGATGGGTGAAAATCAACAGGGGTTAGCGATTGATTTCGGTTCTCCATTGGGTTTAGATGCAAAAAAAACCGACTAAGGCGGCTGCCGCTGCCTGTCACTTAAAAAAGCCGGTATGGGCACAAAGCCCGGGACACCGGCCCTACAGGGGGAGCTACGTTATGCCGTTCAAGAGCAATCCAAGTCCTGCCAACGCCTATTCCCGGCGCGGAAACCGACCACTGGCGCTGGCTGTTGCCGCGGCCTGCGGTGCCGTGGGTGTGGCGGGTGTTACATTGCCAGGTGTGGCTCAGGCACAAATTGAGGAAGTCGTGGTGACGGCGACCCGCCGTGCCGAGAGCATTCAGGATATTCCGATGAGTGTGTCGGTGTTGGGCGAAGCCCAACTGACAGACCTCAACATCACCGACATGGAAGATTATCTAATGATGCTTCCCAATGTCGGCTTTATCTCATTGGGGCCAAGCACCGGTAGCATCTATATCCGCGGTATCTCCAGTGGTGGCGAGAGCCTGCTCGGTGCCAACCCGGCAGTTGCGGTTTATTTGGATGAGCAGCCCGTGACACTGGTGGGCGCCTACCTCAACCCGCACATTTATGACGTCAACCGTATCGAAGTACTGGCCGGCCCCCAGGGCACCACCTTCGGTGCCAACGCCCAGTCCGGTGCAATTCGTATCATTACCAACGAGCCCGAACTCGGTGAGTTCTCCGGCGGTTACAGCCTGGATGGCAGTCAGCCCAAGAGTGGTGATATGAGTTACCGCGCCGAGGGCTTTGTGAACATCCCGATGGGTGAGCGAACTGCCCTGCGCATGATGGGCTTTTACAAGCACGATGGTGGTTACATCGATAACGTTCTGGGCGGCCACACCTTCAGCCGCAGCAACATCCGCGCTGGCCTGCCGGCAGACAGCCCGCTGCGAGCCATTGCCGCGGACGTGACCGTGACCAATGAGGATGTGGTCGAAGAGAACTTCAACGAGGCGACAACCTTCGGTGGTCGTGCTGCGTTGCGCATTGACCTAAACGATTCATGGACCTTCACCGCCGGCGCCATGTTCCAGGACGTCGACCGTGAGGGCGTCTGGGATCACGACCCCACTGTCGGTGATCTGCAGGTCATGTTGTTGCTGCCCGAGACCATGGAAGACAAGTGGAGTCAGTACTCGGCCAAGATCGAGGGCGAGCTGTTTGGCGGCACCCTCATGGCGACAGCCGCCATGCTGAATCGCGAGTACGAGATCGCCAGTGACTACTCGCTGTACAGCGACCAGGACATTGCCTCCGGCTATGTGGAGCCCTACTACAACTGTTATGTCAGTTACTTTCAGACCTGCGGCGATCCCCGCCAGCAGTACACCAATGACTCCGAGCAGGACCGAACGACGTTCGAAATTCGCTATACCTCTGACCCCGACAAGCGATTCCGCTACATGCTGGGCTTCTACAACGTCGAGGTAGAGAACACCAGTGACAACGAGTGGCACGTGCTGGGTCTGGCCGAAACACCCCAGGCCGCGGTGGATGCGCCGGATATTTACTGGACCACGGACTTCAGCCGTGACTACGAAGAAACCTCGATTTTTGGTGAGGTCTCATTCGATATCACCGACAGCCTGACCATTACCGGTAGCGCTCGCCAGTTCGATTATGACAGTACGCTGGATGGCTTCTCGGGCACAATCTGGTGGCCCTGTGGCGGCTTTGGTCCCCAGGGCAATCGTCCGGCGAGTAACTATGGAGAGGACTGTGCTTCCGTTGCCCGTTCGGTGTCAGGAAAGGATGAGGTTTACCGCGCCAGTCTCGAGTGGAGCGTGACCGATGACATCATGCTCTACACCACCTGGGGGGAGGGTTATCGCCCCGGCGGTCTGAACCGCTTCTGTGAGACCCGGGTCCCGGACGGTCTGGGTGGCCAGGGCGCTGTCAACATCGGCTGTGCTTTTGAGTCGGACATCCTGACCGCCTATGAGTTTGGCGTGAAGTCAACACTGTTTGGCGGCCGGTTGCGTCTGAACGCAGCGGCGTTCTGGCAGGAGTGGGATGACTTCCAGCTGTCACGGCTCGATACCTCGATCTCGCCGATTACATTGACCTTCAATGTGGGTAATGCTGAAAGCAACGGTTTTGAGTTCGACTTTACCTCGCTCATTACCGAAAACTGGACGCTTAGCGGAGCGGCGAGCTTCCTGGAAGCCGAGTTGGTCGATGACTACCGACGCAACCCCAACAGCGCAGAGCCGGATGCACCGGCCGGATCAAGGCTGCCACGCGTTCCTGAGGTCAAGTGGAACATCTCCACCCGTTACACCTTTACCAATGATTGGTTTGCCCAAGCGGCGTACATGTACACCGGGGATTCCTACAACGACCTGTTCGGCGGTTTCCGTCAGAAGCAGGACTCTTACGATGTGGTGAACGCCTCGTTTGGCCTGCAGCGCAACAGCTGGACTGCCGAGCTGTACGTACAGAACCTGACCGATGAGCGTGGCCAGCTTTGGATCAATGACGTGAACTGGGATGAGCGCGTGACCATCAACCAGCCCCGCACAATCGGGTTCAGATGGCAGCAGCGACTCTGATCGCTGGCTTCAGGTAAGTCCGTAAAGGGCGCCCCCAGGGGCGCCCTTTGCTTTGATGGCATACCGACTCCATACTGCTGATGTCTTGCCAAGCCGTTGTTACAGCCGGAATTCACTGATCTGAACATGTCGTCCGTCGAAACACTTTTCGCCCAGGCCAGCGATGCCCTGAGAAATCAGGATCCGCTGAGGGCGAGGGATTTGTGCTTAGAGGCGCGGCGGCAGGACCCCAATGACCCTCGATTGGTGATGCTGCACGGATTCGCCTTACGTCGATCAGGTGATGAAGCCGGGGCTGTGCCGCTGCTGCGCCGAATCCTCAGCATGGATCCGTCTGTGGAGATCGCGCACCATGAACTGGGGTTGGCGCTGAAGGAGTTGGGCCGCCTCAGCGAGGCGCGCCGGGCAATGGAGCGGGCCGTCGCCCTGAATCCAAAGATGCCAGCGGTCTGGCGTGACCTCTACGAGGTGCGGGCTGCAGAAGGCGATGATCTCGGCGCAGCCGAGGCCTATCGCCATGCCATGGGAAATAAAGAGCTCGATCCACTGCTGCACAAGGCGGTCGAGCTGGTCGGCCAGGGTCGACTGGGCGTGGCAGAGGGTATCTGCCGACAGTACCTGAAACGGCGACCCCATGACGTTGACGCTATTCGACTGTTGGCGGAAGTAGGCATTGCCATCGGATCGATTGGTGAAGCCATTTTACTGTTGGAGCGGTGTCTCGAGCTGGCCCCGGGCTTCCATGTCGCCCGTGCCAATTACGTGACCGCGCTTTCCCGGCACCAGCGCTTTGATGAGGCACTGACCGAGAACGGGCTGCTGAGGAAGGAGCAGCCCAACAATCTGGCGCATCAGGTGCAGTTCGCCACAACGCTCTCCATGGCGGGCCGATTTGAGCTGGCTCATGGTGAGTTTGCCAAGGCCCTTGAGCGGGCGCCCGATAACGAACGTATCCTGACCAGCTACGGGCACTCGCTGCGCTATGGTGGCAAGGGTGAGGAGGCAATAGCGGTTTATTTGCGTGCCATTGCGGCCGAACCGTCGGCGGGGGAAGCCTATTGGAGTCTGGCCAATCTCAAGACCTTTCGCTTTGATGATACCCAGTTCGCGGACATGCAATCCCAGTACAACGCGCTGACCCGCCCCAGTGAGGACAAATACCATCTCGCCTTCGCGGTAGGAAAAGCGTTCGAGGATCGTGAGGAGTACGACCCGTCATTTGCGGCCTATGCCGAGGGCAATGCCATCAAACGCCAATTCAGCGGTTACGACGCCGAGAAAACCACCGGCCGGGTCGATCGGCTCATTAGCCATTGTGGTGCTGATTTGTGGAATGAAGGCGGGCACCCCTCGGATGAAGCCATCTTTATTGTCGGTTTGCCCAGGGCGGGCTCGACGCTGCTGGAACAGATACTGGCGAGTCATTCCCAGGTCGAAGCCACCGCTGAGTTGCCATTTATCGGTCGAATCATCGGTGACATGGTGTCGGGGCGCGATGGCGGTGATGAGCCACTTTATCCGCGCATTCTCAATGAATTATCCCCGGAGGAGCGTGTCGCCAGAGGCCAGCAATACCTGGATTTGGCATCGGGGTACCGCACGGGGAAGTCGCGCTTTATCGATAAGCTCCCCAACAACTGGGAACATGTCGCTCTCATCAAGGCCATCTTTCCCAATGCCACTATTGTCGATGCCCGGCGCCACCCGATGGCGGCGTGTTTCGCCAACTTTAAGCAGCTGTTCGCCAGAGGGCAGGAGTTTACCTACTCCCTTGAGGATATCGGCCGCTATTACTCAGATTACCTGCGCTTGATGGACCACTGGCACCGGGTGTTTCCAGGCGGCTTGTTGACCGTGCAATACGAAGCAGTGGTGGCGGATCTCGATGCCCAGGTACACCGCCTGTTGGACCATTGCGGCCTTGCTTTTGAGGAGGCCTGCCTGCGTTATCACGAGCAAGATCGGGCGGTCAGGACCGCCAGTTCTGAGCAGGTGAGGCAACCGATATACCGGGATGCCCTCAGCCTCTGGGAGCATTATCGGGAGCACCTTCAGCCGCTGGAAACGCTGCTGAAACGTCAGGGCGTATCGCTCTGACGGGGACTGGCCTTAGGGGGCGCAGAGCACCCAACTGCCCAAAAAATCAGCGTAACAGCAGCCAAGGTCATCCCCCGCCTTGTAGACGCTGGGTTACGGCGGGATCAGTGACTCGCCCACCGGCCCGGTGGTGACATAGTTCAGGCCCAGTAGCGCGGTCACGGTGGCGGCAATCTGGTCCTGCCCCAGCTCCGGCGTGTTGCTTGCCTCTCCCTGTGCGTTAACGCCCGGCCCTAGCAGGGCAATCCAAATCTGTTCTGCGCCCTCAAGGCCTGCCTCATGGTCTGTCCAGCGCGGGCCGGAGCCCCGTCCATGGTCGGTCGTGATGACAAAGGTAGTGCGGTCCCGATATCGGGGGTCGCTCTGCACAAAGGTCCACAGTTCCCTGATAAAACCATCGGCTCGGTGGGCGGCCTCCAGATAGTGGTGGTACTCGGCGTCGTGTGCGAAGTCATCGGTTTCGCCATAGGCCACATACAACAGCCTTGGGCTGCCATGACGCAAATGTTCCAGGGCGTACTGGTGGGTAAACACGTCCAGCCGTACAGTGCGCCAGGGTGAGGGCGTTTGCGCCTGGATTTGGTTGAGCCATGCCTCACGCTCGCTGACGGGTTCGGGCGCACTTTCAAAACCCGCGTTCACCGGCACGCCGCTGCGCGCTTCGTTGATGATGTAGGGAAACACGTCCCAGGAGGCAAACGCTGCGACTCGGCCTTCAAATCCCGGTTGCCGGTTAACCCATTCCAGCACCGTGGTATTGCGATTGGGTACTTTGGCATTGCTGTCGATGCGGGGGTCCGGGGCGCCGGTCAGGATTTCGTTATAGCCGGGGTAGGAGAACAGCTGATCATTGCGAACAGCAACCGGGCTGCCCAGGTTGCGGTTGCCATAAATCGTCCCCTGCGCGGCGATGGTGCTCCAGAAAAATGGCATCAGTGCCTGACGCCGAGCCTCGGGCGTATCCCGCCAAAACTGTTTTTTTGTTGCCTCTGGATCCCGGGTGAAGGTCGGGTCGTTGATCAGCTCGGCATCTGCACCGCCGAATAATTCCTGCCAGCGCAGGCCATCGAGGGTAATCAGCAGCACCTGGTCCGCGCTGCGGGCGGCTTGAGAAAAGGCGGCCAGAATCAGAAATAAGATGAATACTTGCCTGCGCATGGTGATCACTGTCTGGGCAATTGGTTGATGCTGGTGATAACCACCCCACGTTGAGGGCTGCGGTTGCATCGGGTTTCCATTGTTATGTCATGGCATCTCGGCGGCTGCCTCCGCCGCCTGGGTTTGCCGACCCACCTCGGCGGCAATGCTGTTAGGGACCAGCATGGTGAGGGCGTAGTGGGCGATGCGCCATCCCTGGGCGGAATGGATAACTACCCCGGTGCCCCGGCAGTGGCCCAGTTTTTCATTGTGCAGCACTTCATCAAACCAGCGGGTGCTGCCGCTGCCCTCGATATGGCGCTCCACCCGGTGATAGGTCCAGCCTCGACCTTCGGCAAATACCGGTGCCGCGTAGGCCTTGAATTCAGGGATGGTCCAGCGCTCGCTGCGATCGGTACCGAGGAATACGGCGTCCGGGGTGAAGCGGGCAAAGTAGTCTTCAAACCGGGCTTCAGACGCATCCCGGTGCAGACCATCGAGCAATGCGTGAATGGCCTGATTGTCCTGCTGCAGGTCTTCTGCCGCTATGGCGCCCGTCAGGCACAACAGCAGCAGCCCGGTTAGCAGGGATAACGGCGACCCCGGGGCCCGGCGGCGGTGTTTGCGGGTGTGACTGGGTTGGGTCATAGCTGGGTACTTGTGCATGGTGGCCTGGGAATCCTTCTGGTTTGCTGGGTTGACCGCGACTCTTTGTTTTTTCTGGGCGGCCGGGCCGATCATCAAGGTTCAGTCTATGTGATGTTGTCGCTCTTGTGTCAGCAGGCCGGACAAGATGCAGGCGCGAGGGGCAACCCGGGGTTGCCAGATTTTGACAGAGGGGTAGTCTGGACCCCGTTCCGCTGACACGAACCGCCGCGAAGAGCCGGGGGGTTAAATGGGCAAGATCACCAGGGTGCACGAGCGGGCATTGACCGCGGATTCCAACGAATCGCTGCTGGCGGTTTACGATGACTGGGCCGAGGGCTATGACCACGACCTGATGCAGGAGTGGGGCTACAGCACACCGACCCGGGTGGTGGAGTGCCTTTGCCAGTACCTCTCCCAACCGGACCCGCTGGTTCTAGATGCCGGCTGCGGCACGGGTCTGGTCGGGGAGGCGCTGGCCAGGGCCGGGGTAGGTCGGGCAGAGGGCATCGATTTTTCCCGGGCCATGCTGGCCCAGGCGGCAGACAAGGGTGTTTACCGCCAGCTGCACTGCCTCGATATGAATGAGACCCTGCCCCTGGCGGATGGCTGTTACGACGGTGTCACCTGTGTCGGTACCTTTACCACTGCCCATGTTCGTCCCGATGCCCTGAGGGAGCTGGTGCGGGTGACCCGTCCCGGAGGCGTGCTGAGTTTCAGCGTTCGCAAGGAATACTGGCAGGCGACCGACTTCCGCGCCCTGGTGACGGCAATGGATGCTGCCGGGCAGGTCATCCTCGAGGAGCTTCGTACCGAGGCCTATGTGGAGTCCGAGGGCTCCCGCTGCAAACTGGTGGTGCTGCGGGTGCCTGACTGAAGGCCGGTGACG
>JAAXJC010000115.1 GCA_012270045.1 Luminiphilus sp.
CAGAAGTGGTGAATTTATCTATAGCTAACCGTTGACAAGGGCAGTTGACATCCCGAGAATATGCGCCCTTCCGGAGGGGTTCCCGAGTGGCCAAAGGGATCAGACTGTAAATCTGACGCGCGAGCTTCGGTGGTTCGAATCCACCCCCCTCCACCAAGGATAACGCCGGCGGGGGTTGTAGAGCCTCCGACGGCTGGTGTGGGTCCCGGGGTAGGTAAGCGGTTACCGCGGGTATAGTTCAATGGTAGAACCTCAGCCTTCCAAGCTGATGATGCGGGTTCGATTCCCGCTGCCCGCTCCAAGATCCGGCGATGAGTTTTTGCTCATATAGCTCAGTCGGTAGAGCACTTCCTTGGTAAGGAAGAGGTCACCGGTTCAAATCCGGTTATGAGCTCCAGAATCCACAGGGCGGCCAGGCCGCCATGTGGGGCGGTGAGAAGCGGCGGAGAGTCCGGCGCGGTTTGGTGTAAAACGTAGTCAACGCGGTCCGGCAGGTCCCGTACTGACTCACTAGTGATCAGTGTAGATAGAGAGTGTCGACATGGCGAAGGAAGCATTTGAGCGTTCGAAGCCCCACGTAAACGTGGGCACGATTGGGCACGTAGACCACGGTAAGACGACGCTGACGGCGGCGCTGACACGTGTGTGTTCAGAGGTATTTGGAGGAGAGGCGGTAGCGTTTGACGGTATTGATAACGCGCCGGAAGAGCGAGAGCGTGGTATCACGATTGCGACGTCCCACGTTGAGTACGAGTCGAACGACCGTCACTACGCGCACGTAGACTGCCCTGGGCACGCGGATTATGTGAAGAACATGATCACGGGTGCGGCGCAGATGGACGGCGCGATCCTGGTCTGCGGCGCGACGGATGGTCCGATGCCCCAGACGCGGGAGCACATTCTGCTGTCCCGTCAGGTAGGCGTTCCCTACATTGTGGTGTTTTTGAACAAGGCGGACCTGCTGGCGGAAGACTGCGGCGGTGTGGATTCGGAAGAGTTCGAAGAGATGAAGGAACTGGTAGAGATGGAGCTGCGCGAGCTGCTTGATACCTACGAGTTTCCTGGTGATGACACGCCGATCATCTGCGGATCAGCGCTGATGGCGTTGAACGGTGATGACGAAAACGGTCTGGGCACGACGGCGGTTAAGACGCTGGTAGAGACGCTGGATTCGTACATTCCGGAGCCTGAGCGCGCGATTGACCAGCCTTTCCTGATGCCGGTAGAGGACGTGTTCTCTATTTCTGGCCGGGGCACGGTGGTTACGGGCCGGGTAGAGCGCGGCATTGTGAAGGTGGGTGACGAGATCGAGATTATCGGTATCAAGGAGACCCAGAAGACGACCTGTACGGGCGTTGAGATGTTCCGCAAGCTGCTGGACGAAGGCCGAGCGGGCGAGAACGTTGGTGTACTGCTGCGTGGTACGAAGCGTGACGAGGTTGAGCGTGGTCAGGTTCTGGCGATTCCGGGTTCTGTGACGCCGCACACCAAGTTTGAGGCAGAGGTTTATGTCCTGAGCAAGGATGAGGGTGGTCGTCACACGCCGTTCTTCAAGGGCTACCGTCCGCAGTTTTACTTCCGTACGACGGATGTAACGGGAGCGGTTGAGCTGCCTGAGGGTGTTGAGATGGTGATGCCGGGAGACAACATCAACATTGTAGCGACGCTGATTGCGCCGATTGCGATGGAAGAGGGCCTGCGTTTTGCGATCCGTGAGGGTGGCCGAACCGTGGGTGCTGGCGTGGTCGCCAAAATCATCGAGTAATTAGCTCATTGAAAGGGCGCACTCGGTGCGCCCGTTACCAGGCCGAACCACCCCTAAAAAGGCGGTTCGGCTTCGTTGTCTCTGGCAGTTAATGCCTGTGGGACGTGTGTTTAGAGGCCAGTAGCTCAATTGGCAGAGCAGCGGATTCCAAATCCGCAGGTTGGGGGTTCGATTCCCTCCTGGCCTGCCAAATGCCAACCCCGGTTGGTTATTGGCGTAATGGAGAAGCGACCGGTTGTTGCTTCCGATGGGAAAAATGCATGAGTGAGGCCGCTACAAGTCGGCTCGACCCCGTCAAGTGGGGTGTCGTGGTGCTGCTGGTCGTTGCCGGTGTCGTGGGCAACAGCTACTACGCTGACCAATCCCTGCTGTATCGGGTATTGGCCTTGGTGGCGATGGCTGCAGTAGCTGCCTGGGTTGCTTCCACTACCGAGCGGGGTGGGGCTTTTTGGCAACTCATCAAGGGTTCGCGAACAGAGATTCGCAAGGTCGTCTGGCCAACCCGCCAGGAGACCACCCAAACAACCATGATAGTTGTGGTCTTCGTATTCATCATGGCCCTCATTCTGTGGGGCATCGACAGCCTGCTGGGCTGGCTTGTCGGCATGTTGATCGGTTGATCCGGGGAGAGGCATAAATGGCAATGCGTTGGTATGTGGTTCACGCCTTCTCCCAGTACGAGAAGAAGGTGGCAACGGCCCTGAAGGAGCGCGTCGAGCGCCACGGTATGCAGGACCGTTTCGGTGAAATCATCGTTCCGACCGAAGAGGTCGTGGAGATGAAGGGCGGGCAGAAGCGCAAGAGCGAGCGCAAGTTCTTCCCGGGCTACGTGCTGGTGCAGATGGAGCTGGACGATGACTCCTGGCACCTGGTTAAAGAGACCCCCAGGGTGCTTGGTTTTATTGGTGGCAAGGCCGACAAGCCTGCCCCGATCACAGAAGCAGAGGCCAACGCCATTCTGCAGCGGGTTGAGGCCGGTGTTGACCAACCCAGGCCCAAGACCGTTTTCGAGCCCGGGGAGATGGTTCGGGTCATCGATGGTCCCTTCAACGACTTCAATGGGGTTGTTGAGGACGTAAATTATGAAAAAAGCCGCCTGAACGTGGCGGTATTGATCTTCGGGCGCTCCACGCCCGTAGAGCTTGAATTCGGTCAGGTAGAAAAAGCCTGATCTGAGAGGGGTGTTCTCCCTTTGGAGAACCACCGAAATGGACCGGCCGCAGTAGTGTAGCGGCCGCAATGGGGAGCCCGAGGGCTGGTTACCAGTGCCGACGGCGTTTGCACCCGGGAGAGTGACATGGCAAAGAAAATTGACGGCTACATTAAGCTGCAAATACCTGCCGGACAGGCTAACCCCAGTCCGCCAGTGGGCCCGGCCCTCGGCCAGAAGGGCGTCAACATTATGGAATTCTGCAAGGCGTTCAACGCCGATACCCAGGGCATTGAGCCCGGTTTGCCGATACCCGTAGTCATCACTGTTTACAGTGACAAGTCCTTTACCTTCATCAAGAAGACGCCGCCGGCGTCGATCCTGCTGAAGAAGGCGGTAGGCATCAAGAGCGGCTCCGGGCGCCCGAACACCGAGAAGGTGGCCAAGGTAACCCGCGCCCAGCTGGAAGACATTGCCACCCAGAAGTGGCCTGACCTGACCGCAGCGGATATGGACGCGGCCGTGCGCACGATCGCCGGAAGTGCCCGCTCTGCCGGTATCGACGTGGTGGAGGGCTGATCATGGCTAAATTATCCAAGCGAGTAAGGGCGTTCCGGGAAAAGGTTGATGCGACCCGGGCGTATCCCCTGGACGAAGCCATCTCCCTGCTGAAGGAGTTCGGCACGGTTAAGTTTAACGAGACGGTCGAGGTGGCAGTTAACCTCGGTGTCGATGCCCGGAAATCCGACCAGGGTGTTCGCGGCGCGACAACGCTACCCCACGGAACCGGATCAGAGGTTCGTGTTGCTGTCTTCACCCAGGGCGAGAATGCCGAGAAGGCCAAAGCCGCGGGCGCTGACTTTGTCGGCATGGAAGAGCTTGCCGACCAGATCAAGGGCGGCATGATGGACTTTGACGTCGTGGTCGCCTCTCCCGACGCGATGCGTGTCGTGGGCCAGTTGGGGCAGGTTCTCGGTCCCCGTGGTCTGATGCCGAATCCCAAGACCGGTACTGTTACTCCGGACATCGAAGGCGCCGTCAACAACGCCAAGGCGGGTCAGATGCGTTTCCGAACCGACAAGAACGGCATTGTGCATGGCGGTATCGGCAAGGTCGATTTCGAATCAGACCAGATTCGCGGCAACCTGATGGCGGTTCTGGCCGACCTGAAAAAAGCCAAGCCCGCAGCCTCCAAGGGCGTTTATTTCCGCAAGGTAACCCTCTCCACCACCATGGGGCCCGGCGTTACTGTCGATCACGCGGAGTTGGATATCTAGGAACATCACACCTTCGGGTGTGACTGTCACGACGCGGTTTGTCGTGACCGGTGTCGGTGGTCTTCAGGGCTCCGATGCCACTTTGAAGTCTTAGGGAAAGTGCGGCTATGCCTCGCTGGACGTCGAGACTGTCAAAGACCGTAGGTGGGACCGACCCGGTCCCTTAATGTCGAAAGATGCCTACGCAGATGGTGACAATG
This sequence comes from Luminiphilus sp., assembly GCA_012270045.1. GTDB lineage: Bacteria > Pseudomonadota > Gammaproteobacteria > Pseudomonadales > Halieaceae > Luminiphilus. The sequence goes on from JAAXJC010000115.1 coordinate 4,393, forward strand.
TTCACCGAGGGCGGTTACTGCAGCGATTCGCGGTAACCATAAATGTCAATCCAGGAGTAGACCAATGGCTATTGGACTCGACGAGAAAAAGGCGATTGTCGCCGAAGTCAACGAGACCGCTGCCAGTGCTCTTTCGCTTGTGGTGGCCGACGCACGTGGTGTCGCCTCAAACGATATGACGACCCTGCGGGCGACAGCACGTGACAGCCAGGTGTATCTGCGCGTAGTGCGCAACACCCTGGCCAAACGCGCTTTCGAGGGAACGGAATACGAGTGTGTCAATGACACCCTCGCAGGCCCGTCCCTGTTCGGATTTTCACTCGAAGATCCGGGCGCTGCAGCACGGTTGTTCAAGGATTTCGCCAAGGAAAACGACAATTTCGAGGTGAAAGCACTGTCTATCAGCGGCAAGCTGATGGGAGCCGACCAACTGGATGTACTGGCGAAAATGCCGACGCGTGAGCAGGCATTGTCGATGTTGATGAGCGTTATGAAAGCGCCGACAACGAAACTGGTACAAACCATGAATGAGGTTCCCGGCAAGCTGGTTCGGACACTGGCAGCAATTCGCGACCAAAAGGAGCAGGCGGGCTGATCGTTCAGCGCGTTTCCCTAATTTTCAGGAGATATTGAAATGGCACTTTCAAAGGAAGAAATCCTCGACGCAATCGCTGAGATGAGCGTTATGGACATCGTGGCACTGATCGAAGCGATGGAAGAAAAGTTCGGTGTGACTGCAGCAGCAGCTGTTGCAGCGGCACCGGCAGCAGCAGCGGGCGGCGACGCCGGCGGCGCAGCTGCGGAGCAGACCGAGTTTGACGTCATCCTGACCTCAGCCGGTGAAAAGAAGGTCAACGTGATCAAGGTGGTACGCGCGGTCACTGGCCTGGGCCTCAAGGAAGCCAAAGCTGTTGTCGATGGAGCTCCCGCTCCCGTCAAGGAAGGCGCCAGCAAGGACGAGGCGGAAGACATCAAGAAGCAGCTTGAAGAAGCTGGCGGCGCAGCCGAGCTCAAGTAAGGCAAGCCCGGACCCGCGCTGGCGGGTCCTCTCGGGCCGGGGCGCCTAGGCGCCCCGGTTCATCCCCGGTCCCCGTGACCGGACAACGGTTGGAATCATCTGACAGAACATCGCTGGGGAGTTTTGATGGCTTACTCATACACTGAGAAGAAACGCATCCGCAAAGATTTCGGTTCGCTGGCAAAGGTAATGGACATCCCGTACCTGCTGGCGATCCAATTGGATTCCTACCGCAAGTTTACCCAGGATGGGGTGCCGGCAGACGAGCGCGGCGACCACGGGCTGCACGCGGCCTTTAAATCGGTATTTCCCATCGCCAGTTACAGCGGCAACGCTGCCCTCGAGTACGTCGGGTACAACCTGGGCAAGCCGGTATTTGACGTCGATGAGTGTGTGCTCCGTGGCACGACCTACGCCTGCGCCCTGCGCGTCAAGGTACGCCTGATCATTTATGACAAGGAGTCCTCCTCCAAGTCCATCAAGGACATCAAGGAGCAGGACGTCTACATGGGTGAAATTCCGCTCATGACGGAGAATGGCACCTTTGTCATCAACGGCACCGAGCGTGTCATCGTGTCCCAGCTGCACCGTTCTCCGGGCGTGTTCTTTGACCATGACAAGGGCAAGACCCACTCCTCCGGTAAGCTGCTGTATTCAGCCCGTGTCATTCCCTACCGTGGCTCCTGGCTGGACTTCGAGTTTGACCCCAAAGACCAGGTGTTCGCGCGGATTGACCGGCGTCGCAAACTGCCGGCGACGGTGCTCATGCGGGCGCTGGGTTATGACAGCGAGGAAATCCTCGCCATGTTCTACGAGACCACTTCTTTCCAGTTGGGCGAGGAGAACTCGGCCACCATGACTCTGGTGCCTAAGCGGCTGCAGGGCGACATGGCCGCCTTCGACATCATGGCGGATGACAAACTGCTGGTGGAGCGCGGTCGTCGCATCACGGCGCGTCACATCAGGCAGTTGGATGAGGCCGGTGTGCAGTACCTCGCGGTGCCCGATGAGTATCTGCTGGGCCGACGGTTGGCCAAGAACGTGATCGACACCGAAACCGGTGAGGTGCTGGTCGATTGCAACGTTGAGGTCACCGAAGAACTGCTCGCCACCCTGCGTGAGAAGCAGATCTCCAACATCGAGACCATCTACACCAATGAGATCGACTGCGGGCCCTTCATCTCCGATACCCTGGCCCAGGATCCAACCCGTAATGAGTTGGAGTCCCTCGTTGAGATTTATCGCATGATGCGCCCGGGGGAGCCGCCCACCAAGGAATCGGCGGAAAACCTGTTCCAGAACCTGTTCTTCTCTGCGGATCGCTACGACCTGTCTGGCGTGGGCCGCATGAAGTTCAACCGTCGCCTCGGCCGCGATTCTTCCGAGGGCATAGGCACCCTGGACCGCGAGGACATTGTCGACGTACTCAAGGCCCTGGTTGATATTCGCAACGGCAAGGGCGTGGTTGACGACATTGACCATCTGGGCAACCGGCGTATCCGTTCGGTGGGTGAGATGGCCGAGAACCAGTTCCGCGTTGGTCTGGTGCGGGTGGAACGCGCGGTCAAGGAGCGACTCTCCATGGCCGAGAGCGAGGGCCTGATGCCCCAGGACCTGATCAATGCCAAGCCCGTGTCGGCAGCCGTGAAAGAGTTCTTCGGCTCCAGCCAGCTGTCCCAGTTCATGGACCAGAACAACCCGCTGTCCGAGGTGACCCACAAGCGCCGCGTTTCGGCCTTGGGCCCCGGCGGCCTGACCCGCGAGCGTGCAGGGTTTGAGGTTCGGGATGTGCATCCCACCCACTACGGTCGGGTATGCCCGATTGAAACCCCAGAAGGGCCGAATATTGGCCGGATCAACTCGCTGGCCACCTACGCCAGGACCAACGAGTACGGGTTCCTTGAGGCGCCCTATAGGAAGGTGGTCGATGGCGTGGTCACCGACGAGATTGAGTACCTGTCTGCCATCAACGAAGCTGAGCACGTGATTGCCCAGGCTTCGGCACAGCTGGATGACAAGAATCGATTCGTGGGCGACCTGATCAACGTGCGCCATATGAACGAGTTCACGGTCAAGCCCGCCTCTGAGGTGGACTTCATGGATGTCTCGGCCAAGCAGGTCGTCTCCATTGCGGCCGCGCTGATTCCGTTCCTTGAGCATGACGACGCGAACCGGGCCCTGATGGGTTCCAACATGCAGCGTCAGGCGGTGCCAACCCTGGTGGCGGACAAGCCGCTGGTGGGCACCGGTATGGAGCGCTACGTAGCCCGTGACTCCGGTGTCTGCGAAGTGGCACGCCGGGCCGGTACCATCGATTCGGTAGATGCCAGCCGCATTGTGGTGCGTGTTGATGCCGACAGCGTTGGCAAGAGCGAATCTCCGGTCGACATCTACAACCTGACCAAATACAAGCGCTCCAACCAGAACACCTGTATCAACCAGCGACCCATCGTGAAGGTGGGAGACCGGGTCGACCGGGGTGACATTCTGGCCGATGGACCCTCTGTCGATATGGGTGAACTGGCCCTGGGCCAGAACATGCGAATCGCGTTCATGCCCTGGAATGGTTACAACTTCGAGGACTCGATACTGGTCTCCGAGCGGGTTGTAAAGGAAGATCGCTTCACGACCATTCACATCCAGGAGCTGACCTGTATCGCCCGGGATACCAAGCTGGGATCCGAAGAGATCACAGCGGATATCCCCAACGTGGGCGAGGGTGCCCTGGGCAAGTTGGACGAGTCGGGCATTGTGTACATCGGTGCCGAGGTTGATGCCGGGGATATCCTGGTGGGCAAAGTGACCCCCAAGGGTGAGACCCAGCTGACGCCCGAGGAGAAATTGCTGCGCGCGATCTTCGGTGAGAAAGCCTCTGACGTTAAGGATACTTCGCTACGGGTGCCGTCCAGCTACAAGGGCACCGTGATCGATGTGCAGGTGTTTACCAGGGACGGTCTGGAAAAGGACCCCCGGGCCAAGCAGATTGAGAACGCCCAGCTAGCGGACTATCGCAAGGACCTGCGCGAGGAGCTTCGTATTTACGAAGAGGCGACCTACGCGCGCCTGGCTGCCCTGCTGAAGGGCCAGACCACCCTCAGTGGTGGTGGCCTGCCCAAGGGCACCAAGCTCACAGACGCGGTGCTCGCTGACCTCGACCGGGAGCAGTGGTTCAAGCTCAAGCTTGGCGACGCCGAGCTGAACGAGCAGTTGGCCGCTGCCCAGGCGCTGCTCGAAGAGCAGAACAAGCAGCTGGACGAGCGCTACGACAGCAAGCAGGACAAGCTGTCCAGCGGTGATGACCTCGCCCCGGGTGTGCTGAAAATCGTCAAGGTGTACCTGGCGGTCAAGCGACGCATTCAACCCGGGGACAAGATGGCCGGCCGGCACGGAAACAAGGGTGTTATCTCGGTGATCATGCCGGTGGAGGATATGCCCTACGATGAGCAGGGAGAGCCCATCGATATTGTTCTCAACCCCCTGGGTGTGCCTTCCCGCATGAATGTGGGGCAGATCCTGGAGACCCACCTGGGCATGGCGTCCCACGGCCTGGGCATCAAGATCAATGAAATGCTGGAACAGCAGGCCAAGATCAGCCAGCTGCGGACTTTCCTGAAGAAGATCTACGCCCATGTCTCAGACAAGCGTCGGGACGCGGACATTGACAGTCTCACGGACGATGAGCTGCTGGAGCTGGCGGACAACCTGCGCACCGGTGTGCCCATGGCGACGCCGGTGTTTGATGGCGCCGCAGAAGAGGAAATCAAGTCCCTGCTGCGCCTTGCTGACATTCCGGACAGCGGGCAGTTGACCCTCTACGACGGGCGTACCGGGGACGCGTTCATGCGTCCCGTGACCGTGGGTTACATGTATATGCTGAAGCTCAACCACCTGGTCGATGACAAGATGCATGCCCGCTCCACCGGCTCCTACAGCCTGGTTACCCAGCAGCCGCTGGGTGGTAAGGCCCAGTTTGGTGGCCAGCGTTTCGGTGAGATGGAGGTCTGGGCACTGGAAGCCTACGGTGCCGCCTACACTCTGCAGGAGATGCTGACCGTCAAGTCGGATGACGTGGCGGGACGAACCAAGATGTACAAGAACATTGTTGATGGTGATCACAGGATGGAGCCGGGAATGCCCGAGTCCTTCAATGTACTGATCAAAGAAATTCGCTCGCTCGGTATCGACATCGATCTCGAGTCCGAGTCCGAAGGCTTCTGAGGAGGATAAGACGTGAAAGATCTGCTGAATCTGCTGAGCCGGGAAAAGAGCGAAGACTTCGATGCCATCCGCATTGGTCTGGCGTCCCCGGAAATGATCCGCTCCTGGTCCTACGGTGAGGTCAAGAAGCCGGAGACCATCAATTACCGTACCTTCAAGCCCGAACGGGACGGTCTGTTCTGCGCCAAGATTTTTGGCCCGGTCAAGGACTACGAGTGTCTCTGTGGCAAGTACAAGCGTCTCAAGCACCGGGGCGTTATCTGCGAGAAGTGTGGTGTCGAAGTGGCACTTGCCAAGGTACGTCGCGAGCGTATGGGGCACATCGAGCTGGCCAGCCCGGTCGCCCACATATGGTTCCTGAAGTCACTGCCCTCTCGTATCGGCCTGCTGCTGGATATGACCCTGCGGGATATCGAGCGCATTCTGTATTTTGAATCCTATGTGGTGACCGATCCCGGCCTGACTGCCCTGGACCAGGGCCAGCTGCTGAACGATGAGCAGTACTACGAAGCCATGGAAGAGTTCGGCGACGAGTTCACCGCCAAGATGGGTGCCGAGGCGATACAGGACCTGATGTCCCAGATCGACATCAACCAGGAAGTCGAGCGCATCCGCGAGGAAATCCCCGCGACCAATTCCGAGACCAAGATCAAGAAGCTGTCCAAGCGGTTGAAGCTGCTGGAAGCCTTCGCCAATTCCGGTAATGACCCGGAGTGGATGATCCTGAATGTACTGCCGGTGCTGCCGCCAGACCTGCGGCCCCTGGTACCTCTGGATGGCGGTCGTTTTGCTACTTCTGACCTGAACGACCTCTATCGTCGGGTGATTAACCGCAACAACCGACTGAAGCGACTGCTGGACCTCAATGCGCCGGACATTATTGTGCGCAACGAAAAGCGCATGCTCCAGGAAGCGGTTGATGCCCTGCTGGATAACGGTCGACGCGGTCGCGCCATCACCGGATCCAACAAGCGCCCCCTGAAGTCCCTGGCCGATATGATCAAGGGCAAGCAGGGACGGTTCCGCCAGAATCTGCTGGGCAAGCGGGTGGACTACTCCGGTCGTTCGGTGATTGTGACCGGTCCTACCCTGCGCCTGCACCAGTGCGGACTGCCCAAGAAAATGGCTTTGGAGCTGTTCAAGCCCTTTATCTTCGGCAAACTCGAGCACCGCGGACTGGCCAGCACCATCAAGGCAGCCAAGAAAATGGTGGAGCGCGAGCCGCCGGAAGTCTGGGATATTCTCGCCGAGGTCATCCGGGAGCATCCGGTACTGCTGAACCGCGCGCCGACGCTGCACCGTCTGGGTATCCAGGCTTTCGAGCCAGTGCTCATTGAGGGCAAGGCGATCCAGTTACACCCGCTGGTCTGTGCTGCCTACAACGCCGACTTCGATGGTGACCAGATGGCGGTGCACGTACCGCTGACCCTGGAAGCCCAGCTCGAGGCCCGGGCGTTGATGATGTCCACCAACAATATCCTGTCTCCCGCGTCCGGCGAGCCGATTATCGTGCCCTCCCAGGATGTGGTTCTGGGTCTGTACTTCATGACCCGGGAGCGCATCAATGCCCGGGGTGAAGGCATGACCTTTGCCGATGCGGCGGAGGTGGAGCGCGCCTATGCTGCCGACCAGGTTGATCTGCAGGCCAGGATCAAGGTGCGCATCACCGAGACCCGTTACGAGCATGGCGAAGAGCCGGTGACCGAGACCCGGGTTGTGGAGAGTACCGTCGGCCGGGCGCTGCTGTGGCGCATCGTGCCCGAGGGTCTGTCCTTTGACATGGTCAACCAGCCCATGGTCAAGAAGGCCATTTCCCGGATCATCAACCAGTGCTACCGGGTGGTGGGCTTGAAGTCGACGGTAGTGTTTGCCGACCGGCTCATGTACACCGGCTATGAGTACTCCACCAAGTCCGGATCGTCGATTGGTGTGAACGATTTCGAAATCCCCGCGGAAAAGGCAGGCATGCTCGATCGTGCCTACGCCGAGGTGACCGAAATCGAGGAACAGTACGCCGCCGGTCTTGTGACCCAGGGTGAGAAATACAACAAGGTGATTGATATCTGGTCGCGTACCAACGACCAGGTGGCGAAATCCATGATGGCCAGCCTGTCCAAGGAGACCGTCATCAACCGGGATGGCGACGAGGAAGAGCAGGCCAGTTTCAACTCGGTGTACATGTATGCTGATTCCGGTGCCCGGGGCTCACCGGCCCAGATTCGCCAGCTGGCGGGTATGCGGGGCCTGATGGCCAAGCCCGATGGCTCCATCATCGAGACGCCGATTGTGGCCAACTTCCGTGAGGGGCTGAACGTTCTCCAGTACTTCATCTCCACCCACGGAGCCCGTAAGGGCCTCGCGGACACGGCCCTGAAGACGGCGAACTCCGGTTATCTCACCCGCAGGTTGGTGGATGTTGCCCAGGATGTGGTGGTGACCGAGGAAGACTGCGGTACCGATGACGGCCTGCTGATGACCCCGGTCATCGACGGCGGTGACATCATCGAAACCCTGCCCGACCGGGTACTGGGCCGCATTGTGGCCAAGGACGTGGTCAAGCCCGGCACGGATGAGGTCATCCTGGAAGCCGGTACCATGATTGACGAGGTATGGACCCGACGTCTGGAAGAGCTTGGCATCGATGAGATCGTGGTGCGCTCCCCCATCACCTGTAAGACCCGCTACGGTATCTGTTCCGCCTGTTATGGGCGTGATCTGGGCCGCGGTCATCAGGTCAACATGGGTGAAGCCATCGGCGTGGTAGCGGCCCAATCGATCGGTGAGCCGGGAACCCAGCTGACCATGCGAACCTTCCACATCGGGGGTGCTGCATCCGGTCAGGCGGCCCAGGACAGCATTCAGGTCAACTCAGACGGCACCGTCAAGTTGCACAACATCAAAGTGGTCGACCGGGCCGATGGTTCGCTGGTGGCGGTTTCCCGCTCCGGGGAATTGTCCATCCTCGACGCCGTGGGACGAGAGCGCGAGCGCTACAAAGTGCCCTACGGTGCGGCGATCAAGGTGCAGGACGAGGCAGCCATCAGCGCTGGAGAGATCGTTGCCAGTTGGGATCCCCACACCCACCCCATCATCACCGAAGTGGCCGGTACGGTTAAGTTCAGTGGCATGGAAGAGGGCGTGACCATCAAGCGCCAGACCGATGAGTTCACCGGGCTGAGCAGTATTTCGGTCATGGATGCCGGTGAACGTCCCGCGGCAGGCAAGGATATTCGTCCCGCCGTGACCCTGGTTGATGACAAGGGTAAGGAATTGACTCTGGCCGGTACCAATGTGCCTGCCCACTACTTCCTGCCCGCCGCGGCAATGGTCAATCTGGAAGACGGTGCCCAGGTCGGTGTCGGTGAGGTCATTGCGAGGATTCCCCAGGAAGGCTCCAAGACCCGCGACATCACCGGTGGTCTGCCCCGGGTGGCCGACCTGTTCGAAGCCCGCAAGCCCAAGGAACCGGCTATCTTGGCCGAGATCTCCGGCACGGTCAGCTTCGGCAAGGAGACCAAGGGCAAGCGCCGGTTGGTGATTACACCTACCGACGGCTCACTGTTGCCCGATGGTTCCGATCACTACGAAGTGCTGATTCCCAAGTGGCGTCAACTGACGGTCTTCGAAGGTGAGCAGGTGCAGAAGGGTGAAGTGGTGTCCGAGGGTCCCCTGAGTCCCCATGACATCCTGCGCCTCAAGGGTATTGCGGCCCTGGCGGAGTACATCGTCAACGAGATCCAGGAGGTTTACCGACTGCAGGGCGTGAAGATCAATGACAAGCACATCGAGGTGATCGTTCGCCAGATGCTGCGCAAGGTCATTATTGCCACACCCGGCGATTCCTCCTTTATCAAGGGCGAGCAGGTCGAGTACACCACCTTCCTCGAAGAGTGTGACCGCGCTGAAGCACAGGGCCACATCGCGCCCACCGCTGACCGGGAATTGCTGGGTATTACCAAGGCGTCCCTGGCCACTGAGAGCTTCATTTCGGCGGCTTCGTTCCAGGAGACGACCCGCGTCCTCACCGAGGCGGCGGTTACCGGCAAGCGGGATTACCTGCGTGGCCTGAAGGAGAACGTCATCGTTGGACGTCTGATTCCGGCGGGAACCGGTCTCAGCTACCACGAAGAGCGTCGGCGCAAGCGCGCTGAGGGTGGCCTGCAGTTGACCATGTCGGATGAGGAGTTCACCGAGAGCTTCGCCGATGAAATGGAGAAGGTCGAGGCGGAAGCTGGCGCGGACGGCGAGTAAGTCGCCGTCACGTCCCGGCACTTGCCCGGGTTACCGGCGGCTTCGGCCCCCGTCCCGGCAGTTGAAAACTTGTGAGCGCGTCTATAGAATGCGCGCTCTTTAATTCAGGGGCCAAGCCCCTGGCCTTTTTGGAGCAATGAATGGCAACCGTTAACCAGCTTGTGCGCAAGCCGCGCAAGCGCAAAGTCACCAAAAGCGGTGTACCGGCCCTGCAGGCCTGTCCCCAGCGGCGTGGCGTGTGTACCCGTGTGTACACCACCACACCCAAAAAGCCGAACTCGGCCCTGCGTAAAGTCTGCCGAGTGCGACTCACCAATGGATTTGAGGTTTCTTCCTACATCGGTGGAGAAGGTCACAACCTGCAGGAGCACAGCGTGGTCCTGATCCGTGGTGGTCGTGTCAAGGACCTGCCTGGTGTGCGTTATCACACGGTTCGCGGCAGTCTCGACACCTCGGGCGTGTCAGCACGTCGCCAGGGTCGATCCAAGTACGGAGCCAAGCGGCCCAAGTAAGTGACACACTGCGGCCCGCCCCCGGGGCGGTCGCGCAGTACCGTCGGCGAAGCCGACAGTAAGGCCGGTACGGTTATCCCCGCGGGGTACAGTGACCGGGTAAACCTGAAGACAAATAGGAAAGCAAGCCATGCCACGCAGACGCGTCGTCGCCAAGCGCGAAATCCTTCCCGATCCCAAGTTCGGAAACCAGACCCTCGCCAAGTTCATGAACCACGTGATGATCAGCGGCAAGAAGTCCGTTGCAGAGTCCATTGTTTATGGCGCCCTCGACCTCGTTGAGGAGCGTACCAAGCGGGATCCCATTGAGGTCTTTGACGAGGCGCTGGAAAACATCGCCCCCATGGTGGAAGTGAAGTCCCGCCGGGTGGGTGGTGCTACCTACCAAGTGCCGGTTGAGGTGCGCCCCGCCCGACGTGGTGCACTGTCCATGCGTTGGCTGGTGGACTACGCCCGTAACCGTGGCGAGAAGTCCATGCGTCAGCGCCTGGCCGGAGAGATCATCGACGCTGCCCAGGGTAAGGGCAACGCGGTCAAGAAGCGGGAAGACGTACACCGCATGGCGGAAGCCAACAAGGCCTTCTCTCACTTCCGATTCTGATCCAGAGTCGGTCCGCCCTGTAGTCAGGACACGCCCGTGGCCCGCCAGACACCCATACAGCGCTACCGGAATATCGGTATCTGCGCCCACGTGGACGCGGGTAAAACCACGACCACCGAGCGGGTCCTGTTCTACACCGGCCTGTCCCACAAAATTGGTGAGGTGCACGATGGTGCGGCCACCATGGACTGGATGGAACAGGAGCAGGAGCGCGGCATCACCATCACCTCTGCGGCGACAACCTGTTTCTGGCAGGGCATGCAGCAGCAGTATGACCAGCACCGCATCAATATTATTGATACCCCCGGGCACGTCGATTTCACCATAGAAGTCGAGCGCTCACTGCGGGTGCTGGATGGTGCCGTGGTCGTACTGTGCGGTTCCTCCGGGGTACAGCCCCAGACCGAGACCGTCTGGCGCCAGGCCAACAAATACGAAGTTCCCCGCATGGTTTTTGTCAACAAGATGGACCGTGCCGGTGCCGACTTTATGAACGTCGTAGAGCAGTTACGCGAGCGTTTGAACTGCAATGCCGTGCCCATCCAAATGACCATCGGTGCCGAAGACGGCTTTGTCGGTGTTGTCGACCTGGTAAAAAACCGGTCGATCCTCTGGAGCGAGGAAGACATGGGCACCACCTTTGAATACGGTGATGTGCCCGCTGATCTGGTTGAACAGGTCGACAGTCTGCGGGAACAGATGCTGGAGGCGGCGGCGGAGGCGGACGATGAGCTCATGGACCGCTACCTGGAGGACGGTGAACTCTCCGAGGAAGAGATCAAGCGCGGCCTGCGTATCAGGACCCTGGCCAATGAAATTGTCCCGGTGCTGGGAGGATCGGCCTTCAAGAACAAGGGCGTGCAGGCGGTCCTGGATGCGGTCATTGATTACCTGCCTTCGCCGACAGAAGTAAAAGCCATTGAGGGCACGCTGGAGGATGGTGAGACGGCTGTACAGCGCCACTCTGACGATGATGAGCCTTTCGCGGCGCTGGCCTTTAAGATCGCCACCGACCCCTTTGTCGGTACCCTGACCTTTTTCAGGGTGTACTCGGGACAGCTGAGCAGTGGCACCGCGGTTTACAACCCGGTCAAAGGCAAGAAAGAGCGCATCGGGCGAATGGTACAGATGCACGCCAATAGCCGGGAAGAAATCAAGGACGTGCTGGCCGGGGATATCGCGGCTGCCATCGGCCTCAAGGACGTTACCACCGGCGACACCCTGTGCGACCCGGGCAAGGCGGTGGTGCTGGAGCGAATGGAGTTCCCGGAGCCGGTCATTTCAGTCGCTGTGGAGCCGCGTTCCCAGGCGGATCAGGAGAAGATGGGTGTAGCCCTGGGCAAGCTGGCCCAGGAAGACCCCTCGTTCCGGGTGAAGACCGACGAGGAAACCGGCCAGACCATCATTTCCGGTATGGGTGAGCTGCACCTGGACATTATTGTCGACCGCATGCGCCGGGAATTCAGCGTTGAAGCCAACATCGGCAAGCCCCAGGTCGCCTACCGGGAGCGTATCCGCAACACCGTTGAGGTGGAGGGTAAATTTGTCCGGCAGTCCGGCGGCCGGGGTCAGTACGGTCATGTCTGGATTAAATTTGAACCCGCAGAGGACGAAAACGCCGATGGCCTCGAGTTCGTCAACGAGGTGGTTGGTGGCGTAGTGCCCAAGGAATACATCCCGGCGGTTAACAAGGGCATCGAAGAACAGATGCAAAACGGTGTGCTGGCCGGCTACCCGCTGCTCGGGCTCAAGGCCACGGTCTATGACGGCTCCTACCATGACGTGGACTCCAACGAGATGGCCTTCAAGATTGCCGCCAGTCTTGCCACCCGCCAGTTGGCGGAGGTCGGTGGTGCCGCCTTGCTGGAACCCATCATGAAAGTAGAGGTGGTGACACCGGAAGAGAACATGGGCGACGTGGTCGGCGATCTCAACCGCCGCAGGGGCATGATCCTGGGCATGGACGAGAACGCGGCGGGCAAGGTGGTCAATGCCGAGGTGCCGCTGGCGGAAATGTTTGGTTATGCCACCGATCTGCGCTCAGCAACCCAGGGACGCGCGACCTACACCATGGAGTTTGCACAGTACGCCGAGGCACCCAATGCGGTGGCCCAGGGCATCATTTCGAAAAACCAAACGGGCATCTAGCCCACACAGACCAGAGGAAAAAGCACAGTGGCGAAGGAAGCATTTGAGCGTTCGAAGCCCCACGTAAACGTGGGCACGATTGGGCACGTAGACCACGGTAAGACGACGCTGACGGCGGCGCTGACACGTGTGTGTTCAGAGGTATTTGGAGGAGAGGCGGTAGCGTTTGACGGTATTGATAACGCGCCGGAAGAGCGAGAGCGTGGTATCACGATTGCGACGTCCCACGTTGAGTACGAGTCGAACGACCGTCACTACGCGCACGTAGACTGCCCTGGGCACGCGGATTATGTGAAGAACATGATCACGGGTGCGGCGCAGATGGACGGCGCGATCCTGGTCTGCGGCGCGACGGATGGTCCGATGCCCCAGACGCGGGAGCACATTCTGCTGTCCCGTCAGGTAGGCGTTCCCTACATTGTGGTGTTTTTGAACAAGGCGGACCTGCTGGCGGAAGACTGCGGCGGTGTGGATTCGGAAGAGTTCGAAGAGATGAAGGAACTGGTAGAGATGGAGCTGCGCGAGCTGCTTGATACCTACGAGTTTCCTGGTGATGACACGCCGATCATCTGCGGATCAGCGCTGATGGCGTTGAACGGTGATGACGAAAACGGTCTGGGCACGACGGCGGTTAAGACGCTGGTAGAGACGCTGGATTCGTACATTCCGGAGCCTGAGCGCGCGATTGACCAGCCTTTCCTGATGCCGGTAGAGGACGTGTTCTCTATTTCTGGCCGGGGCACGGTGGTTACGGGCCGGGTAGAGCGCGGCATTGTGAAGGTGGGTGACGAGATCGAGATTATCGGTATCAAGGAGACCCAGAAGACGACCTGTACGGGCGTTGAGATGTTCCGCAAGCTGCTGGACGAAGGCCGAGCGGGCGAGAACGTTGGTGTACTGCTGCGTGGTACGAAGCGTGACGAGGTTGAGCGTGGTCAGGTTCTGGCGATTCCGGGTTCTGTGACGCCGCACACCAAGTTTGAGGCAGAGGTTTATGTCCTGAGCAAGGATGAGGGTGGTCGTCACACGCCGTTCTTCAAGGGCTACCGTCCGCAGTTTTACTTCCGTACGACGGATGTAACGGGAGCGGTTGAGCTGCCTGAGGGTGTTGAGATGGTGATGCCGGGAGACAACATCAACATTGTAGCGACGCTGATTGCGCCGATTGCGATGGAAGAGGGCCTGCGTTTTGCGATCCGTGAGGGTGGCCGAACCGTGGGTGCTGGCGTGGTCGCCAAAATCATCGAGTAATTAGCTCATTGAAAGGGCGCACTCGGTGCGCCCGTTACCAGGCCGAACCACCCCTAAAAAGGCGGTTCGGCTTCGTTGTCTCTGGCAGTTAATGCCTGTGGGACGTGTGTTTAGAGGCCAGTAGCTCAATTGGCAGAGCAGCGGATTCCAAATCCGCAGGTTGGGGGTT
>JAAXJC010000130.1 GCA_012270045.1 Luminiphilus sp.
GGTATTACGTCAGTTATTGCCAAAACGATGATGGCAATGAAGCAAAGCGTTGACGCGTTCGCATTCTATGCCAATTCACCAGAAATGATACCGTCAACGAGCCGCCTGTCAGGGTTGTTTACGGGGGAGGGTGCCCATACCATGCGCCGTCCAATAGGAGAGCTGAATGCTGGATATCAAGCCCATCGTGGAAGCCCCGGGCGCGGAGGATTATCTGTGCCTGTTCGTCGGTTCTGAGGTCGTGGTGTCGTTGCGACGGTCGCCAGAGGATATCTGGATGCGTCATGAGGCGGAATCGATCTTTGGGACCCAGGCCGTCGGTGAGCCCATGGGGTATTGGTGCGGCCGACCCTGCTATGCCCTTGAAGTCGATCAGCAGCAAATAAACGCCATGGAACACACCAAGGGGCACCTGCTGACCCTTTTTGGCCGGGTTTCAGCCGCCGCTTTTGCCACCTACGGCCGCGCGCTGCAAATGTTGTCCTGGCGTAGGGATCACCAATTTTGCGGCCGCTGCGGCAGCGCCACAGAAGCAGCCGATGCGGGCAAGGCCCTGGCCTGTGGCGCCTGCGGCCTGACGGCCTATCCCCGGTTGCATCCCTGTGTCATTGTGGCCGTGGGTCGGGGGGATGAATTGTTGCTCGCAGAGGCCGCTGGTGGCCGCACCGGTTTTCACTCGACACTGGCGGGCTTCATAGAGCCCGGCGAAACCGCCGAGGAGGCGGTGATCAGGGAAGTCCGGGAAGAAGTGGGGCTGACGGTATCCAATGTGCGCTACTTTCAGTCCCAGCCCTGGCCGTTTCCCAGTCAGCTGATGTTGGGTTTCTTCGCCGACTATGTGGCGGGCGAGATCACCGTGGAGCCCTCGGAAATTGCCCGGGCTGGCTGGTATCGGAAGGGGCATGAGCCGCGGGTGCCGCCGCCGGCTTCGATTGCCGGCCAGCTTATTAATCATTTTTATGCGTCCCATTGAGCCCGGATTTTGCCGGGGAAGTGACAGGGAAGGTTTATGGAATTTATTCAGGAAGTAGGCATCTTTCTTGTCGAGGCCATCATTCTGGTCACGGCCATCATTGCGGTTCTGTTGGCGGTAACAGCCATCAGCCAACGTCGGAAGGGCGGCGAGGATGGCTATATTGAGGTTCGACGCCTGAACGACCGGTACACCGCGTTCCACGACGCGGTCCGAGGCCTCACCGAGCATGCAGAGCAGCGCAAGCAGCGGGAAAAGGCGGCGAAAAAAGCCCTGAAAGCCGAGGACAAGAAGGCCAAGGAGCGCCTGAAAGACAAGGATGACTCCGGCCCTGAGCCCCGGGTGTTCGTGCTGCGCTTCCAGGGGGATATCCGGGCCAGTGAAACCGAAAGCCTGAGGGAAGAGATCTCAGCCATCGCCCCGGAACTGGGGGAGGGGGATGAGGTCCTGTTGTGCCTGGAGAGCTCAGGAGGGATGGTGCACAGCTATGGACTGGCCGCCAGCCAGTTGCAACGGATTCGCGATACCGGTGCCACCCTGACGGTTTCAGTGGATAAAGTAGCAGCAAGCGGTGGCTATATGATGGCCTGCGTGGCGAACAAAATTATCTCGGCGCCCTTTGCTGTGATTGGCTCCATCGGTGTCCTGGCCCAGATCCCCAACTTCCACCGGGTATTGAAAAAGAACGACATCGAGTTTGAGCAGCTGACCGCCGGCAAGTACAAGCGCACCCTGACCATGTTCGGTGAGAATACCGAGGAGGATCGCGAAAAATTCGTCGAGGACCTGGAGGACACCTTCGGGCTGTTCAAAGAATTTGTCGCGCTGAATCGGCCGGTAGTTGATATCGAGGCTATCGCCACAGGCGAAACCTGGTTTGGCCAGCGCGCGCTGGAGCGGCAACTGGTCGACGAACTGTCTACCTCGGATGCCTACATGCAGGCGCTGCTTCCGGAAAAAGACGTCTTTGAAGTTCGCTACGTGCCCAAGAAAAGCTGGCAGGAAAAGTTTGGCATGGCGGCCGAGGCAGCCGCGGAGCGGACGGTTATGCGCTTGTGGCAGGCGGGCACGACCCGCAGGCTGCCCTGATCAATCCCGGTCGACCTCGTCACATTGGGGGCGCATGAGCAGGGCATTATCAACCAGCGCCGCCTGATCCGGACCCGCGTCGGCAATAGCTGCTGCGGACAGCTGCTGCTGGCAGGCGTCTGGCGCTTCCCCTGAGGTGGCCTGATACAGGGCATAGGTAACCAGCACGCAGGCGACCGCCGTCACCAGCCACTTCACGCTCTTGGCGGTACCCGTCTTCATGCCTGCGCCAGCTCCTGTACCGCCGCATGATGATTCAGGAACACCTTGCCGGCCAGCTTGTCGAGAAAGTGGCTGCGTTGCAAAGCATCCATCACCGGTCCCTTGACCTCGCTCAAATGCAGTTTGATATCGGCTGCCAGGAGCCGCCGGTTAATTTCCTGCAAAGCCTCCAGCGCGCTCAGATCGATGGAGTTTATTGCCGGGCACATCAACACCACGTGCTCCACCAGCCCTGACTTTTCCACCTCACTGTACACGAGGTCCTCCAAAAAGGCCGAGTTGGCGAAATAAAGACTTTCGTCCACCCGGATAGAGAGGATGTTGTTGTGGGTGACCACGTCGTGTCGCTGGACGTTTCGGTAGTGCTCGGTACCGGGCACGGCGCCAACGATGGCGAAATGGGGGCGCATGGTTCTGTGTAAATGCAAACCAATACTGGTCGCCACCCCCGCGATCACTCCCACTTCGACCCCAAAACCCAGCGTCATGGTTATGGTCGCCGCTATCGCTGTGAAGTCGGCTTTATCGTATTGCCAGGCTTCCCTGATGGCCTGCCAGTCCAGCAAACTGCTGATGGCGACGATGATCGTTGCGGCCAGGGTTGCCTTGGGCAGGAAGTACAACGCGGGGGTGAGAAATGCCGCCGCCAGGGCGATGCCACCGGCGGTCATGATCGACGCCGCCTGGGTTCGGGCCCCGGCGTCAAAATTGACCACTGATCGGGAAAAGCCGCCAGTGACGGGGAATCCGCCCGAGACCCCGGCGGCAATGTTGGCTGCTCCCAGACCTATGAGTTCCTGGTTCGGGTCGATGCGCTCGCCGCGTTTGCCGCCCAGGGTGCGTCCTACCGAAACCGATTCGACAAACCCGATGAGGGCGATCAACAGGGCAGGCACCAGCAATTCACCGAGCACTGCCAGCGAAAGGTTGGGCGCGGAAAAGGCAGGTAACCCCTGGGGAATGGCGCCAACCAGCGCCACCCCTTTGGTCTCGAGATTGCCCAGGGCCGCCAGCAAAATAGTCAACACCACGGCCATCACCGGTGCGGCCTTGGTCATTAGTTCAGCTGTCGAGCGGGCCATCCCCAGGGTGCTCAATGCGCCGGCAAGTCGGGTTCGGCACAGCTGCAAAAACAGCAGGGCGAAAGCTCCAATGGCCAGCGTGTAGAGATTGGTAGTTTCCAAAGAAGCGAGCAGGGACGACAGCAGCGAGGGCAGGGTGTCGCCCTCGGCAGTGATACCCAAAATGTGCCCAAACTGACTCAGGGCGATCAGGATTCCCGACGAGGTGATGAAGCCTGATACCACCGGGTGGGATAGCAGATTGGCTACAAATCCGAAACGAATGAGGCCCAGCAGGATCAGCAGCATGCCGCTCAGCAGTGCCAGGGTGATGGCCGCGGTCGCGTAGTCGACCTGCAGTTCCCGGGTGA
>JAAXJC010000109.1:0-1503 GCA_012270045.1 Luminiphilus sp.
CGTGTACGGGGTGATGTGATTGATATTTTTCCCGCGGAATCCGACGAACTGGCGATTCGCTTGGAGCTTTTTGATGAGGAGATTGAAAATATCTCCAGTTTCGATCCCCTGACCGGTGAGGTACGGGAGAAGCTCCCGCGGGTGACTATCTTCCCCAAGACCCACTATGTCTCTTCCCGGGACACCATGCTGGGCGCCGTCGAGTTGATTGAGGAAGAGCTGGAACAACGGGTCAAGCAGCTTAAAGAGGCCGATAAACTTCTCGAGGCCCAGCGCATCCAGCAGCGCACCCGTTATGACATCGAGATGATTCGAGAACTTGGCTTTTGTCAGGGGATCGAGAATTACTCCCGTTACCTGTCCGGTCGGGCACCGGGCGAGCCACCCCCCACGCTGTTTGAATACCTGCCCGACAACGCCCTGATCATGGTGGACGAATCCCACGTCACGGTTCCCCAGATCGGAGGGATGTACCGAGGGGACCGGTCCCGCAAGGAGACTCTGGTCGAGTACGGTTTCCGTCTGCCCTCAGCCCTGGATAATCGGCCGCTGCGCTTTGAGGAGTGGGAGCAACTGAGGCCCCAGGGGGTGTTTGTCTCGGCCACGCCTGGGAATTACGAGAATGAGAATTCAGGGCGCACCGTCGAGCAGCTTGTGCGACCGACGGGCCTCGTGGACCCCGTGGTGGAAGTCAGGCCAGCCCGTACCCAGGTCGATGATCTTTTGGGGGAAATCCGGGATACAGTGGCGGGAGGCGACCGTGTTCTGGTGACCACCCTGACCAAGCGCATGGCCGAGGATTTGACCGAATTCCTCAATGAGCACGATGTCCGGGTGCGCTACCTGCACTCTGACATCGATACCGTGGAGCGGGTGGAAATTATCCGCGACCTGCGTTTGGGAAATTTCGATGTCCTGGTGGGTATCAACCTGCTGCGTGAGGGCCTGGATATGCCGGAAGTCTCCCTGGTGGCCATCCTGGACGCGGATAAGGAAGGGTTTCTGCGCTCAGACCGGTCGCTGATCCAGACCATTGGTAGAGGTGCCCGGAACCTGCGCGGACGGGCCATTTTGTACGCCGATCAGGTGACCGGCTCCATGGAGCGCGCGATTAATGAAACCGAGCGTCGACGGGAGAAACAGCTGGCCTTTAATGAGACCCACGGGATTACGCCCAAGGGCATTGAAAAGAGCGTTCAGGACATTCTCGAGGGTGCCCGCAGGATGCCGACCAAGCCCCGTTCTGCACGGGAGCGGCGTGTTGCCGAGGAAAAAGCCAGCTATGCGGCGGAGGTGGTCAACCTGACACCAACAGCACTGGCGCGAAGGATCGAGCAACTGGAGCAGCAGATGATGGAGCACGCCAAGAACCTGGAGTTCGAGGAGGCGGCACGGGTGCGAGACCAGTTATCCGAAATAAAACAGGCGGCGTTTGTGGGCTAGCGATGCCTTGCTGTCAGCTGCTCATCCAAGCGCCCGTTACCTATCTGTTCGGGGCAATGA
>JAAXJC010000109.1:1513-18465 GCA_012270045.1 Luminiphilus sp.
GGGTGCTGTCTGGGGGGCATCCAATCGCCAGGGGCCCGTTGGCGATCTGTTCGGGGCAATGAGAATACCGGTTGAACTGTTGGGGGGCTGGTGGGGTACACTCTGCCGCTCTATCTGAAAACGGTAAAGGAGTGCCCTATGTTTTCACGTCTGACGTCGGTGGCTGTAGCGCTGCTGACTCTCTCAGCCCCGGCCCTGGCGGCCGACAAGCCCAACTTCCTGATGTTGTGGGGCGATGACATCGGTTACTGGAATGTCAGTGCCTACAACCAGGGCATGATGGGCTACGAAACCCCCAACATTGACCGGATCGCTGATGAGGGCATGTTGTTTACCCATGCTTACGGGGAGCAGAGCTGCACCGCGGGCCGGGCCGCATTTGTGACCGGACAGTCGGGGTTCAGGACCGGCTTGCTGAAAGTGGGCTTGCCGGGGGCCAAAGAGGGTATGGATGAGCGCGATCCCACCATCGCCGAGTATCTGAAATCCAAGGGCTATATGACCGGCCAGTTTGGTAAAAACCACCTCGGTGACCGTGATGAGCACTTGCCGACCAACCATGGTTTCGATGAGTTCATCGGCAACCTGTACCACCTCAATGCCGAGGAAGAGCCCGAGCATCCGGACTATCCAAAAGATCCCGCTTTCAGGGAGAAATTCGGTCCCAGGGGCGTCATCAAATCCACAGCTGACGGCCGCATTGAGGACACCGGGCCGCTGACCAGAAAGCGCATGGAAACCATTGACGAAGAAGTCACCGCCGCTGCCCTCGATTTTCTGGAGCGTGCGGTGAAAGCCGACAAGCCATTTTTCCTCTGGTACAACACCACGCGCATGCACGTTCATACCCGACTGAAACCTGAGTCGGATGGTGTCACTGGCCTGGGTGTTTATCCCGACGGCATGGTCGAGCACGACGGCATGATCGGCCAAATGTTGGACAAGCTGGATGAGTTGGGTATCGCCGACAATACCGTGGTCATGTACACCACCGATAACGGCGCTGAAAAGTTCACCTGGCCTGACGGCGGTACCGCTCCCTTCAGAGGAGAAAAAAATACCAACTGGGAAGGCGGCTACCGCGTGCCCCTGCTGGTCAAATGGCCCGGCCTGATTGAGCCTGGAACCCGTGCCAACGGCCTCGTCAGCCATATGGACTGGTTTCCCACTATTGCCGCGGCTCTTGGCGATGATGATTTGAAAGAGCGCATGAAGGAAAAAGCGGTATTTGGCGAGGACAACACCAAAGTCCATCTGGATGGCTACAACATGCTCCCCTACTGGGGCGGTGAGACTGAGGAAAGTCCGAGAGCCGAATTCTTCTACTTCAGTGATGACGGTAATCTGGTGGGCATGCGTTATAAGCGCTGGAAAGCGGTATTTGCGGAGCAGCGTGCCCACAGTTTTGACGTCTGGGCGGATCCCTTCGTTCAGTTACGCGTGCCCAAGATTTTCGATTTGTATTCCGATCCCTTTGAAGAGGCCGAACATGAATCGATCCACTACAAGGACTGGTGGTTCCGGCATGTGTTCCTGCTGCTGCCGGCACAGACCTACGTGGGCCAGTTCCTGGCGACCTTTGGCGAGTATCCGCCCCGGCAGAAACCGGCGAGTTTCTCCATAGACCAGGTGCTTGAGAACATGCAGAACGCGGCTACCAACTAGGCGGTAGCGCTATCCAAAGGCGCCCGGTGGGCGCCTTTTTTGTTTCTGGATTCTGTATTTGGCGGGAGCAACCAGCATGTTTCATGTCCTGTTTCTGTGTACCCATAATCGCTGTCGCAGCATCCTGTGCGAAGTGATAGCCAACCACCTGGCGGAGGGCGTAATTCGTGCCAGCAGCGCGGGAAGCGAACCGGCTGGCGCGGTTCATCCGATGACCCTGCAGCATCTTGAACGCCGGGGTTATCCCACGCTGGGTGTTCGGAGTAAGAGCATGGAGGAATTCTCCGAGGATTTGCCCGACCTCATGGTGACGGTCTGCGACAGCGCTGCCGCCGAAGCCTGTCCTGTGGGTATGAGCGGCGTCTCCAGACTGCACTGGCCGCTCAAAGACCCCTCGAGATTGACAGACCCGGCAGCCCAGGCAGCTGCGTTTGATGAGGCCATTGAGCGCATTGAGCAGCAGGTCGCGGAGTGGCAGGGTTTGGCAAGATTGTCTTCCAGAAACTCTGCGTAAAGTACTTGCAGTTACGTCTGAGCCCCTACGGTAAAACCGATCTCTACCCCGGTGCCATCGGGCAGGTCCCGGGCCCAGGGTTCTCCCCCGTGGTGCCTGGCCACCAGGCTGACAATATAGAGTCCCAGGCCCAGAGAGCCCGGTTGCCGGTCGTCCCGTGACCGCAGCGACACCATCGGTTGAAACAATTTTTGACTGTCGCTGGGTAATTGGGAGCCTGGGTTGACCACCGTGAGGCGCCACCACAGCCCCCGCCGTTCGATCCTCAGGGTGATTGTGTCGCCCTCGGAGGTGAAGGAGATGGCATTGGCAACCAGTTTATCGAAGGCTTGGACGATGAGATCTGGGGTGACCTTGGCCGTGGCACTGGGCGCATCGCTCTCGAATATAAAGTGCCGGTCAGAAAAGGTTGCGGAATAGGCGTCTGCCAACTGTCGTAACAAGACTTTTAGTTCAGTGTCTTCCCTGGGTTCTTTTCCTACCATTTGTTCAAGCTGGTTTGCCTCGTTCATCTGGTTCAGAAGTCGGGTGAGACGCTCAATACCCCCTTCAGCGCGGGCCATGATTTCCTGCTGTTCTATTGGTGACTTGTCTGACTCTCCCAGTAACGGCAAAGCTGCCCTGATGATGGCAATCGGGGTTCTTATTTCATGGGCCAGACTCTGGGGTAGCTGCCGCAGATAGTTGCGCAGCTGTCTTTGCTCGCTGAGTTGTTGATTGAACGCCCGGGTGAGGTCAGACAACTCATCATCGAAGCGGTCGACAATCAATGCTTCATTTTTTTCATCCAGTTTTTCGACTGCGTGTGACAACCGCCGGATCCGCCCGCCGAGTAACATTGCGAACCCCAACAGCGCCAGGTAGCAGAGCAGCATTGCACCAATGCCGCCAAACAGCAGCGTCTCAAAGGCGGGCACGTTGAGGGATAGATAACGCTCCCTCGGTGAATCGATGACCACGATGCCCATCACGCCGTTTGGGCTTTTGATAGGCGTCGTGAATCGACTGCGCAGGCCATCAGGGGCGGAGAACACCCGGTCGCTCTCCAGCCCCTGTTGGGACAGGCGTATTGCGGGGCCCGTGAGTTGTCCTGTTGCCAGCCGCACAGGGGCGTCGGTAACGGCTGGGGTGGCGAGAACTTGCCGGTATAACCAGGCCGTGAATCCGCCCTCAGCCCCATTAGCTACTGCTTTATCGGGTGCAACGGCTGCAAGCGGCCAGCCCCAACGATCCAGAATCTGTACCCCCACTCCCCGACCAGAATAGCCCTCCAGCCAATGGCTGAGAGCTGCAGTGCCGATAACCAGGAAGGGAGGCGCCCGCATGGCCAGGGGGTCGACGTTGCCCCTGACGCTAATGCCGCCCTCGTCGCTGTCCAGATAGTAGATACCCAACCTGTTTCCGGTCAGACCCAGTGGCATAGATAGTTCCAATTGGTAACCGTCGCCGACATCGGTCCAGACACCCCGAATTGCATCGGGCTGGGCTTGGGGTAGCACTCGGCCAAGGGGCTGGGCAGTAATTCGCCCGGGGGCAGCGGTGCTGATGACGTACTCCTGACGACGATTTTCCAGCCAGGTCACCAGAATCAACCGGTCTCCAGTGGCCTGGGTAGCGGGACCGGACTGGTCGTAGGCCTTACTGGCGTCATCAACCTTTATAGCAATGAAAAGACGTTGTTCATGGGTTCCGAGAAGGGCCTCAAGGAAGCGCTTTTGGCCACCAAAACGCCGAGGCTGTCCGTCAGGCCAGTCATCAAAATAACCATCCAATAACGGCTTGCCGGGTAGGGCATCCACCACCAGTGATTGCTCGTCAAAGGGCGCCGTGCTGCGTTCGGGTGCCACGTACAGCAGGCTCTTCTGGCCGTACAAACCGTCCGCGATGGCCCGGCCCGTGCTGAAAAGAGCCTGCTGCTGCAGGCGCAGCAGGGAGCGCTCATTGGCCTGCAGGAATTCACACCCCGCCCAGGGAATGGCCAGAAAGGTGAGGGACAGTATCGCCAGTTGATGGCCTAATCTCATGTATCCCCACGCCAGCGATAACCCAGACCATAAGCAGTCTCAAGGTGCTGAAACTGGTCGTCCGCCTCCTCAAATTTTCTCCGAATGCGGCGGATATGTGAGGTTACCGTGCTGTCATCCAGGACGACCCGGGCTGATTCCATCAGTTGTTCCCGACTTCTTATGTGTCCCGGGTTCTTCGCCATCGAGTACAGCATCCAAAATTCGGTGTAGGTCAGTGGAACAGCCTGGTGTTTCCAGGCCGTGGTCAGGCGCTCAGTGTTTAACTCCAGGTCGCCCCGGCGCAGTACCTGCTCCCGATTCTCTGGGTTGCGCAGGGCCAGTACCCGCCGCAGCAAACCGGTAATGCGAGCCAGAAGTTGGGATTGTGAAATGTCCTTGGTGAGATAGTCGTCAGCGCCCAGCCTTAAGCCCGAGATGACGTCCACTTCCTCGTCCCTCGCGGTCAGGAATACGATGGGCAGCAGTGGGTCGCCAGCGCGCAGCGTTCGGCACAATTCAAAGCCCGCTTCCGGATCGTGCCCTAGTCCTATGTCCAGCAGGATCAAGTCCGGGCGGCGCTCGGGAATGCCCTCCAAAGCGGCTTCGGCGGTGCTGTAGATCGATACGCTGTAGCCTGATCGATGAAGAAAGTCACGATAACTGGCAGCCAAAGCCCGCTCATCCTCGACCAGCGCAATGTGGTGTTTCATATTTTGAGCTCCCGACTGGGGGAGCTATGGTTGCACTGCCTGCAGGCGCACTCAAGGCCTCGCCATAATTGAGCAGAATTGCCGCTCTCACTGGCCAATAAAATTGTTTTTCCCAGAGCCGAGGTCTTACAAAAAAATAGGATTAGTGCAATCATATGCTGGTTGGATCGACGTCATATTAGCGAGCTGGAGGCTCAGCATCTCAATGAAATACAGCAGCAGGTTGTTATTTCTATTGTGTGCACTGACTTTTGCTTTTTCGGGTTGCACCACCACATCCACCAATGACTACAACCTCTGCGCCCTCGGCGCTGGAGCGGCTGGCCTCGGAGTCGGTCTCGCATCGGGTGGTACCGGTGCGGTCGTGCTGGCCACAGGTGCGGGTGCCGGTCTTGGGTATATGATTTGTCAGGAGGAGGTGCCCGCACCGGTAGCTGATCCCGTTGTGGATGAAACCGTCCCAGCGATGGTTGAAACCGATGGCGACGGCGATGGTGTGCCTGACCACCGAGATGATTGCCCCAATACAGCCCCCGGGGTTCGAGTGGACGACCGTGGTTGCGCCCTGCCGCTCATACTCGACAGTGCGACTCTCAATTTTGCCTTTGATAGTGCCATCCTCCCCGATAACGCCGCGGACTCCCTGAAAGCTTTCGTCGAGTACGTAAAGCGCTATCCCGGCGCTACTTTTGAGGTGGCGGGACACGCGGACAGCACCGGCCCTGAGGGCTATAACCAGGGACTGTCAGAGCGTCGCGCTGCTGCTGTGGCCGGCTATCTGGAAAGCCGGGGCATTCCCCCGGGACAACTGCGGATTGTGGGCTATGGCGAAATGGAACCCATTGCCAGCAACGAGACAGAGGCGGGCCGCGCGCGAAACCGACGGGTCGAGGTCAGGGTAATAGACGATGGGTCTGCGGAGCGCTCCCCTGATGATGCGGAATCAACCACCCTGGCCACCGTGTCGGTGGGCTCCGCTCACGGGCAACTGCAAGGCTCTGACCTTGCCCCTGTCAGTGATACCTGGATACCAGCACCCGCAGGCCCGGCTTCCGGGATGGGCCTCGCCACCCAGAGTCCGCCCATGGGACTTCCATTGCCCGACGGTGCTGGTGTCGTTGGCTCGTTTTGGGTCCACCAGACACCTTGGCCTGAGACTCCAGTCCTGGGCTCTCCTGCCCGGAGCCGGTCATAGGGTCGGACGCGTATCGGGTGGCTGACGCTGAAGGTTCCGTAGCTGCCCTTCCACCGCAAACTGTTACATACCAGCCCATTTAGCCTCCAGTAACTCGGCGGTGGACCGCTCAGTTAATTCCCGATGAGTGGTAATAGTTCTGTCGACAGGCATGGCATAAACTTGCGGCGGCGCTAGACTTGTCGCCACCGCATGCGGCCCTTGGTGGGGGTCGCCACTGAAAAAAGGAAACAGCATATGCCGGTTGTGCAATTACCCGATGGTTCCGAACGGAAATTTGAGCAGCCGGTCTCGGTCGCTGACGTCGCGGCGGATATTGGTCCCGGCCTGGCCAAGGCGGCATTGGCCGGCGTTGTGGACGGGCGCGAGGTTGATACCTCTTTTGTTATCGAAGGTGATGCCACCCTCAGCATAATTACTGAAAGGGATTCGGCTGGGGTTGAAATCCTGCGGCACTCCACCGCCCACCTGCTGGCCCAGGCGGTACAACAGTTGTTTCCCGGTACCCAGGTCACTATTGGCCCTACGGTGGAAGACGGTTTTTACTACGACTTCGCCACCGGCCACAATTTTACGCCCGAAGACCTTGAGCGCATTGAAACGCGGATGCAGGAAATTGTCGGGGACGACCTGCCCGTGGAGCGAATAGTCTGTTCCCGGGAGCATGCTGTTGAATTGTTCCGCAACATGGGAGAGCAGTTCAAAGTCCAGATTATTGAAGAACTACCTGCAGAGGAGGAGATATCCATCTACAAGCAGGGCGAGTGGATGGATCTTTGCCGGGGCCCCCATGTGCCCAGCACAGGCAGGATCAAGGCCTTCAAGTTGACTAAAGTTGCCGGCGCGTATTGGCGTGGGGACGCCAACAACCAGATGCTGCAGCGTATTTACGGTACGGCCTGGGGCAACAAGAAAGAGTTAAAAGCCTATCTGAACAGGATTGCTGAAGCCGAGAAGCGCGATCACAGGAAAATTGCGAAAAAACTCAACCTGTTTCACACCCAGGAGGAGGCGCCGGGTATGGTGTTCTGGCACCCCCCGGGATGGACCATCTATCAGGTGATAGAGGGTTACATGCGCAGGCAACAGTTGAAGTATGGCTATCAGGAGATCAAAACCCCCCAGGTGGTGGACATTTCCCTATGGCAGCAATCCGGCCATGCCGACAAATTTGCCTCGGGCATGTTCACCCTGGACGCCGATGACAGGCAGTTTGCAGTCAAGCCCATGAACTGTCCCTGCCACGTGCAGGTCTTTAACCAGGGACTGAAATCCTACCGGGATCTGCCCCAGCGTCTGGCTGAATTTGGCAGTTGTCACCGTAATGAGCCATCTGGATCGCTGCACGGGATTATGCGGGTTCGTGGTTTTACCCAGGACGACGCACATATTTTCTGTACCGAGGAACAGATACAGTCCGAGGTGGCGGCATTTATCGATATGCTGCACGAGGTCTACGCCGATTTTGGCTTTACCGAGGTCATCTACAGGTTATCGACCCGCCCTGCGGAACGGGTCGGCACCGAATCTGACTGGGATAGGGCGGAAGCCGCGCTGGGCGAAGCCCTGGATGCAAAGAACCTCGACTGGGAAATTTTGCCTGGAGAGGGAGCCTTCTACGGACCGAAGATAGAGTTCTCCCTGAAGGACTGCATCGGCAGGGTTTGGCAATTGGGAACCATCCAGGTGGATTTTTCAATGCCGGGCCGCCTCAATGCCCAGTACGTCGCCGAGGATGGCAGTCGGCAGGTGCCGGTGATGTTGCACCGGGCGGTACTCGGATCCTTTGAGCGCTTTATTGGCATTCTGATTGAACACTACGAAGGCGAGTTTCCTCTTTGGCTGGCCCCCCAGCAGGCGATTGTCGCGCCAATTACTGACAAGCAGGCGGGCTACGCCCAGCAGGTAGCCGATGAATTGGTGGCGGCTGGTTTCAGGGTTGCCACCGCTCTACGCAATGAGAAAATTGGTTTCAAGATTCGCGAGCACGAGTTGGCCAAGGTGCCACTGGTGTTGGTGGTGGGTGACAAGGAACTCGCTTCTGCCACCGTCTCTGTGCGTGGTCGCCACGGGGCTGACATGGGCAGCATGGATATCGCCGGGGTTACCGAATTAATGTCCGATTGGGTCGTGAAAAAGGGGAGACCCTGAAACCTGTCCTTCTTGGCCGATGATGTGGCTGTTCACAGGGGTCCCTCGCTAGCTGACCGCTCGTACTTCCTAATAGATGGGGCTTGTCCAGGGCTTTTCTGCCGGTGTGGCGGCATCGCTGACCGGATAACCTTACACAGCTAACAAATCGGATCTCCTGGATCAGTAGTTTTGCGTTTTGCACCAACCGGGCAGTGCGGTTGGTATGGTCGGGATTTTAAAGTTTTTCAAATAATAACCCATTAAAACTAAACAAATGTTGACAAAGCAGAATGCTCGTGGCATTACAGGGTTGCCGAAATAATAAAAGGGCCCGAGCATCATGCAGCGAGGATCAGTAAGTGCGGCGTCACTCTGGGGTCTGCCCCAATGGTCGCCGGACCCCAATTGCCATACATCCCTTGAGCAACTGACCTCCCAGTCGGGTTCCAGGGGGGATCTGCCACTCATTCCCCTAAAAGAAGTGGGTGACCTGGTGCGCCCCTTGGGGGAAGAAGACCCTGGCCTTTTGGCCGCCCTGGCCGATTACCAGGGTCACAAATGTGGTGGTGTCCTGGTCCCTTTATTACGCAGTGCCCCCACGGTGGGCGCGGTTCTGTCCCAGTTGATTCGGTACAATCCTATCCACGCCAGTCCCGTCATTTGGCAGGTGCGTGCCGATGGAGATTACGTTTTTATGTCGGTGTGGCTGGAGGCTGAGGTTGCACCAGTGGATCCGGAAGTGCGGGAACTGCTGGTCACACTGGCGTTAATGCAGGTGACATCGGGCCTCGCTTCAATCACCGGTGGCGCCTTCAAGCCCGAGTCAATCCACCTCGGCCCCTCAGGCAGTGATTTCGATTGGCCCACGACCTTTCAGTCCATTCCTGTCGTTGCCAATAGTCCAGAATCAGGACTTCGGATTAATCGAGATGTACTCAGGCGACCCAACCAAGGCTATGAAAAGCCCCACCTGGTGTCACTCAGGGATGCCGATGTGGCATTGGAAAATTTTAGAACCCATGACAGTGCGGCTACGCTCAAAAGTGAAATCAAGGGTTGGATTCGCGCCGCCTTGCCCACCGGGCGTTACCAGTTGACCCGACTCGCTGAACGGATGCATTGCGATAAGCGAACTTTGCAACGCAGGCTGGTGCGGGAGTTGGATGAAACCTTCCAGTCTCTGCTGGATGAGTCACGGGACGAGGTGGTACTGCCCATGCTGGAGAGCGGTGTATTTCCCGTAAGCCTCATCTCTACCCATGCTGGCTTCTCGAATACCGGGAATTTCTCACGCTACTTCTCCCACCGCTTTGGCTGTTCACCCCTGGCGTGGTGCGCGCAAAAGTGAGCTGGCTGCGCCTGCTGGCAGGAGCAAGCTAGCCAGTATCAGGCCCCTTGGCTCTTTGCCACCTGCTTGCGGTAGGTCTTTTTCAGGTCTTCAAGCGTGACCGTTCTCAGGATTTCCCCTTGTTCGTTGAGTTGCTCAACGAGGATGCCGTCTTCGGTGTAGATGCTGAAATACACCAGTGCGCCCGCGGGGCCGCCCCATTCCCTGTGTACTTCGTCGCCGCCTCCGTGGGCCCTATGGCCTGCCGGCCGAACCCTTGATTCTGTCGCTTTGCCATCGACGTAGTCTGCGACATGCAGCTCTCCCTCGAGGATGATCGACGTGGTATGGGCCCGGTGACGATGGAAATGGCAGTGTGACATGGGCTCCCAGCGGTACAGGAGTTCAATGTGTCCCGGATCGCGAATATCCAGGATGGTGCCCCAGTAGTCGATGGTCGGACCACCCGAATCGTCCCCGGTATGGTGAACCCATGTGAGTTGGTCAATGTCGAGTAAATTCACAGCAGCTGCTCCACGAGACGATGGGGTGAAAAGTAGCCTCATCGCAACACCGTGTCATCAGCCTCTCGGACCCCAACCCTGTCTTTGCCGTTATAAGATAGGCGGGCTGGTGTCGGGCGGGCGGTGGGTTAAGAGATTTGCCGAGAAGGGTGACAAGCGTAGACGATGGGGGATGGAGATACCGGAATGTAGCCCGACTTCTGGCGGGGTCCTTCCCTCGCAATACAATGTGTTTTCCGCTGTTGTTACCCACGTCCCGGTTGTAGCGGAACACCCCTGACCGGACAGCCGGTTGCAGGGCGATTCCGGGCCCGTTGTGGCGGGGATTTATACCCCTTATGTGTCTTGAGCTTACTGGCGCTAGCCTGTAGTATCCGCGCTCTTTACCCGATGGAGATCGCAGGCATTAAGAGCGATAGCAAGAGCAAAAAAGCGCTGACAAATGAGCAGATCACGGCCCCACAGGTCCGCCTGATCGATGCCGAGGGGGAGCAGGTAGGTATTGTCGCAATAGCCGAAGCCCAAGCTGCCGCTGAGACAGCCGGCATGGATCTTGTGATGATGGCCGAAGCTGACCCTCCGGTTTGCAAGATCATGGACTATGGCAAGCACGTCTTTGAAGCTAAAAAGCAGAAGGCCGCGCAGCGCAAGAAAACCAAGCGAATCCAGGTAAAAGAAATGAAATTTCGTCCAGGGACGGACGAGGGAGACTACCAGGTAAAACTACGCAACCTGGTGCGTTTCCTTGAAAACGGCGATAAGGCCAAAGTAACGCTTCGCTACCGCGGGCGTGAAATGGCTCATCAGGAAATCGGCATGGAACTGCTCAAACGAGTGGAAGCCGACCTGAGCGAACTCGGAACGGTTGAGCAGTTTCCAAAGATGGAAGGCCGACAGTTGACGATGGTTATCGCACCCAAGAAGCGGGGTTAACGGCCTGTGAATGCCCCAGGCCCCGATTGAGCGAAACCGCCTGATTTATCAGGCCAAATGCGGAGTAGTATCATGCCAAAAGCTAAAATTCACAGCGGTGCTGCCAAGCGGTTCAAGAAGACCGCGGGCGGCTACAAGCGAAAGAGTGCTTACAAAAGCCATATCCTTACCAAGATGACGACCAAGCGGAAGCGTCAGCTCCGTGGCACCTCTATGATCGATCAGTCCGATAAGGTATTGATCGATCGTATGTTGCGTGCGAAATAACCGTCCCCATCATCAGGAGTAAAGACTATGGCTCGTGTAAAACGTGGTGTGACGGCACGTCGTCGTCACAAAAAAGTTCTGAGTAAAGCAAAGGGCTATTACGGAGCGCGTTCACGTGTGTTCCGTGTTGCCAAGCAGGCTGTTACCAAGGCGGGGCAATACGCCTACCGCGACCGGCGACAGCGCAAGCGTCAATTTCGTGCGCTTTGGATTACTCGTATCAACGCCCAGTCCCGTGCCAACGGCATGACCTACAGCCGTTTGATCAATGGCCTGAAAAAAGCCGATGTTGCGCTGGACCGGCGCGTTTTGGCTGATCTCGCGGTGCATGATAAAGCAGCGTTTGCCGCTGTGGTGGAGTGCGCGCGCTCAGCCCTGGCTGCTTGATATACTGCCCGTACTTTGCGGGCCTGACAGCAGTTCTGTCCGAGGGAAGGAGCGTCAGCTCCTTCCCTTTTTTGTGGTCTTTAGTGACCGGTGACGAGGGAAGACCGAGAACAGACTATGGAATCCTTAGAGGCACTTAAAAGCACTGCAATCGAGGCCATCGAGCGGGCCGAGACGCCCGGCGAACTGGAGCAGTTGCGGGTCGATTATTTGGGCAAGAAAGGCTCGCTCACCGGACTCCTGAAAACGTTGGGGGGATTGGCTGCTGATGAGCGACCCAAGGCGGGTGCCCTGATCAATGCGGCGAAACAGGAGCTTGCCGACCGGCTGAATAGCAAGCGGGCAACACTGGAGGCGGCTGCGCTTAACGCCAGGTTGGAAGCCGAGCGGATCGACGTCACCCTGCCGGGCCGGGCAGTCGATTTCGGTGGTCTGCATCCCATCACTAAAACTATTGAACGGGTGGAAGACTTCTTCGCCGGAATGGGCTTTGAGGTTGTGGAGGGGCCTGAAATAGAGGACGACTACCACAATTTCGAGGCACTCAATATACCGGCCCATCATCCCGCCCGGGCGATGCACGATACCTTTTATATCGACGATACCCATGTGCTCAGGACCCATACGTCAGGTGTCCAGGTTCGTACCATGGAAGCCCGGCAACCGCCCCTGCGCATCATTTGCCCGGGCAGGGTTTACCGCTGCGATTCCGATTTAACCCATTCGCCCATGTTTCACCAGATAGAGGGTCTGCTGGTCGATGACCGTTCCAGCTTTGCGGATCTCAAGGGGTTGCTGGAGGGTTTCATGCAAGCCTTTTTTGAGCAGGACGACCTGGCGGTCAGATTTCGTC
Organism: Luminiphilus sp.; assembly: GCA_012270045.1. Taxonomy (GTDB): domain Bacteria; phylum Pseudomonadota; class Gammaproteobacteria; order Pseudomonadales; family Halieaceae; genus Luminiphilus. The sequence continues at coordinate 14,028 of JAAXJC010000109.1, forward strand.
CCTCCTACTTTCCTTTCACTGAGCCCTCTGCCGAGGTGGACATCCAGTGTGTGAAATGTCGTGGAGAGGGCTGCCGGGTGTGTAGCCATACCGGCTGGCTGGAGGTTCTGGGCTGCGGCATGGTGAATCCCAAGGTGTTCGAAATGTCCGGGATAGACACCGAGAAATTTACCGGCTTTGCCTTTGGGCTGGGTGTCGAGCGGCTCGCCATGCTGCGCTACGGTATTGGCGATCTGCGCCTTAATTTTGACAATGACCTGCGCTTCCTGAGCCAGTTCAGATAAGGGGCCGCAAATGATCATTTCGGAACAATGGCTGCGAGAGTGGATAGATCCGCCGCTGTCCACCGATGAACTGGCAGCACAGCTCACCATGGCGGGGCTGGAGGTGGATGCCGTAACCCCCGTGGCGGGTGAGTTCAGCGGGGTTGTGGTGGCGGAGATCGTAGCTGCCGAACAGCATCCGGATGCGGACAAACTCCGGGTCTGTGAAGTCAACACCGGCGACGACACAGTGCAGATTGTTTGTGGTGCACCCAACGCCGTGGTCGGACTGAAGGCGCCGCTGGCAAAGGTGGGCGCCGTGTTGCCGGGTAATTTCAAAATCAAAAAAGCGAAATTGCGCGGTGCGGAGAGTCAGGGCATGTTGTGCGCCGCAGCCGAGCTTACGCTTTCGGACGAGAGCGATGGCCTGTTGGAATTGCCCGCGGATGCTCCTGTAGGCGTCGATCTGCGTCAATATCTGGGTCTGGACGATGTGACCCTGGAGCTCGGGTTGACTCCCAACCGGGCCGATTGCCTGGGGGTAATGGGTGTGGCCAGGGACGTCGCGGCACTGAACGGGCTCTCTTTTGATAGGTCCCAGGGTGCCAATGTCGAGCCGGTATCCGATCGGGTGTTGCCCATCGAAGCGCCCGCGTCAGAGGGCTGCCCACGCTACCTCGGGCGAGTCATCGAGGATGTGGACCCGACGGCTGAGACGCCGCTTTATATCACCGAGCGCCTGCGTCGTGTTGGCTTGCGCGCCATTGACCCTGTGGTGGATATCACCAATTACGTGATGCTGGAGCTGGGGCAACCATTGCATGCCTTTGATCTGGACAGTATTTCAGGCGGTATTGTCGTCCGGGAAGCTCGCACCGATGAAACCCTGACCCTGCTTGATGGTTCGGATGTCAGTCTTTTGCCGGGGACCCTGGTGATCGCTGACCATGAGGGTCCGTTGGCCCTGGCCGGCATTATGGGCGGCAAAGCCAGCGGGGTGACGGCGGCGACGCGATCGATTTTCCTTGAGAGCGCTTTCTTTGCCCCCCATGTTCTTGCCGGGCGGGCTCGCCAGTATGGGTTGCACACCGACGCCTCCCATCGCTTTGAGCGCGGCGTGGACTGGCAACTGCAGCACCGGGCCATGGAGCGGGCGACCCAACTGCTGCTTGAGGTGACCGGTGGCAAACCCGGCCCAGTAGTGGAAGTGGTCAGTACCGGTGACTTACCCCAACAGCCGGCGCTGACACTGCGAACGGCGCGAATCGAGCGTGTTCTGGGGCTGCCGATGTCGCAGGAACGGTCACAGGCGATCCTGGAAGGTTTGGGCTTTGCGGTCACTCCCGGGGGTTCAGACTCCCTGCATTGTGTCGGTCCCAGCTGGCGTTTCGATATGGCCCAGGAAGTTGACCTGATCGAGGAACTGGCCCGCGTGCAGGGTTATAACCAGTTACCGGTAAGCCAGATACAGGCAGAGCTTCGGATTAATCCGGCACCGGAAGCAGAAAAGTCCATCCGGACACTACGCCGGGGCCTGGTTGCCAGGGGCTTTCAGGAAGCTATCACCTTCAGCTTTATTGCGGCTGATCAGCAGGCTTTGTTTGCTCCGGGTGTAGAGGCCATAAAAATCCGCAATCCAATATCGAGTGAATTGTCTGAGATGCGGTCCTCGTTGCTTCCGGGTCTGGCATTGGCCCTGGCGCATAACCTGAAAAGGCAGAATGGGCGCCTGCGACTATTTGAAACGGGCTCTCGCTTTCTCATGGCTGAGCCGTTTCAGGAGCAGCGCATGCTGGGGCTTGCACTGATGGGCTCCAGGGCCTCGGAAAATTGGACGGAGCAGAGCACCCGGGTAGATTTTTTTGACATGAAGGGTGAGGTCGAGCAATTGCTGGCATGCAGTGGTGGCTCGGTAGGATTCGAGAGGGCAGAGCAGCCCGGGCTACACGACGGTCAAACGGCCCGGGTGATGCTGGATGGTAGGGATGTTGGTGTGCTGGGAACTATCCATCCCCAGGCGGCTGCCAAGCTGGACTTGCCCCCCCACACGGTGCTGGCGGAACTCGAGCTCGAGGCTGTGCTCTCTGGCAGGGTTCCTGCCTTTGAGGATATTTCCCGTTTCCCTGAAACCCGCAGGGACATCGCCGTGGTCGTAGGCAGGGATGTACCAGCCGCCGCACTTACCCAGGCCGTGGCAGAGGTAGCCGGTCCGGACCTCGCTGATCTGCGATTATTCGATGTTTACACAGGTGAGGGCGTTGCGGTTGACAAGAAAAGTGTGGCGCTGGGTTTGACTTTCCGCAACAACTCGCGCACCCTTGATGATGAGGAAACTTCAGTAATCATCACGCAAGTTGTTGATTACCTGAAGGAAAAGTTTGAGGCAGAGCTAAGGGCCTGAAGACTGACCATGTCAGCACTCACCAAATCAGAAATGGCGGACAAGCTCTTTGAGGAGCTTGGTTTGAACAAGAGGGAAGCCAAGGAACTGGTAGAACAGTTCTTTGAGGAAATTCGGGTTTGCCTTGAGAATAACGAACAGGTGAAGCTGTCCGGCTTTGGCAACTTTGACCTCAGGGACAAGCGTCAGCGGCCCGGCAGAAACCCCAAGACAGGGGAGGCCATCCCCATTTCAGCCCGGCGGGTGGTCACCTTCCGGCCAGGGCAGAAGCTGAAGGCAAGGGTGGAGCAGGTCACCGATGTCGGGGGTTTTGATGATGCTTGAGCCCAGCCACAACAGCGAACTGCCGCCCATCCCGAGCAAGCGTTACTTCACTATCGGCGAGGTCAGTGACCTGTGCGCCGTGAAGCCCCATGTGCTGCGCTACTGGGAGCAGGAGTTCCCGCAGTTAAAGCCGGTAAAGCGCCGGGGCAATCGCCGTTATTACCAGCGGGCTGATGTGGAGATGATTCGCACGATACGCAGTCTCTTGTACGAGCAGGGCTACACCATTGGTGGAGCACGACAGCGCATGGTGCAGGAGAAGGAGGCCCTTACGCCCCTGGAGGTGCAACAGGTCGCCAGGGACTGCATCGCGGATCTGCTCAAGGCCCAGGCGATCTTAAATCCTCCTGCCTGACGCTTCGCAGCCACGGTTTAGCCATGTATAATCCCGCCGCTTCGGGGCGTAGCGCAGTCTGGTAGCGCACCACACTGGGGGTGTGGTGGTCGCAGGTTCAAATCCTGCCGTCCCGACCAATTTCCGCAAGATGTAGACCGAAGAAATGGTTTACATCTGGTATCGGGCACATGGTTTGCACCTTTGCCGTTAAGAAAGGATTGGTGGCCGGTTCGACCCGAGCAGAATCCTTATCGAAGACTCCTAGATCGAAACCCATGAAGCTGACCAGATAGACTGGGTAAGCGACTTCGTGCAGCCCGACGATTTTCCCGACCGTCTCAATCGGCGGGATTGGACTGCCAGTGTTTCAAAGGTGCTTTGTTCAGTCGCGGGTAATTTCCCCGATCGCCACTGCCAATTTTCGGCCACAGGGCTGCGCACCCAAAGACACCCATTTTCCCAAGTCGTCTTCCAGGGCTGCCATTACCTGATCACTGAAACCGTAGTCTTTCATGACTTTCCGCCAGGAAGCGATTTCAAATGGCTCGGCTTGAAGCATCGCTCGGCAAACCTCTGCTCCAAAATCGGCAGCTTCGTGTGAGTAGCGGTATTGCACGCTGCCTGAGATGAGTTTTTCATAGGGTGTTTTTTCAGCTTCCGGTCTGTCATCCCCCGGATTATTGGCTTCAGGTTTACCGCAGCCTCCTAACAGACATAAGCCAACAGCAATAAGCAGGTACTTAATTTGATCCGACATGGGCAACCCTCCGTGATTACCCTGTGATGTTATTGGGGCGCCAATGTCGTCGACCATACCCCCAAAGGGTAGGAGGCCACCGGGGCGCTGTGGTTTCGGGTTCGATTGCAGCAACGCCCCCGGGGGTAATCCATCAAGCTGACAGGCCAGACGGCTTTCGCAATCCGCCTAGGCCCAAAGTTAAGCTGGAAACAGGGGCAGCTTTGGTCACGGGGGGATGCTCCGCGTAAGAATAATCCCCGTTGATTGGGACAGCCCACCCGCAGTGGATCACGGCTCCTCGACGGTAGCCGCTGTCCCTGTCTTGCTTGTGTTCATGTTAGGATGATGCTTGGGAATTACAGAGCGAAAGCGCT
>JAAXJC010000044.1 GCA_012270045.1 Luminiphilus sp.
CCGCCCTACTCAACATTTGGGCTTTTTCCAGATGGCGGCGACTCACCCAGGTGCAATCAGAAGTGTCCTCGTAGGCCCGTAGCTTTTCGTAGACATCAGCGACAAGGCTGTCACTGATATTGCTGCTATCACTGCCGTTGAATGCGAGGCTGAGTTCGTAGAACGCGTCTGCGATGCCTTCGTCAATATCGTCAGGCAGCATTACGGCGTCCAGGGCTTTGCCCAGAGGCTCCCTCGCTGTAGCAAAGTCTACCGCCATGATACACCTCCTACACAATCTTTAACAAAACATGTGAAGTTTTACATATATCTGGCTGAAAGAGCAACCAGCGATTTAGGGCCTTGTGCACCGATGAGAGAAGCCTGCTGAATTCGACTACAACAGCTATCGGGCCCAAACAGGGAAGACGCAAGTGTGCTCGGTGGGCGGCGAGAGTTGGCGACTGCTACTGAGACGATGTTTGCCCGGCGTCCCCCAGTGAGACCAACTGGACGGCGGCTTAAGCCATTAGTCTGCGATGGCGCCGTAGATAATGTTTTTGAGCTGCCCCCTGAAATTGAATGTAGCCGAGGGAATCACCTGGGTCCTGAAACCGGCACAAACCTGCTCGCGGGGCCCCACCCAACAAAGAGTGGCGCCAGCCCCCCCCCAGTACTAATCCCCTTCGCCGATGGTCCCCGCCGCAGCCGCGTTCATGGTGGTGGCGAACCCCAGGCCAAAGCCCACACCAGCATTGCTGGTCTCCGAAAAGCCGCCTACCGCCATTTGGGCAAGGTTACGGCCCCCAAGGTGATTGCGGGTCATCAGGTCAAGTGTAGGTCGGCTGATCAGCGAACGGCCCTGAAATTCTCCTCCCTGAAGCAGCATGGTGCAAAAATTGGCGTAGTCATCCAGCGTGCCCACCAGCCCGCCGGCCCCTGAGGGGCCCACCGGATGACGTCGATAATCGCTGGTCTCTGGGTCATCCTGCAGGCGCAGGGTTTTATCCCCATGTCTGACGTAGCAGGCGGCGAAGCGCTCCAATGCCGCATCTGGCACCGAGAAGCCCGTGTCGCCCATACCCAGTGGATCAAACAGGCGAGTGCGCAGAAAGTTCCCCAGCGGTTGACCTGAGAGCAATTCGATCAAATACCCACAGACGTCGGTTGCGACCGAATAGCTCCAACGGGAACCCGGGTCATAGAGCAGTGGCACATCAGCCAGCCGATTAACAAAGGTGGCCAGGGGTTCATCAGCGCTGCGCACAATACCCGCGGCGCGGTAGGCAGCATCAACGGGCTGCTCCATTCCAGGCAGGATGCCACCGTAGGTCAGGCCAGCGGTGTGTGTTAACAGGTGTTGTACGGTCATGGGTTGTTCGGGTGGGCGAGTGGTCGCCCCTGTTTCTGCAGCCTCATTCCACACCCCGTGTGAACTCCAGGACGGGATGAACTTGGAAACCGGGTCGGTCAGTTGGAACAGGCCTTCTTCCCAAAGCATCATCAGGGCGATTGAAGTGATGGGCTTGGTCATGGAGTAAATCCTGAAGATGGTGTCCTCACGCATGGGCTTTTTGCGCTCAAGATCCATCATGCCCAGTGCCGAGTCATGGGCCGTCACACCTTTTCGCACGACGCGCAGGCGACAACCCGGAATTTTGCCCGGCATGAGATAGCGCTCATCAAGGTGTCGCTCCAGCCGGGACAATTTTGCAGGGTCAAAGCCTGCTGTTTCAGCATCAACGGTCATTAAACCGAACTCCTCTGGTTCCGCTCCAACCCACCAAAAAGACCTCGGGTTGGATTTGGTGCTCAGGTTACAGCAATCACCGCAATAGGATGCCAAGGCAGCTCCAGGTAGGTGTTAAGGTGAAAGCCCGTGTTGAGTGCTGACCCAGCCCCTCCACCGCAGTTTCCTCCCGGGCCATTGCGCCCGGGTCAAATGGTGCTGGCACCACCATGAATTGGCTGTGGGCGCTGGTCAGCAAACGGGGGCTATGGTTGCTGGACGGCTTTGGGAATTCTTACGGCAGTCCGTGTCACCACTAATCCGGAGTACGTGAAGGGCCTGCATTTGCGAAAAATGAGCTTACATTGGGCGGGCAGACTGCTCTTTTGCGGTTGTCTGCTGGCCGGATCCATGTCCATGCAAGCCGAAAAAGGTGACGCCGTTTCAGGGGTGGAGGCTTGCTTGCAGCGGCTGGGCGCCCAGCCGACCTTATCCGGTGCTTTGCCGGGTCAATTTCGGCTGGTCAGTTGGAATATCGAAAAGGGCAACGACAGCCAATGGGTCGATGATTTGTTGAAAGCGCCGCGCCCATTGGACCTGATCCTGCTCCAGGAGGCCTACCAACCCTCGGTGTTTGGTGACCTGCTGATGCCTGGGGTACACGAACGTTTTTCTGAAGGATTTCTCGCTAAAGACTTACAAACCGGGGTCCTGTCGGTGTCCCGGGTGGCACCCGATTTACACTGCACACTGACGGCCTACGAGCCCTGGCTGGGAACGCCCAAGGCGACCAGCGTGACCCGTTACGGTATAGGGATGGCCGCCCAACAGCTGCTGGTTATCAATACCCACAGTGTAAATTTTGAGTGGGGCCTGGAGTCCTACAACAGTCAATTGCAGGCGGTATCCCGTTTGCTTGCCGCCCACTCCGGCCCCGCTATTTTGGCGGGTGATTTCAATACCTGGAGCCGGGAGCGGCTGGCGGCGTTGCTGGCAACAACCCAGGCCAATGGTCTGGACCCGGTTGGATTTACTCCCGACCAGCGGACACGGGCGTTCGGCTTTCCCCTCGACCATATTTTCATCAGAGGCCTGGTGGCTACGGATTCAGGCACGCTTTTGGTGTCTACGTCAGACCACAATCCGATGTGGGCAGCGCTTTCGCTTGAAGAATCCTCGCCTGCCTCGAATAGGGGCGCCAATAAACTGGACAAATGATAGACAGCGCTTCGAAGCGCGAGGGCGCCTACGTATCCCCTGTACGCACTCACGGGGGAGGCGCAATGCAACGCAACATAGGTAAGACCGAGCGGATTCTCAGGCTGTTATTAGGCGTGGTCATCTGCGTGTCAGTATTACTGATGGGCAACACCAACCTGGCAGACAGCATCTTGCTCGTAATTGGTACGTTTCTCATCCTAAACGGCCTCACGGCGCGCTGTTATCTGTGGCGGTGGCTGGGTGTCAACAGTCATCGAGATTCCCAAACCTGCGGCCTCAATATGGGTGACGACGAGAAAGTCTAGGGCTTGTTATACCGAGCATTAATGGCTTCGGCCGGTTGCTTCGTTACGCCCCAGGATCATTGAGCTGCCTTTAACTGCTGCTGTAAATCAGCGGTGAGAGAGCGTGCGCCAATGAGAAAGCATACCGTGCCACTCATTCCCAACATCAGGGTGGTTATCATCGCATACCGAAGGTTGTCTGCCCCAAATGGGCCGGCAAACGCGTCACTCAGAACGCCTACCATCACAGGACCCAAACCCAGTCCGATCATGTTCAGGATAAAGAACAGGATGGCCGAGGCCATCGCCCGCATCCCGGGCACCACCAGCGACTGGACCATAGCGATACTGGGGCCCAGATAGAGGGAATTCAGTATGTTGGCGGGGAAGAGCAGCAGTAGGATCAAACCGGCGTCACTGCCGAGCAGGGCGTAGCTCATTGGCCCCAGCGCAAGCACATTACCGGCCACGGGTACCCACAGATACCAGCGCTTGTCGCTGTGTCCAAGTCGATCGGCGATGAAGCCACCCATAAAGGTGCCGATCGCACCTGCAATTCCCGAAACCAGCCCCAATGCGAAGCCAACATCGGCAACCGAAAAACCATGGTTTCTGATCAGGTAGGACGGGAAAAAATTACCATTCCCGTAAGCGACAAAAGATGTCATCGCGCACCCCAGGGCAATCCACCAGAAAGATCGGAGTCGCCTCAACACGGACAGGGTTTCTGTAATGGTTACTGGCCGATCAGCCTTCGCCGTATCCCAGCGCCCGCGCCTTGGCTCACGGACCAGCAGCAGCACCACAGCGGCAAACAGCACACCGGGAATGCCGACAATAAAAAAAGCGGTTCGCCAGCCAAAGGTTTCGGCTATGTAACCACCCCCGGCAAACCCGAACAGTACGCCCAGATAAATGCCAGCGGAGTAAAAGGACAGCGCCGTACCCCGCTGCGCGGGCGGAAAATAATCGCTGATGATTGAATGGGCCGGTGGGGAGCCGCCCGCCTCACCAAGACCCACTCCCAGGCGCGCCAAAATCAACTGGGAGTAGTTGCTGACCAGTCCGGATAGGGCGGTCATTGCACTCCACAACGCCAGTGAGGCAGCAACAATATTGCGGCGATTGGAGCGATCAGCCAACCAGGCGATTGGGATTCCCGCACACACATAGATCAGTGCAAAACTGAAGCCGGTCAGAATGCCGAGTTGAGCGTCTGATAGCCCCAATTCGTTTTTTATTGGCTCCTGCAGGATGACCAAAATCTGTCTGTCGATGAAATTAAAGGTGTAAACGACGGTCAGGATGACCAGTACAAACCATCGATAGCGCCGGTCCGGTTCCGGCAGTTCGTGATCAGGATCGGAACTCATCTGTTGGTCTCTGGTGGATTGCACGGGCGCTTGTTCGGCGATAGGTCAACAACCCATGCCGGGACCGTCAAAGGTGGATCCTGCGCGGGGCCATCATTTCACAGCCCCTGTTTTTGACCAAGCTTAATTCACTGGCGAGGCCGCTTGGCCGGGTATTCGTGCCTCCCCGTGGTAACATTTCAAGATGACCGATCCCAAAAGCCAACTGACGCACCTGGATGACGCGGGACACGCGGCCATGGTCGATGTGGGCAATAAATCAGACACCCAGCGGGAGGCTGTCGCCACGGGACATATCCGCATGGCGCCAGCGACCCTGGAAGCCATTTTGGCGGGTAACTTGCCAAAGGGTGATGTGTTTGCGACCGCCCGTATCGCCGGCATCCAGGCGGCAAAAAGATGTGCTGAGCTGATTCCGCTCTGTCACCTGCTGTTACTCAGTAGCGTCGCAGTTGACATGCAACCAGATCACGACCTGCCGGGGGTCGTTGTGACCGCCACCTGCAAAGTCACGGGCAAAACCGGCGTGGAAATGGAGGCGTTAACCGCGGCGTCAGTGGCCGCGTTGACGCTCTACGATATGTGCAAGGCGATCGACCGAGAAATGACCATCGGTGAGATCAGGCTGGAATCGAAACTGGGTGGACAAAGCGGCTCCTGGAAAAGGCAAGGATCATGCTGAAAGTGCGTTTTTTTTCTCTGATCCGTGAAGCCTTGGACTGCGAAGAACTGGATCTCGAGTATGCCCCCGAATTGATCACGCTGGAGGAGGTAAAAAGCCACCTGATCAGCAAGGGCGGCGATCTCTGGCAGGAGGCGCTGCGCCAGCCTAATGTCGTGCATGCCCTGAATCATAGGGTGGTGGAGCCCAGTCACCCCATAAGCGACGGAGATGAGATCGCTTTCTTTCCGCCCATGACCGGTGGCTGAGATGACGGTGTCAGTACAGCAGCAAGCCTTTGATATTCAGGCCCAATACGAACTCCTGCTTGGTAGCCGCGCCGGTGCCGGGGTTGCGACATTTACCGGCTACGTGCGGGACCTGAGCGAGGGCGGTACGGTTACCGCACTGGAACTTGAACATTACCCGGGCATGACGGAAAAAGTTCTTGGGGAAATAGGGGCATCGGCTGAACAGCGGTTTGGCCTCCTGGGTTGGCGTATCGTGCACAGGTTCGGTCTGCTGGGTGATCAGGAGGCCATCGTTTGGGTTGGTACCGTAGCCGATCACAGAACCGAGGCATTTGCCGGCTGTCAGTTCATCATGGATAGCCTCAAGACCCGGGCACCTTTTTGGAAGCGTGAGCATCTGGATGGTGGGAACGCGCTTTGGGTGAAGTCAAAAGCAGAAGATCTGGACCGAGAGTTGGCGTGGCAGGAAAAGCAAGTATGAATGGTGTCGATTTCAGGAACGCATTGGGGCGCTTCGCAACCGGTGTGTGCCTAATCTCAGTAGCCGACGCCAGATCCGGAGCACTGGCGCTGACCGCGAATTCGTTCAGTTCGGTGTCATTGGAGCCGCCGCTGGTGCTTTGGAGCATCCAGAATGGATCCGAGTGCTTCAGGGAGTACACAGAATGCACGTCATTTGGCATTTCGGTCCTGTGCGCAGACCAACAGGAGCTGTCCAACCATTACGCGGGCAAAGCCAATCATGCAGTGCGCGAGGATGATTTTGAAATGAACTCTGCCGGCGTGCCGTTGCTCAAACGGGCGGCCGCGAGCTTCAGTTGCACTCTGTGGGCACTGCATGAAGCCGGTGATCATCACATTATCGTGGGTCAGGTGGTTGAGCACCGCGTCAGCAACGAAGCACCGCTGGTGTTCCAGGGTGGCGCCTATCGACAATTGGCATTAGCAGCTGACTGAGGTCCGAAAGTGAAGTTTTGCCCTGACTGCGGCGCTGCTACTGAACGGCGCATTCCAGAAGACGACGATCGAGAGCGGGATGTCTGCAGTGTCTGTGCAACCATTCACTACCACAATCCCAAGGTAATCGTGGGCTGCATCCCGCAGCACAACGGCAAAATACTGATGTGCAAGCGCGCCATAGAGCCCCGCTACGGCCTCTGGACACTGCCCGCCGGCTTTATGGAGAACGGCGAAACCACCGCTGAGGGCGCAGCCAGGGAAACCTGGGAGGAGGCGGCGGCGATAGCTGAGGAGCCCGTGCTCTACAGAATCTTTGATGTTCCCCACATAAGCCAGGTGTACATGTTCTATCGCTGTGGCGTGCAGGGGGGTAAATTCGGGGTTGGCCCTGAAAGTCTGGAAACAGAGTTGCTTTTGCCCGAAGATATTCCCTGGGACAAGCTGGCTTTCCCCGTGGTTCGGGAACTCCTCAGGGAGTACCTGGAAGACTGTGAGGAGGGTCATTTCCCCGTTCGCCACAGCGTTATCAGTTACGGCCGCCGTTAATCGCGGTGAGATTTAGTTTGTCCCCTACAACACGCGTTATCACATGAGGTCGACTACAGCATGTCATTTCCAAAAGTCGGTAATCTTGCCCCCACTTTTTCCCTTAACGATCAGGATGGCAACAAGGTCAGCCTGAAAGATTTTCGCGAAGAAAAAAATGTGGTGGTGTACTTCTATCCCAAGGCAATGACCCCGGGGTGTACGGTGCAGGCCTGCGGTCTGCGCGACAGTGCCGCAGGACTGAAAAAGCGGGACACCGTGGTGCTGGGTATCAGTCCCGATGCCAGCAAGCGGCTGGCGAAATTTGTTGAGCGGGACGGCCTGAACTTTACTCTGTTGTCTGACGAAGACCATGCCGTGGCCGACAAATACGGCGCCTGGGGCCCGAAAAAATTTATGGGTAGAGAGTTCGACGGCATTTTGCGAACCACCTTCATCGTGGGTAAGGATGGACGCCTGAAAGCGGTGCTCGACAACTTCAAAACCAAAACCCATCACGAGGATCTTCTGGCCGCCCTGGATAGCCTGGATTTGCCCTGAGGCATTGCGAGGAACAACGATGCGGAGTGGCTACAGGTGGCACCAAGCGAGGAGGGCGCCGGCCATATCGGTCCTTGATGGCGCCGTAATCCTAAAATGAGCTGCATTGCTCCGCCATGAATCTGCCCGGGGCTGGAACAGCATTCTGGGCGATTCTGTGCCCGTGGATTGCCAGACGTGAACCAACGCGAGCATCAGGGCGGATGGGCTGGAGTGTCAAAAGCCTGAGCTGTTGGGTAGAGCGCCCTCGCACAGCGCTAAGGGGATTGCCACTACTTGTCTGTGTGGCGGGCTTTCATAGCATTGGCGTCGCCCAGGAGCTTGAACCCAGAAGTTACGTCAATATACCGGTGGGACTTAACTTTCTGGTCCTTGGTGTCGGGCACACCGAGGGGGCTGTCGCCCCCAGTCCCAACGTGCCGGTGGAAAATGCCTTCGTTCGGACGGACGCGCTTGCCCTTGGCTACGCGCGCAGCTTTGCGCTGGCAGGGAACTCGGCCAAATTTGATGTCCAGACAGCCAGGGCCTGCTACAAGGGGCGGGCGGATGTGGCAGGCGAGCCTGTGTCAGCCTCCCGATGCGAATGGGCCGATACCAAGTTTCGCCTGTCCTGGAATTTTATTGGTGGGTCTGCGTACACCCCGGCGGAGTACCGCGAACGATTTAAGCCGGGATTGACCGTTGGCGCCAGTCTCCAGGTAGAAATGCCCACCGGCAGTTATCGCAGCGACCGCGTCCTAAACGCGGGCACCAATCGCTGGATGGTGCGGCCGGGCATTGGCATGTCGTACCTGTGGCAGGGTTGGTACTTCGATATCTCGACCGAAGCAAAGTTTTTTACCGACAATGACGATTATCTGGGCAGTCGAATAAGTCAGGACCCCATGTATCAGGTCCAGGCGCACCTGGCCCGCTACTTCGCGCGGGGCGCATGGATTTCCTTGAACAGCAATTACTACCTGGGAGGGGAGTCCAGCCGAGATGGCAGTAGTCTGGGTGATGAGTTGGATAACTCCCGCCTCGGTGTAACCGTATCGTTCCCCATCGCAGCAGGACACTCCCTGCGCCTGAATGCCAGCAAGGGTGTGGTCACCCGCCTGGGTACAGATTTTGATACCATTGGCATTACTTACCAGTACCGATTCTAATGCGCGTCATCACCTGCAATACCAATGGCATCCGAGCTGCGGAGCGCAAGGGTTTTTTCCCCTGGCTGGCCGCCCAGGACGCCGACGTTGTCTGTATTCAGGAGACCAAGGCCCAGGTGCATCAACTGCCACCGGAAACCTTCAATCCGGAGGGCTATCACTGCTTTTACAACGATGCAGAGCGCCCGGGATACAGCGGCACGGCCCTGTTCAGCAAAGTTAAGCCCCAGCGTATAACGACAAAGTTGGGCTGGGAGCCCATGGACTCGCAGGGTCGTTACCTGCAGGCTGATTTTCCCGGTCTCAGTGTGGTCTCACTCTACGTGCCTTCCGGTTCCAGTGGCGATGAGGCACAGCAGCGCAAAGAAGTATTCATGCAACATTTTTTCGATCACCTGAAGACCCTGCGGCGCAAACGCCGGGAATTTGTCATCTGTGCAGACTGGAACATTTGTCACCGGGAAATCGATCTCAAGAACTGGCGTGCCAATCGCAAGAACTCCGGATTCCTGCCCCATGAGCGGGCGTGGCTGGACAGGGTCTTTGATGACTTGCGTTGGGGGTCTGGCTTCCGGAGGGTCAATCCCGAGCCCGTGCAGTACACCTGGTGGTCAAACCGCGGACAGGCCTGGGCCAAGAACGTTGGCTGGCGCCTCGACTACATGTTGTGCACCCCCGGTGTCGCTGGGCAGGTACAATCGGCGGCCATTTACAGGGATGAGCGATTTTCCGACCACGCGCCCCTTACCATTGATTTTTCGCGGGACTTACAGGCCTAGCCCTATGGTGCCGCGAGCCCGAAGAGATTAAATCCAGAGCAGGAGATATCCATGTTTATTGCCAATGCCCATGCGCAAGCCCAAGGAGCCCAACCGGCGGGTGGCGAACTGTTCCAAATCGGCTTCCTCATTGTCCTGTTTGGTTTGTTCTACTTCATCGCCATTCGGCCCCAGCGCAAACGACAAAAGGAACATTCGGATATGGTATCCGCACTCAAAAAGGGAGATGAGGTGGCAATGTCTTCGGGCATGCTGGGCAAAATTTCAGCCCTGGACGAAAACTATATCACCCTGGGCGTCACCGGCGGACTCGAACTGAAATTTCAGCGGGTTCACGTCAATGCGGTACTGCCCAAGGGCACCCTCAAGTCAGTGGGCTCCGAGTAAGCGCCAGATTTTGGTTGCCTACCCGCCGCGGGTGCCCCTGGCCCGCACACCCACACCCCTGCAATTATTGGAACGGGCCAGCGACCGTTGGGGTTGCGGCAAACGCATCTGGATAAAGCGGGACGACCTGACGGGATCTACACTGTCCGGTAACAAGGTCCGCAAGCTCGAGTTCATCGCAGGGCATGCCCGGGAAGAGGGCATCGACACCCTGATTACCTGTGGGGGTCTGCAGAGCAACCATGCCCGGGCAACGGCCAACGTTTGTGCCCAGATGGGTTGGCACTGCGAGTTGGTTCTGCGGGGGCGTGCCCCCGAGGAAACCGGCAATACCCTGATGGACCGATTATTCGGGGCCGAATTAACCATTGTCCAACCCGATCGCTACAGCGCTGGACTGGACAGCCTGTTGCAGGAAGCCGCCGGCCGGCAGCGGGCCCTGGGTAGAAAGCCCCTGGTCATCCCCACTGGCGGTAGTGACCCCCTCGGTATCTGGGGTTACGTGGCCGGCGCCCAGGAGTTGGCTTCCGATCTGGCTCAGGCCGGTGTCGGCAGTGCCGGCATTGTTACTGCTACGGGCTCAGGGGGCACCCAGGCCGGCTTGACCCTGGGGATGGGACTGTTTCTTCCCCAAGCACCGGTATGGGGCTTTGCCGTTTGTGATGATGCCCAGTGGTTTCAGGATAAGGTCAGGGCCGATATCGAGGGTGCCCAGTTACAGTGGGGTGATCTCAGGGGGCCGAAGCCCCAGATCCGCACCCACGACGGTTATATCGGTCCTGGCTACGGACGGGCTGCAGATGACGTCCACCAGCGCATAGCAGCCCTTGCGGCGCTGGAAGGGGTCATTTTGGATCCCGTCTATACCGGTAAAGCCTTTCACGGCCTGTGCCAGGAAATTCCCCTCGGCACATTCGATGACGTTACCGATATAGTGTTTGTCCATACCGGGGGTATCTTCGGCATATTTCCCCATGGCGAGCAACTCTGGCGGGCCACAGATGCTTTAATGGCAGCAGCAGACTGAGGGAGAGCGGGTCTTGGAAGCGTTTATTACAGAAATCAACAGCATTGCCTGGGGACCGGGGATGTTGGTGCTCCTGCTGGGGACCGGCGTATTCCTGACCCTGGGTTTGGGCTTCATGACCTGGCGGCGTATTCCCACAGCCTTCGCGTTGCTGTTCCGGGGCACCTCAGGACAGGGTGGCGGCGATATCCCACCCTTTAGGGCCCTGATGACCTCCCTGTCTGCCACTATCGGCACGGGTAACATCGCCGGGGTGGCAACTGCAATCGCGCTGGGGGGGCCTGGCGCCTTGTTTTGGATGTGGATTACAGCCCTGTTTGGTCTGGCGACCAAATATGCGGAGGGCGTGCTGGCCGTGCAATACCGGGAACGTGATGATCGGGGCGGCTACAGCGGTGGCCCGATGTACTACATCCGCAACGGACTAGGTAAGCGCTATGGGATATTGGCGACCGCCTTCGCCCTGTTCGGCGCCATGGCGGGATTTGGTCTCGCCAATACCGTGCAGTCCAATTCGGTTGCCCAGGTGCTGGGCGACAATCTGGGCGTGCCGTGGCAAGCCACGGGCCTGGTTTTGATGCTGGTGGTAGGAAGCGTCATTCTCGGTGGCATACAACGTATTGCCCTGATCGCTGGCGCCGTCGTACCGGTGATGGCGGTGGCCTACATGTTGATGAGTGTCATCGTTATCGCCATGCACCTTGACGAGGTGCCCGGGGCCTTCCAGACAATTGTCAGTTCGGCGTTCAATGGCGCTTCGGCCGCGGGTGGCTTTGCCGGCGCCACGGTATGGGCCGCGATCCGTTTCGGTGTCGCCCGGGGCGTCTTCTCGAACGAAGCCGGTCTGGGCAGTGCCCCGATAGCCCACGCTGCGGCGCAAACCAATGAACCGGTGGAGCAGGGCATGATAGCCATGCTGGGCACCTTCATTGATACGCTCATTGTTTGCACCATGACGGGATTGGTGATCGTGCTGACCGGCGTCTTCGAGACCGGCGAATCCGGTGCTTCCCTGACCGCCATGGCCTTTGCCCAGAGTTTTCCCGGCGGCGAGTGGGTGGTGACCGTGGGGGTCATTCTGTTCGCAACCACCACCATGATTGGCTGGTCATTCTATGGCGAGCGCTGTGTGGTCTACCTGTTTGGAACCAGTGGCATCCTGCCGTTCAGAATCCTCTGGGTGCTGGCTATACCGGTGGGCGCAGGGCTTAACCTTGGCATCGTGTGGTTGATAGCCGATACCCTCAATGCCTTCATGGCCATCCCCAACCTGGTGGCGCTATTGCTGTTGTCCCCAGTGGTATTCCGCCTGTCCCGGGCCTATTTTTCCGGCGAGCGACGATCCCTGTCCCAGGACGTTGGGGGCTGATTTGGCGCCAAAACAGTTGGACAAACTGGTCATCGCGATATCTTCCCGGGCGCTGTTCGACCTTGATGATGCCCACAAGGTATATGAACAGCAGGGGCTTGCTGCCTATTCCCAATATCAGATCGACAATGAGCATGTTCCGCTGGAACCGGGTACCGCTTTCAGTGTCGTGCGCAAGTTGTTGGGCCTGAATGACAGCCTGAGTGCTGCCATGCAGGTGGAGGTGGTGCTACTGTCCCGTAACAGCGCCGATACCGGTCTCAGGGTGTTCAATTCCATTGAGCACTATGGCCTGCCAATCACCCGCGCCGCCTTCTGTGGCGGCGAATCTCCCTGGCGCTACATCAATGCCTTCGGCTGCCAGCTGTTTCTCTCCGCAGAACCGGGCGATGTCCGGAAAGCCCTGGAAAACCAGGTCGCCGCGGCAACCCTGGTATCCCGCCAACGATCAGGCAATGAGGACCAGCAGCTGCGCTTTGCATTTGATGGTGACGCGGTGTTGTTTTCCGATGAGGCCGAGCAGATTTTCAAGCGGGATGGGCTGGAGGCTTTCACCGCCAGCGAACGTGCGGCGCGACACGAACCGCTGCAAGGGGGGCCGTTCAAGCAGTTTTTGGCGTCACTACAGCAACTGCAGCAGGTGTTTCCTGCGGATCAGGCGCCCATCAGGACGGCACTGGTCACGGCGCGCTCGGCGCCCGCCCACGAGCGCGTCATTCGGACGCTGCGAGCCTGGGATATCCGGATCGACGAGTCGATTTTCCTCGGCGGGTTGGATAAGACCGACTTCCTCAAGGCCTATCGTGCTGACGTCTTTTTCGATGATCAGCAGGCCCATTGCGAACGGGCTGCAGATCATGTGACCACGGGACATGTTCCCCACGGGGTCGCCAACGTCGATTGATTCGCCTTAGTTATCGAATAAGAAACTCTAACTTTATTCCAAAAAAGCTGGCTTGCTGGTAAAACAGAGAGTAGTTTCAGCACTGAGGCCGTCTTTTGGGAGGGTTAGGCATGAAGCTACAGCAACTCAAATACATCTGGGAGGTCGCACACCACGACCTCAATGTCTCAGCGACTGCCCAAAGCCTGTTTACCTCCCAACCCGGAATCAGCAAGCAAATCCGGCTGCTGGAGGATGAATTGGGGGTAGAGGTATTTGCGCGCAGCGGCAAACACCTGACCCATATCACGCCGGCGGGGGAGGTCATCCTTGAACTGGCCGGGGAGATGCTGCGCAAGGCAGACGCCATCAAACGGGTTGCCCAGGAATTTTCTGACGAAACCAGCGGCACCCTGTCCATAGCGACCACCCATACCCAGGCCCGCTATGTGCTGCCGCCCATCATCAAGGATTTCATGACTGGGTACCCGGATGTGGCGCTGCAGATGCAGCAGGGTACCCCACCCCAGATTGCAGAGATGGCGGCAGAGGGAGCCGTGGACTTTGCCATTGCCACAGAAGCACTTCAGCAATTCAGTTCACTGATATTGCTCCCCTGCTACCGCTGGAACCGGTGCATCGTTGTTCCGAAGGGGCATCCGCTCACCCAGATGGGTCGCTTGACCCTGGAGGCTGTAGCGGAGCATCCCATCGTCACCTACACCTTCGGATTCACCGGTCGTTCGAAGCTCGATGATGCATTCAACAGCAGGGGGCTCTCACCCCGCGTTGTTTTTACCGCTGTCGATTCGGATGTCATCAAAACCTATGTTCGTCTGGGACTGGGTATTGGCATCATTGCGGGGCTGGCCCACGACGATGAACTCGATGACGACCTGGTAAAACTCAATGCCGACCACCTGTTTGCCAGCAGTGTCACCAGCCTGGCC
The DNA here is from genome assembly GCA_012270045.1 of Luminiphilus sp. Lineage (GTDB taxonomy): Bacteria > Pseudomonadota > Gammaproteobacteria > Pseudomonadales > Halieaceae > Luminiphilus. The sequence goes on from JAAXJC010000044.1 coordinate 14,088, forward strand.
TTTCGCAAAGGGTCGTTTTTGCGGGGGTTTATGTACGATTTCATTCTTGCCCTGGCACCCCACCTGACCCGGGATATTGTGGTAGAGGCCCTGACGCTGAGTAATCCTGCCGACAGGGATGCGTTATACGGTCACATAGAGTTGCCGACTTACTGAGTTTCCAGTGCCGCCATGAAGCCGCGCACCTTGTGCAGGGTTTCCCGATATTCCTGTTCGGGAACGGAATCCCAGGTAACACCGCCGCCGCCCCAGCAGTAGAGTCGTTCACCAATGGCTTCGAGGGTTCGGATGGCGATGCTGGACTCCAGCCATCCGTCACCGTTCATGGCAAAAATGCTTCCGCAATATGCCCCTCGGGGGGCCGTCTCAAGGGATTGAATAATTTCAACAGCGCGCTTTTTCGGGGCTCCGGTAATCGAGCCGCCCGGGGAAGCTGCAATCAGGGCCTGACCCGCGGTAAAGCCGTTCCTCAGTTCCCCCTCTACCCGGCTTACCAGATGGTGCACATTGTCATAGCTGTAGAGGGCACAGATCTCACTGACAGAGACAGTGCCGGTGGCGCAGAAGTGGCCCAGATCATTGCGCAAGAGGTCTACGATCATGATGTTTTCGGCGCGATCCTTGCCGGATGCCAGCAGCGCTTTGGCAGACTCCGCATCCCGCTGAGGGTCATCAAAGCGCGGAGCGGTACCCTTTATTGGTTGGGAATACACCCGGCGGCCGTCGATACTCAGAAACCGCTCCGGAGACAGGGAGATGATGGCGTGTCCCTGCCGCAGCCGGAGAAAAGCAGAGTAGTCTCCCGGAGCAACGTCTTTCAGGGCGTTGTAGAGGCCAAAATCGGAGCCCCCAAAGTGGCCGGAGAAGCGCTGGGCAATATTGGCCTGATAGCAATCACCTGCAGCGATGAATTGCCGCACCCTGGCCACTTTTTCCAGGTATTCATCTTCTGAAATATCAGCCTTAAATTGTTGTTTTAGATGAAAATTATGCTCTTTTGCTTCATATGTATCGTGGATGCGCTTGGCGACCTCAGCGGCGACCTCGGGCTTGATGCCCGGGTCCATAATGAGCCAGGCGCGACGTTCGGAATGATCCTGTAGCAGGTGCCAGGAGTATATTGCCGCAGTAGCCGATTGCAGGGGTTTACAGGGAATGCCGAGTGTTGAAAAAGCCGCGGTTTCAAAATCCAGAAAGCCAATGGCAAGACGGGACGATTCGTCAACGTCGTTGCACAGTTCCTGCTCTACGGCAGCCATCCAAACCCCGGCATCACCCGAGAAATCATTAACAGCAATAAGTCTATCGGGTAGTGCAGAAATAATATCGTAGCGGCCGCCACCCGCATCCCGTTTACGGCTGTTCAATAACACGAAGCCGTCCAGGTCTGCGAAGCGGTACGCCCAGCCCTCGGCATCATCCGAATAGGGTACTGGGGTGCAATGGGAATTATGGATTTTCAAGGATTTTAATGATCATATCGCAACCAATTGACACTGAACTGCTCCCAAACGTAAGTTACGTCTCCGCTCTACCGGGGCGTCAAATGGCCGCAGTCAGCGCTGTGGTTCTGAAACTTGCTTCGTGCCCAATAACCACGAGGATAGACTGCCTCAATGACTGACCAAGTTGACCCGCTAAACGCTGCCGGCCCATACGCCGGGCTGTCCAATCCGTTTCGCAAGTCCTCCCAAGAGGATAGCAAAAATGATGACCGGTACGGACAAACCCTGGAGCGGGGTGCCGCCCTTCAACGCCGCCCCTACGAAGCGGCGGGAGCGCGAAACATCCAGCGCCAGCACCTGAAGGACCGCATGACGGTGTGGGAGCGTATTCGCTTCCTGGCCGACAGCCAACCCCAGGTCCTGTACCAGAATTGGGGGCCCAATCTTGACGGCGCTTCAATGGTCACGGCCATCATTCAAATCGACGGGCGGGATGTGGCGGTTTACGGGCACGACTTCACGGTGCGTGCCGGCTCCATGGACGCGACCAACGGCAAGAAGCTGGCGCGGTTGTTTGAACTGGCGGCAGCCCGACGCATACCCCTGGTCGGTCTGAATGATTCTGCCGGCGCCTACATTCCCGCTGGTGTTGGGGGACTGGATGGCTATGCCGACGCCTTTACCGCTCTGCGCAAGATCAGCGGTGTCGTTCCCAGCATTATGTGCATGTTCGGGTTTAATGCCGGCGGCGGCAGTTATTTGCCCCGCCAGGGCAGTTTCCTTATCCAGCCCCGGAATACCTTTTTTGGCCTGACCGGCCCCGGCGTGGTGAAGTCGGTTTTGGGTGAGGACGTAACACCTGACGAGTTGGGGGGACCGGGGGTCCACAGCCAGACCGGGGTTACCGATTTTGTGGTAGACGACGAGGTGGCGGCCCTGCGCAAGGTACGGGAACTGCTCAAATACATCCCCGATGCCAACGATTCCGCACCCGAATATCGCGACAGTACTGACCCCGGTGAGCGCTCGACGCTGGACATCGATATTCTGCTGCGCAAGGCCTTTAACTCACCCACCGGATTTAACACCCCGGTGGACATCACCATTCTTATTCAACAGCTCTGTGACCACGGCGATTTCCTTGAGATTCAGGCAGAGCGAGCGCGCAATACCATCACGGCATTTGGCCGTATGGCAGGGCATGTTGTGGGCTTTGTGGCCAACAACTCGGCGGTCGCATCGGGACAGATAGACATCGACGCGGCCTATAAAAATGCCCGCTTTATTCGCTTCTGCAATCTCTACAACATCCCGGTGATGTTTCTCGAGGACACCACCGGTTTTCTCCCCGGTCGGGAGCAAGAGCACCGGGGCATCGTCCAGGCGGGTAGGGCAATGCTGGACGCCATTGTGGACCTGCGAACTCCCCGCTTTCTCGTTCTGGTGCGCAATGCCTTTGGTGGCGCCTACGCTTCCTACAACAACTATCCCACCGGCGCCGATTTTGTGGTCGCCCTGCCAACCACTCGGGTTGCAGTAATGGGACCGGCAGGGGTGGAGTACGTCTACAAGGACGAACTCAGGAAAATTCGGTCCGGTAGGGACCAGCGCATTGCCGAAGAGACTGAGGCACAGAAGGCCCAGGGACTGACTGATGATCAGGCCACTGCCGCTGCCACCGAACTGGTGGCGGACTGGGCAAAAAACGCCGAGGCGGAACTCGCCCAGCGCTACGAACGGGAGATCATGAATCCCGAGGAAGCCCTCAGTCTCGGGTCCATTTCGCAGGTCGTCATGCCAGGCGAACTGCGCCAGGTGCTCACCGAGCATCTTGCGTTTTGTTTGCGCCACTACCAACCCTCGGCACTGCAGGGCGTGCAGCGTGAGTTTCACTGATACCGGTTACAGGAACTATTTCCGTGTCCAATGAACACTACCTGAATAACCCGCTCATCCATGAAGACCGGCGTCTCGGCGCAGCGTCATCGGACTGGGTTAAACAGTTCGATTGCAGCCATATGCGTCCGCTTATCATTTGCCGGGGACCCATCCGCAAGGAAGCCATGGATGTGTTTTCCCAAATGGGAATCGACCATTACGGCATTTTGTTGTCGGAGAAAGATTCGATTGTCTACCCAAGGGCGCTGGCACCCGAATTACGGGAACTGACCGATCCGAGCAGGGTGCACCGGGTACCCGACTACACGGGGGCCACCAAAGAGGAGCGTCTACAGCGCATTGCTGACATCGTGGCAATCGCCAAGGCGGGCAACTACAACGCCGTTTTCGCCGGTTACGGCTTCATGGCCGAAGACGAAACCATGGTCGCCGCAATGGAGAGCGCCGGACTGAATTTTATCGGCCCCTGCTCACGGACCGTGCACGACGCTGGTCTCAAGGATGAAGCGAAGCGTACAGCGCTGAAAACAGGTGTGTCAGTGACCCCCGGCATTGATAACGGCACGGCCCTTACCCTGTTGCGCAAATATCCCAATGCTGAGGCTTTGCGTGGCCTGTGTACCAGCGAGGGACTGGATGTACCTGAGGACGCCTTTCAAAGTGATGACCTGGAGGCGCTGGCAGACCGGGTACTGGCTGCCGGTTACCAGCGGGGCGTGGACTTGTACACCGTTGAGGAACTGTCTGAGACCCTGACCGCTGCCGTGGAACGCATTAACAGCGAGTACCCGGAAAACAGGGTGCGCCTGAAAGCCATCGGGGGCGGTGGCGGTAAGGGTCAGCGCATTGTGGGCCTTGGAGAGTCGGCCCGAACCCCGGAACTGGTACGAGAGATTCTCTCGGAAGTCAAAGCCACTGGGGTCGGAGACAACAAAAATGTCCTGGTGGAGTTGAACATAGAGACCACGCGCCATCAGGAAATACAGGTCGTCGGCTCCGGTGCGTGGGGGCGTAGCCTGGGGGGTCGTGCTTGG
>JAAXJC010000016.1 GCA_012270045.1 Luminiphilus sp.
TGGAGTTCGTATCGACGCTGCCCCTGACCTCCACCGGTAAGATCATGCGCCGCGCTCTGAGTGATAAGGAAATTGTGGCAGTTACCAGCAGCTAAACGTGGCAGGAACTAAACGGGGTCCTGCAGTTCGGGTTTAGCCTGCGGTTCAGGCTGGGAGATGGGGAACGACAGGGTAATTTCGGTACCCTGCTCCCAGTTGGAGGCCGTAATGTTGCCTCCGAAACCGGTGACAATTCCGTAGCTGATCGATCCTCCCAGACCGGTCCCTTTGCCCACCTCCTTGGTCGTGAAAAACGGCTCAAAGAGTTTCTCCAGCTGGATATCGGTCAGGCCACCCCCGGTGTCCCTGATACTGATGCCCACCGTATCTCCCTGCAAGTTGGCTGATACCGAAATCAACCTGTCAGCCGGGCTGCTCTCTGCGATGGCATCAATGCCATTGCCGATGAGATTGATAAATACCTGCTCCAGTTGATTTTCAACGCCCATGATGGCGGGCAACGAGGGTTCAAGGGCGACTTCAACACGAATGTCGTGCTCGGTAAATTGGTGCTGAAGCAACCCCAAAGCGGCTTCAATTGCGGTCCCCACAAACATCGGTTGCATTCGGTCCGATGAAGAGCGCCCAAAGGACAGCATATGGGCAATAATTTTCCCCGCTCTGGTCGTGGAAGCACTCACCGCCTCCACCTTGGCTTGCAAGGCATCCAGATCGGCGGGCGACCGTTTCATAATGTTGGTCATATTGGCAGCGAGCAGCTTGATGTGATTCAGCGGCTGATTCAACTCGTGGGCGGTGCCCGCAGCCAACTCGCCGAGGGTCGCCAGTTTCGAGGTCATCTTCAACTGGGCTTCGCTGACCTTCTGGGCTGTCTGGTCGTTGAGCAGCACCCAGTAGCGGGCGTCACCCAGCCCGGGCAGGTCAACCCGCCAGACCATGGCGTATTTGGCGCCCTCCCCCGACTCCAGTTTGATATCCCGGGACATCTGGTCGCTGTCCAGAACGGCGATATGATGATCCAGTGCCCGCTGAATATCCCGATCACCCGCCACGAAGCGCTGGAACGCTCCATTGGCAGAGAGCAAAACATTGTCCTGGCCATAGGCCGCGGCACCCAGGGGCATATTCTCAAATAGTTGCTGTAGGCCCCCGGCCAGGTCCGCGAGGTTTTTCTGTTCCTGCTGCAGGCGCTGGTTCAGGGACGTGAGCTCCCGGACTTTGGCAATAACCGTATCCTGCCGTCGACCCGCCAACCCTGCGAACAGCCCCAGAAACAAAGGTGCTGAATCAATGACCCAGTGCAGGGGCTGGCTGCGCTGCAGTTGCAGGGCATTGGACAGGGTCAATGGCACACCCTGCACCAGCAGGTCAAACACCGTGGAGATCAACGGAAACAGTGCACCGAAGAGTGCACCGTAAAGTGCATATTCCACTGTCTTGTTCATAGCCTGACCCGCTTATTATTATCGCCTGCGACCGGAAGGAGGACGGCCCGCCAGCGCCGGTGACATTGTCGGCCTATTGGGTGGAAAAATAAAACCGCCGCGTCAGCGAGCTGGGCGACATGCGCCGTTACCAGCCCCAGCCTTTAACGAGGCAGCGCTACTGCGTCGACTCGACCACAAAGGCCGCCAGAGCCTCGATTTCAGCGCTGGTCAACTGGCCACCGTAAGCGGGCATAGCGCCAACGCCCTGGCTAACGGCGCTGCGCACCTGGGCCATACCGGGCTTGAGCTTGTCCAGATTGGGACCCACCACTCCCCGTGCATCTGCCGACTGAAGACTATGGCATACCCCGCATCCGGGCTGGCCGCCGGACATGAACACCTCTTTGCCCAGCAGCGCCTGCTCGGACAGCACCCTGGTTTCTGTTTGGGGCTGCTGCGTCACCACCGACGGTGGATCGCCAGGGGGGCCGGGTTCACGCTGGGACTCTTGCAGGGTGGCCACTGCGGTGATGACCAAAGCATGGTCGTCCCAACCGTTGTGTCCGTAGCCCCGGTGATTATCTGTGGCCGCTTGGGGCTGCTGCTCTCCGGCCCGATCGACGGCACGACTGACAAAGCGGTGTTCGCCGACGCTCAGGGTGGTCTGGAAACTAAAAGTACGCCAGGCATTGGGTCCAAGGTCTGGCCCCACCAGTTGCGCCCGCTGCCAGCTCAGTCCGCCATCACCGGAAATATCGACGGAGCTGACCCCGCGCTCCCCGGAAAAGGCGACGCCGTAAAGCGTCACCGGACCCGCAAGCACCTCAGCACCATCCGCTCCGGGGCCGTTCAACCAAGACTTGACGGGCATGCGCCACATCGAGGGATAGTCAGGCCCACCGGGCTCTCCCTGGGGTCTGAAACGATAGCCCGACTGCTGGATTTTGGCGCTTGATTCTTGTGTAGTCGCGGCAATCTGTCGCAGCCATTTAACGTTATTGACGCCAAAGTAGCCGGGCACGATCAAGCGCAAAGGTCCGCCGTGGACCGGCGTAATGGGCGCGCCATTCATTTCCCAGGCCAACAGGCAGTCCTCGAGTCCTTTGCCAATGGGCACCGAGCGCTCCACAACAACCGTATCCCTATCGACACCCTGGGGTAACTCCTCACCACCGGTTGCCGTCAGAAATGAGGGGTTACCGATAACACCCCCGAAATGCTCAAACACCTCTCTTACTCGGACGCCCGTCCACAGCGCACAACCGGCCGCACCGACTCCCCACTGGGAGCCCGAGGGTTGGTGTGGGAAAAAAGCACGGCCGTTGCCCGAGCACTGCAAAACACTGGCAACAGTTTGCGTGGCCATGCCTTTAAGCTGACCCAGAGTCAGACGGCCCGGGCGGGCACAACCGGCAACTTCAAAGGCCCACTGGTCCCCCTGTGCGGTGGTCGCCGCGGGCGGTAAAGGAAGGTTATTGCGCACAAAAAAATGTGATGTGGGCGTTATGGGCCCAAATCCGAACTGACTGCGCCGTGTTTCCAGGGCCCAGGGCAAATCATTGTGCTCTATAAAAGTAGCCGCCTGTTTGAGTTCGGGCATGGTTCGGCGACTGGCGATCACCAAGGGTGTATGGACTGCGAGGGCGACACCCGCTGAAAGGCCCTTGAGAACAAACCGACGTGACAGGGGTTCCATAAATTCTTTTTCCACAACCAACTTTCTCTTCCCAGTATATCGTCGTTGCATCGGCAACCCGTCCGCCGATTACCGCCCCTAATGGAGGATCACTTTTATGGAGGATCACCTTTATAAAGGATCACCTTTAGGCCCAACGAGACGCCTTTGGCAGTCAAGAGGCACCTCGAACCCGTGACGGGGCAGTACCACCGCGTCGTCCTCCCGATCGCCCCACAGTGCGCCAAAGCACTGCGAAGCCACTGGCTCCCCTCATTACCCCAGCCTTCAGCAACCCGCCAGGCTTGGCGTGTCAGCTGGGTGACTCATTGATCACCGAACCCAGATAGGCAATGACCGCGATTTTGGCGTGATGGTGGTAATCCGTGGTGATCTTGCCGTGCTCAATAAACGATTTGCGCCAGACCGCGTCCGCCAGTTCGGTCGCCACTTCACCGGCCCTCGCGAGTCTTCGGGATTTGGCGAGGCCCGCCTGGGCCACCAGCAATTCATAGATATCCCGCCCAATCTGCTGGTTGGCACGATTGACTGACACCAGCGACTTGGGTGACAGCGACAGAATCATTTCAACAGGATACTTGGCGAAAA
>JAAXJC010000064.1 GCA_012270045.1 Luminiphilus sp.
GGCCATCTCCTTGAGTGTCATTTGCTGAAACCGGCACGCTACGCTGCCTTGTCGAGGGCGGTCAAGCCAGACCGGTCCTTATGCCCCGGGTCAGTTCCCGTAGCAAGAGTTATTGTGGAGGTGCTGCTCAAGGAAAAACGCGGACCGGGCGGCAGCATTGCCCAATCGAAGACTCACGCAAATTGGAACAGGTGCTCGTCCGGGGGTTCAGGGCTCTACCGATATACAGTTCGCGTCAATAATGGTGGACTCACTGTTGTAGCGCGCCGGGAACCAACTCAGCCGAGTCAGTTTGCGCTCCTGATAGCCACCATCCTCCCGGGCCAAGCAACTCGGAAAATAGGGCAGCTCATTTCCCGCCAGGGGTATCGGATCGGTGGCACTGCAGGCGGATAGCAGCAGTGACAGCACGGGAATAGCAAATCGGCTTGCCATGTTGAGTGGGCGTTTCACTTAATTGGTGGTCGACTCGCATCATTAAACCCCACGGCCGATTACTCGGCAAATCATCCCACCGGGGTCTTTATTCTCACGGACGCCGCTTCCGTGTCATAGTATTGGCAAACACATAACAAAAAAGGAATTGCCATGGGCGACGTCGTCTCGGAACGCCGGAATATGCGCAAGGTCGCACTCACCTCACTCGCGGGCACCAGCATTGAGTGGTACGACTTTTTTCTCTACGGCACGGCGGCCGCCGTTGTTTTCCCCAAGGCATTTTTCCCCCAGGATCTGCCGCCCATGGTGCTGCTGATCATATCCTTCAGCACCTTTGCAGTGGGCTTTATTGCCCGCCCGGTGGGCGGCCTCATATTTGGGCACTTCGGAGACCGGGTCGGACGCAAAAAGACCCTGGTGGTCGCCCTGATGATGATGGGTAGCGCGACCACCCTGATCGGTTTGCTGCCCACCTACGGCACGGTGGGGGTTGCCGCGCCCCTGCTGTTGGTACTGCTGCGCTTTATCCAGGGACTGGCCATTGGCGGCCAGTGGGGTGGCGCCATGCTGCTGGTCACCGAGAGTGCGCCGGCCGATAAACGAGGCTGGTACGGCGCCTACGCCCAGGCGGGGGCCCCGGTCGGGGTCATCCTCGCCAATCTCGCCTTCATTGGTGTCAGCATGAATATGAGCGATGAGGCGTTCATGAGCTGGGGCTGGCGACTGCCCTTTATTGCCAGCATTGTCCTGATCGGCATCTCCCTGTTCGTACAGTTGAAACTGGAGGACACCGACGCCTTCAAGGCCCTGCAGGCCGCCCAGGGCGATAGCCCGAACACCGGCGCTGACGTCCCCCGCTCACCGGTCATTGAGGCACTGCGCCGCTATCCGCGTCGTATCCTCCTGGCCGCGGGCGCGTTCCTTTCGGTGCAGGTGACCTTTTATATTCTGATCGCCTTCACGGTCGCCTATGGGCTCAACTCACCCACGGTAGAGCTGTCCAGGGACGCCATGCTGACCGCCGTGCTGATCGCCGCCGGCATTATGGTTCCAGCCCAATTCTGGTTTTCCGGTTTGTCGGACCGACACGGCCGTAAAAAGATTTACCGCTGGGGAGCCATTCTCACGGGCTTGTGGGGGTTTGCCCTGTTCCCGCTGATCGACACCGGCTCACTGCCACTGATTATCGTGGCGATTACCCTGGGACTGGCGTTTCTGGGTATGCAGTACGGACCCCAGGCTGCCTATTTCACGGAGTTGTTCAGTACTGAAGTTCGCTACTCCGGCGCATCATTGGGCTATCAAATCGGTGCCATCATCGGTGGCGCACTGGCCCCGACCATCGCGGTGTTGCTCTGGAATGAACTGGGTATCTTTTTCGTGTCCCTTTACATCCTGCTGGCCGCAGTGCTGACGCTGTGGTCACTGTCGCTGCTGGAGGAAACCGGGGGCCGGGCGCTGTAGCCCGCCCTCGCAGTTTTCGCGCCCTCGGGCACACACGAAAGAGCGAGACCAACCCGTCAAGTGAACGGCGATCTATAAAATAGGATCGCCCTATGTGACTGTGCGCCGATTACAGGAATCTGAAGCCTGGGGGCACGAAAACTCTTCTTCGATACTCGGGGTGGATACGCCAGCTACAGGCGAGGCGAGATAGGCTGTCCTCTAAATGCCACGCATCCGGTTAGAAGAACTGTGCACATTGATCCGGATTTCACCGCTGTAGAGCTTGATCTCGTGTGCCACTTGGCTCCCTGTACCGACGCTACCCTATCGCTTATCGCCACACGGCTCTGATGCACGCCCGACTACTCTGTCCCAAGCCGAGAAAGTCGGCCATTAACCAAAACCCCAACAGTGGCCTTTTGCAGGCCAACCTGGGCCACGTCGCCACGCTCGACCACCAACACGCTGCAAACCGCAATTTATTTCGGATTTTTTGAAATTGTTGTTGCTTGGTTTGTGTTGATAAACTAGTTATGTGATGAGCGTCGTAATTTTTTCGCCGCTAACAAAAATGGCAAACCGGAGCTTACGGCAGAAACAGGCTGAGAAATAAGATTTCGAGCGCCGGATACTGGCGGCGCAGTTGACAGGAAGACAACTGAAAAGGACTTAGGGATGAGTGTCGCAAAGTGGCTGATACACGTTGGCATTTTCTTGGCGCTGGCGATACCCGCAGCGCTTGGACAAGTAACATCAACTATGCGGGAAGGAATACTGTCTGCCCTACCAGACGAGAGTATTTCGAAAACCGATACCTACATCGTGCAGATGGCACAGCAACCAGTGGTCGCCTACGAGGGTGGTATCAAGGGCTTACGCGGCACTAAACCCGGCAAAAACAAAAAGCTCAATCCGAACGATCCTGCTGTCATTGCTTACGCGGATTATCTCCTGACACAGCAGGATGAAGCACTGAAACGAGTCGGCGGCGGACGCAAGGTCCACAGCTACAAGTATGTATTCAATGGCTTCGCCGCCAAATTAACCGGTAAACAGCGCAAAGCGCTGAGCGAGATGCCCGGGGTACTCTCCATCTCATCAGACGCACTTCTGCGCCCCAGCACGATAACAACAACCGAGATGCTGAACCTCAATCAGGGAGTTTGGAACTCGCTTGGCGGCGTTGAAAACGCGGGCGAGGACATAATCATCGGCATCATTGACACGGGTATTTGGCCAGAGAGTCAGAGCTTCTCGGACAGAACCCGCACCAATGGCAACGGGCGAGGAAATGGAAACGACGACAAGCTCTCTTACCGACAAATTCCGGGTTGGCATGGGCGCTGCGTGCCCGGTGAATCATTTCCTGCCTCCGATTGCAACCAAAAGATAATTGGCGCTCAGTGGTTCAACCAGGGCTTTGGCGGCGACGAGGCAATTCTGAATGCATTCCCCTTTGAATTTATATCGGCCCGGGATGCCGATGGACATGGCACCCACATGGCGAGCACCGCTGCAGGCAACGCCGCCGTGCCTGTGTCTATCGGCGAGTATGACCTGGGCGAAGCCAGCGGCATGGCCCCGCGCGCTCGGTTAGCTATATACAAGGTATGCTGGGGTGATGCTGGCCCACTTGGTTACCAGAGCGTGAATGGCACCCAGAGCGGGTGCTTCACCAGCGACAGCGTGGCGGCCATCGATCAAGCGGTCATAGACGGTGTTGATGTACTGAACTTCTCCATTTCCGGTTCTCGAGAGAGTTCCCTGTTCTCCGTTTACATATCTTTTCTCTATGCGGCGGACGCAGGAGTATTCGTTGCCGCGTCTGCAGGTAATTCTGGACGGGCAAGTTCGGTGAACCACAATGTACCCTGGATGACCACCGTTGCAGCCAGCACAAATGATCGTGACTGGGTTGGTGATGTAATCCTTGGCGACGGTAGATCATTTGAAGGTAAAACCGTTAGCAGGGGCGTAGAGGGTGAGCTGATTTACTCCGGTGATGCAGCCGCTGACGACGATACGCTTGAACAAGCCCAATTGTGCTTTCCTGGGACCCTCGACAGTAATCGCATCGCGGGGAAAGTTGTCCTGTGCGATCGCGGTGATACCGCACTGGTTGTAAAGAGCTACGCTGTGGCACAGGCAGGAGGCATCGGCATGATCCTCGCCAACCTCGAAGACTCCGGGCAATCAATTAGTGCCGATTTTCACTTCGTACCGAGCATTCATGTGGACCCCGCCAGCGGCGCAGCAATCCGAGCCTACGCGCAATCGGGGGAAGCCCATGCTGAAATCACAGCAGGCGAACAACTAATCGTCGAAGCCCCCGAAGTAGCCAATTTTTCTTCGCGGGGCCCAGCACTAGCCGGCAAAGGAGATCTACTTAAACCCGACATCCTCGCCCCGGGAGTGGATATCATCGCAGCCGTGTCGCCCTACAGTGCCAAGGGCGAGAATTTTGGTGCATATAGCGGGACATCAATGTCCAGCCCACACATTGCAGGTGTCGCCGCACTTCTCAAGCAGCGTCACCCCGACTGGTCACCGGCCGAGATCAAATCAGCGCTGATGACCTCTGCAACCACCAATACGAATCAGGGCATACCCATCATAGGTGGAGCCCTGGACTACGGCGCTGGGTTCGTACAACCAAACGCCGCTGACAATCCCGGTCTGGTTTACGATGCGGATTTAAATGACTGGTTCCTCTATCTGTGCGGCACGGGTGAACTCCCTGATGGCGTCTGCCCCTCCGCGGGCATAGACCCATCTGATCTCAACTATCCCTCTATTGCCATCGGCGCCCTTACCGCGCAGCAGCGGGTCGTTCGAAGGGTGACAAATGCAGGTGACAGCGAGGCCACATTCACAGCGACAGTTGAAGCGCCGCCGGGCATAGACACGGTACTGGACCCCACGACATTGACATTACCTCCGGGTGGGGAGGCGGACTACAGCATAACCTTCACGCCCGCTGAAAACGCTGCCATCGGCAGCTTCAGCGAGGGGAGTATCACCTGGTTTAACGCTGACACCAGTGCACGCAGCCCGATTGTGGTGCGCCCGGTGATACTGGACGCTCCCGGGGAAATAACCGAAGTAGGTGAAACAGGCACCGCGGAGTTTGATGTTGCATTTGGCGCATCAGGTGATTTCGGCACGGTTTTTTCGGGGATGTCCGCAGCTGAAACCTATGAAGGTCGAGTTCTTGACGACCCGACCAATAATTTAGGCGCCGCACTGCGATCAGAGGACCGCGTAGGTCTTGATTTTAAGTTAGTAACCATACCCCCCGGTACGCGCTATCAGCGCATCGCACTCTTCGATGAATACACCAGTGGCGTGGACGATCTAGAACTACTTGTGCTGAAATTTGTTGGCGAGGATTTGGCACTTGTCGACTTAAGTTTCAATGATACCAGCGCCGAGCACGTAGATATTGTTAACCCCCAGTCAGATGGAGGGAGCTTTCTAGTGATCATACACGGCTTTGATACCGAAGGGCCTGACACGGACTACACCCTATTCAGCTTTTCCTTGATTGGGGATCAGGGTAATACCTCAATCCTGACCCCTCCGGACGCCGTCCTTGGTGCAAGTAATACAGTTAGCGTGACCTGGGAGGGCCTTGAATCAGACACCAAATCCATGGGAATGATCGAATACACGATAGATGGCTCACCGGTCGGTCGCACCCTACTGCGAATTGATACTGACTAAGCATCGGACCGAGAAAAAACCCGGCCATTGGCCGGGTTTTTTCTTGTTCGCCTGTTTTCACCTTTGGACTGAAAGATCTAGCGGCTTGCTGGGCCTGCCTCAAACAAGCGGGTGCAGCATTACCGGCAGTTCGTGGTAACCCCGGACAAAGCTGTTGCAGGTCCTTACCGGTGGGCCCATTACTTCTATGCGGTCAAAACGCTGCAGGATTTCTTCCCAGACAATGCGCAGCTGCATTTCAGCCAGACGATTGCCCATGCAACGATGGATACCCATACCAAAGGACAGGTGGTTGCGGACATTGGGCCGGTCGATGATGAATTGATCGGCATTGGCAATGGCGTCGCTGTCTCGGTTGCCCGAGATGTACCACAGCACCACGCGACTGCCCTTTGGAATAAGGGTGCCATTGAGTTCGACATCCCGGGTCGCAGTACGGCGCATATGGGGCAGCGGCGTCTGGTACCGAATGATCTCCGACACCATTGACGGGATGATCCCGGGATTGGCCTTCAGCTTGGCAAATTCGCTGGGATTGTTATGCAGGTGCAGCACACCACCGGTCATGGAATTGCGAGTGGTGTCATTGCCACCCACGATCAGCAGCATCAGGTTGCCCATGTAGGACAGTGGGTCGTCCACCATGTTGGCGGTCTTGGGATCACGCTGCAGCATGCGGATCAGGTCGAAGGACTCCCGATCATCGGCTTTGTGCTGGTGCCAGAGCTTGGTAAAGCACTCCAGCATTTCGATCATGATCACCCTACGCTCGTCGATGCTGAGTCCACGGCCTGCGGTGATGCGTGCATCCGAGGTCGCGGTATCGGACCAGTGAGTCAGCAAATGCCGCTGCTCCTGGGGGAAATCAAAAAGTGTGGCCAGCATTTTGGTGGTCAGGTCGATGGACACCCGATCCACCCAATTGAAGGTCTCACCCACGGGCAGGCCATCCAGGGTTTCCCGGGTACGCTCACGAATCAGTAGTTCAAACTCCCGCAGGTTGCGGGGCGCCACTACTCCCTGCACAGCACGGCGCTGGTCGTCGTGCAGAGGCGGATCAGTGGAAATAAACATCTGCACCGACATGTCGGGCTCGGGGTCGAGGATGGCAATGGAAGGCTCCGAGGAAAACGCCTGCCAATTCTTCTCAACCTCAACAATGTCCTCATAGCGGGTGATTGAAAAGAAGTCGCCGTCGGCACCCTGCCCGCCGGGCCCATGGGCCTGGTAGTGCACCGGGGATTCCCTGCGCAAACGCTCAAACAGGGGCTGCCAGGTATCGTGTTCAAACCGGCGGGGATCAGCCACATCGAGTTGATCAAGTGGCGTGGTCAGTGGGTCGGGCAACCCGTCCTTCTGGGTAACGGCCTGGTTCATTGGCTCAGCCTCTTACGTGGTCAATTCCATTTGCGCCCCGTGGTTCCGGGGGGCGACCGTGGGTCCTGCCGGGTGTTGCTACATCTGGAATTCCGGCAGACGAACCGTCATGTCGTCCATCTGATCGCTGATCTGCAGTTGGCAACTGAGTCGGGAGTTGGCTTCCCGGTCGGGCCGCAAACCGAGCATGGATTCTTCCTGGGGCTCAACACCGGGCAGCGGCCCGGCAGCTTCGACAAAGCAATGGCAGGTGCCACAGACGGCAGAGCCACCGCAATCGGCATCGATACCGGGAATATTGTGCTTCATGGCCGTCTCCATCACGGTCATGCCGGACTCACCATCGACCTGGTGTTCGGTACCGTCGAATTCGATGAAGGTTATTACGGGCATGGTTGGTCTCCTTACCAGTGGCTGCGTGTGCAGGAATAATGGTCCCGGGGTTAATACTCAGTTTACGCGTCGCCAGTTCAAGCCTGACAGCTCGAAGGTGGGCATACCCTGCTCCATCAGGGCTTCCTGGTTGGCCTCGAACACCTCTCGATAGCGATACCAGGGCACCCTCGGGAAGGCATGGTGAATGCCATGATAGTTCTGGAATCCCCAGCACCAGGTACCCAGGCCGCGGAACCAGCGGGGCAATACAAAAATGGAAGTATCGAGAAACTTACCCTGAACCGAATGGGGCACATGCACCAGATAAGCAAACAGATAGACCAGCAGCACCATGCCCAGAATCGGTCCCAGCACAAGAGTCAGGAACACATCCACGGCGACGGACAGTAAAGGCGCTCCCGCACTGGCCGCCACCGGGCCAAACAGAGCAGCCAGTAGCAATACCCGGCTCAACACGATGGCCACCGTCTCCAGCACGAAGGTGCGACGCAGTTCGGTGTGAGCCGTACCCCAGCGACCGCTCAGGAACAGGCTGTATTGGTTGCCAAACAGGATCACAGGGGATGCCACCATGCGCCACACACTGTTGGTCATATCAGCGCAGACCAGGTCCGGATCTTCATGTTGTTTGTTCGTGTGGTTGTGATGCAGAAAATGCTCATAGCGGTGGGCCGACATGGGAATCCCCAGGGGTATTGCGGCCGCGTGACCCACCAGTTCGTTGAGCCATCGGTGCCGCTGTTGGCCACCGCAAACGGCACCGTGCACAGACTCGTGTAGCGCGGTGTAGCCGGCATAGGTCAACAACCCCATGATGATAACGCCCGCGATAACGGGTAAGCCCCAGGCCACCACCGCCACCGGCGTCAGGAAATAAGCGGGTACTACAACCGCCGCCAACACAACCGTGGGCCAGGCCAGGGTGTCGCAGTGGTCATTGGCGGAACGTTTCATCGCCTGTATTTGCTCTCGATTTGACATCTTCAAGCTCCCATATCAGGCCGCTAATTTAACCCAAAGCAAGGGCTGGGTACCGTTCCTGTTGCGCCAATAAGGTGTCATTATGCGCCTTGAGGGGGTAAAAACATGATAAGTGCCCACTATGCGCGCCTGGTTCACCGGGAGTTCTCCATACGCAAGTTGGACGAAAAGGCGCTATTTGACGACTGCGATGTCACGCCAGATGGCCTCTGGCAAATCAGCAAGCTGGATCCCAGGGATTTTCTGCGCCTGCTGGACAACGCCCGCCGCATCGTCGGCGAAGTCCCCCTGGGAACCCTGATATCCAGCCGTAATCGGCTTGCCACACTGGGCATGATGGGTACCGCCATGATGTCGGCACCTACGTTGGGTGATGGCGTGCAGGCCATGTCGAGCTTCTCAACCCTGGAGGCTGACTACCTGCACTTCCAGCTATCACCGGGCCCCCTGTCGACCCGGATTGCCCTGGAGACCGACCGGGATCTGGGCAGTTCCCTGCTGCTGCACGCCGAGACAGTGTTCCTGCTGCTCCAGGACTACCTGCTGGATTTGGTGGGTAATGCTGCAGGCAGGATACATTTTCGGGTCGCCGATAACGCCCCACCCCACAGCGGTGCCCTGGAGGCGGTCCTGGAGGGGCCGCTGAGCTTCAACTGCCGCTTTACCGGGCTCGAATTTCCCACCGAATGGCTGGCCATACGATCGCCATACAGCAACCCGGAGGTCTGGCAGTTATCCCGGCGCCACCTGGGCGAGCAGTTGCAAGCCTCAACCCAGCCGGGGGACCAGCCCTACACCCGCCACCTGCGCAGCCTGCTGCAGGCGCAGCGCCCGCCCCTGCCCGACATCGGTGACATAGCAGAGTCACTACACCTGTCGCCTCGCACCCTCAGCCGGCGCCTGATGGAAGAGCAAACTACCTTTCGGGAACTCAAGCTGCATGCCGCACATAATTACGCCAAGGGCATGCTGCTGGAGGGTGCCAGTGTGGAAGCGATTGCTGCGGAATTGGGCTATGAAAACGCCGCCAATTTCCGGCGTTCGTTCCGGGCACTCAACCAGTGTTCGCCCAAGGCCTGGGTCGCCCGGTACCACTCGGGGGAAGCAGAACTCAGTCGGGCCGGGCCTTGATGCGAAACAGCCTGCGGGTCAGCACCGAC
The DNA here is from genome assembly GCA_012270045.1 of Luminiphilus sp. GTDB lineage: Bacteria > Pseudomonadota > Gammaproteobacteria > Pseudomonadales > Halieaceae > Luminiphilus. Next base: position 9,522 of record JAAXJC010000064.1, read on the forward strand.
TGAAACAGCGGGTCCAACCAGCGATACAGGCGCCCGGAAACAACCACCGGCTTGCACGACTCCACCCCACGGATGCCATCCCTGACCACGACATCGGCGCTGTACCACAGCCACTTTGGCATCTGGGCCTTCATGTCACTCAGGCCGGCGGTCTGGTGGAAATCGGTATGGGTAAAGCCCGGGCAAAGGGCGGACACATTAACGCCCCGCCCCGCTACGGTCAGGTTGAGCTCCTCAGACAGGGCCACCAGATAGGTCTTACTGGGCCCGTAGTTGCAACCCCCGGAACGGGGAATACGACCTGCCACCGAAGCCACATTAACCACTCGGCCAAAGCCACGGTCAGCCATCCCCCGCACAAAGCGGTGACACAGCTCAGCTACCGACAACATCATCAGCTGAAAAAAATCGCGCTGCTGCGACCAGTCCCGATCCTCCAGCAGGTCAGGACCCGCCACACCGGCGTTATTGACCAGCCAATCCACCTGCAGATTCTCTGCCTGGCAAAATTGCTCCACCGCTGCCGGGGCTTCGGGATCAACCAGATCGGCGACACAGGTACGAACTGTCACCCCAAAAGAATCCGCCAGTTCCCGGGCGAAGTCGACCAGTCGGGCTTCACGCCTGGCCACCAGAATTAAATTCCAACCCTGTGACGCCAACTGGCGGGCGAATTCAGCACCCAGCCCCGCCGAGGCGCCAGTAATCAACGCGTAGCCTTTGGTCATGGTTCCCTGTTGCCTCGAATTAGCTGGATTGGGCCGGCTTGAGGGCGTATCCCTGCCTTGGAAAGTGGACGTGCAGGGTGCCATACCCTTCGGTTTGGCGACCGATGATGAAGCGTTCCGGCGTAGCCGCTACCAGTTCACCCGTAACCGGAACCATGCCGTAGTCAGCAGGCGCGATGCTCACCTGTTGTTGCAACAACTCATGGGTTTCACTGGGAGGCAGCTCCCGGGGTTCAGCGTCGCGAGCTATGTCGAAGGCTTCACCCGGAGCCAACTCAGTACGCGCACCGTGTCCGGGCTGCAGCATGGCGTCATACCAGCGCCGGAGGTTGACCAGGTTCTCGGGCAGCTCTGTCCCCATCAGATCGAGTTTGAATTTGACCGGATGGATGGCGGCGAAATCCGCGTAACCCACCCCATCGCCACTGAGGAAATCACTGGCTGCCAGTTGCTCATCAAGATCCTTGAAAAAGCTCTCCACAACGGCCCCGGCCCGCTTCCCGGACGGCGGCTTGATGGTGGCGTTTTTCATCATGCCGGATCGATCCTTGAAAAAACGGTAGGTTTGCCTGACACCGAATTTTCCCAGCAGCGCACCCAAAATTTTCAGGGGTGGTTCACTGGTGATGATGGAAAAAAACACGTCGCCCTGGGCTCTGGCAACCAGCTCTGAGCGGTCATCGGCCACCGAGTCCGGACGCAGCTCCCGACGATCCGAGGCACTGTCAATCTCGAGGGCGCTCAAGGCGGAGTCACAGAAGAAAGCGGCGCCCGTCTGTGCCACGGGAATGCGCCGGTAGCCGCCGGTCAAAGGGTCGAGATTGGGTCGCGGCGGCATGGGCGGCGACAGCACCGAGGACCAGGGAATGCCGGCATGCCCAAACATAAGGCGAATCTTTTCCGCGTAGGGCGATTCCTCGTAGTGATGCAGTATCCAGTCTCGATTATCCCCAGTCATTTAAACCCCCATCGTCCATGATAATTCCTGTCAGTCACGTAGCCCTAGGCCCCGGCGCTGTGCACACCCATGTACAGCATATGAGCAATAACCACGCCCGATGTCAGCTGCGCGCGCATCGCGGAGTACCAGTCCCGGTGACTGTCCACACGACGCTCGTACCAGAGCAGCGCCAGATAGCCGAGCATGAGAAGAAAAGCCGCGAGTACCAGTTGCGCCGTCAGCAGGCTCACCACAGCAAAAATTACCAGACCATTGCTCACCAACAGCCGCCAGGTTTGCTGCTCCGGGGGCAAACGCCGGGCATCGCCCCAAACAGCACCGGCCAGAAAGCACAATATGGCGAGAGAATAGATGATGAAGCCCTGGGCGGAAAGTGCCCGGGGATAATCCACAAGCCACAGCAGGCCAGCCAGAAACAGGTAGAACGGCAGCAACCCGGCAAAACCCAGTGCGCGGGTGATCAGTTCAGATCGCATTCAACGGCGGTGTCGGGGTGCCTGATAATCGTCAGCAGGATTTCGCCAACGCCCAGACCGAATTTCTTCAGCTTTGATTGATTGATCAGCACCCGGTCACTGACGCGATACATGCGGTCATCAATGCGAACATCGATCGGACCATCCTCCAACTCAATCCGCAGGGTGTAGTCCAGATAAAAAGCGCTGCCCTGCCAGCGGGCAGTGCCGTTCCCTACTACATCACCCGCCGTCGCCACGTAAGTACGGTCGCCGTCAGGGGTCAGGGTCCAAACCCGTTGCTGGGTCTCGCCGTCGTCAAAGACAAAGGATTCGTCCAGGGTACCGACACCATCGCGCCAGCAGGCGTCGATATCGGCGTTGAACTGGCGTGCAACCCCTCCCCGCCAATCCTTGATAACGCCGTGGGCCGTGAGGAAACCGTCAAAGAACACCTCGGGGCGCATTTCAGGCTGGGCAACGGGATGTTCCTCCAGGCCCGGCGAACTGCAGCCACCCAAGCCAAGCAGCGCTGCGACCACGGCTGCGCGAATAGGGAATCTGAGGCAAAAAAAACCCCGGCCGCTGGGGCCGGGGAAGGAAAACCATCTGGGGGAAGATGGCTTGAAACCTTTGCAAGACATGCTGGGATCAACCTGTGGTCGTTCCGATGCTCGGTTTACGACCCCGTTCTGGACACAGATCACCCGAAACCTGGACAAAAACAGGTACGGTTGCTCTTGACCACCCAGGACCACTGCCCGGAACGACGCCCCCGGGGAACAAAAACTGACCGCAAAACCGCGCCGCTTGTTGATAAACCCCAATGCCTGTTATGCAGTTGCTCTGGCAGCAACAGAGGCGCCAGTATTTTTATCAGCAGAGCAATGACTTAGCGGGCTAATACCAAAATCAATCTAGGGTTTGATCACTGATTGCCAGCATCTACCCCCTGCTTAGAACCAAATGATTCTCGACAGCCACAGACAGGTCTGTTTTTATAAATTTGTGAATTATTTACACATTGAAGATATCACCCGACCCCGCCAAGGGGCGCCCCTGTCGAAATCAGGGCCAAGGAGGGACCCATGTCCCTCGCACCGGGCGTTTTCCCCGCCCCAAACCACGCCACTCCGAACCCAAAACCCCACCCGCGGGCGACGCCGATTCAGCCCCGCGGACCTATGGCTAAGATATTTTTGGAGATGTAACCATGCGTAGACCCAAGCGTGACATGGTCAAACGAGCCTTCGAGCGAGGCTATCAATTCGGTCTGTCCGGCCGTTCCCGTGAAGACTGCCCCCATCGGGGTGGACCCCACCAGACCAGCTGGCTGCAAGGTTGGCGCGAAGGCCGAATCGATAAATGGAATGGCCTGAACGGCATCACCGGTTGCCATAAGTTGTCAGGGTTCTGACCCGGCAAGCAGCTTCCCACCCCAATCTCACCTCTTGCGCCGCCGCCGGATCGCCGCGGCGCCGGTCCATCCATAGCCAGGGGGTTTCTTGATCCCTGCTCGGGGCGGGGAACCGTATTGGACGCCTGTGCGCCCGGTAAGCGGGCGTTCCCGCACACTGGGCGACGCCGCCTTGAGGTCTGCCCACCCGCACCCTTTGCCAGCAGGCGACCCTGGCGGGAGTTAGTTGGGTCACACAGCAACGGGATTGCCCCCCCAAGGCAATGGCGGGCTCAACTGCTACAGAAAGCAACCCGGCAACGGGGCGGGAAGTGAACCCCGAGGGCCGCCGCAAACCGCTTGCGGAAGCATTTTCCGGCTGGCGCGGCGAACTCAAAGCACTTGTTTTTGTCCAAGCTGGACCCATATCCTCCTGATCCGGAACATCGAGACCAGCCCGTGACCACGACACCGCTGCAAGATCTTGAACAATGGCTCTCCGGTCAAATCATTGGCCAGGAAGACCTCATCCACAAATTGCTGATTGCCCTGCTGGCCGACGGGCATCTGCTGGTGGAGGGGGCGCCGGGACTGGCGAAAACCCGAGCCATCAAGCAGATGTCTGACGGCGTGGAAGGCAGCTTCCACCGTATCCAATTCACCCCCGACCTGCTGCCCGGGGACATAACCGGCACGGATATTTTCAGGCCCCAGCAGGGCAACTTCGAATTTCAACAGGGACCGATCTTCAACAATCTCATCCTCGCTGATGAAATCAATCGTGCCCCGGCCAAGGTGCAGTCGGCACTGCTGGAGGCCATGGCGGAACGGCAGGTCAGCGTGGGCATGCGCACCTATCCACTGCCGGAGATGTTTCTGGTCATGGCCACCCAGAACCCGATCGAGCAGGAGGGCACCTATCCACTGCCCGAAGCGCAGCTGGATCGCTTTCTCATGCAGGTCAACGTCTCCTATCCGGATGCGGATGCCGAGACGCTCATTCTGAAGCTGGCCCGCAACGAAGCCATTGGCAGCGCCCCGCCCCCCCCGGAGCCACTGTCCCAGGAAGCGATTTTCCGGGCGCGTCAGGACGTGCTGGCCCTGCACATGGCCCCGGCCGTGGAGACCTATCTGGTGCAACTGGTCATGGGTTCACGCAACCCCGAACTCTACGACGCTGAATTGGCCGAATGGCTTGAATTCGGCGCCAGCCCCCGGGCCACCATTGCGTTGGACCGCTGCGCCAGGGCAAATGCCTACCTGCAGGGCAGGGACTACGTCAGCCCCGACGACGTGCAGGCAGTGGTGCTTGACTGTCTCAAGCACCGGCTGATCCTTTCCTTCGAAGCAGAAGCCTCGGGGATCACACGCAGTCAGGTCATCAACCGCCTACTTGAGACGGTGCCCGTAGGCTGACTGTGAAAACGCCCCTAGAGCAAACACCCCAGGGCGCCATCATTGATCGCGGCAGCCTGATAGCGGCTCGCTTCTCCGCCCGCTTCCTCAATGTCACCAAGGTCAACCGCGCCCTGGCTAATCTGGCGGGTGCCAAACGTTCCCATCGCAGGGGTCGCGGTGTGGAGTTTGATGAGGTCCGGCAGTACACGGCGGGGGATGATGTGCGGGCCATCGACTGGCGCGTAACCGCCCGGTCCGGGGAACCCCACACCAAGCTGTTCCATGAGGAACGGGAGCGACCGGTATTGGTTTCGGTAGACCTGCGGGCGCCCATGCATTTCGGCTCCAGAAACTGCTTCAAATCCGTACTCGCCGCCCATACCGCCAGCCTGCTGCTCTGGTCTGCCCTGGACCACGGGGAGCGCGTAGGCGGCATGGTGGTCTCGGGCGACAGCGCCAGGGATATCCGACCGGCCCGATCGCGACATACCGTACTCTCCGTCATCGGAGAGATGGCTGCTGCAACCGAAAGCGACCCTGGGGCACTGTCCCTGCCCCTGGGCGAGCAGCTCACACAGATCCAGCGCATTGCCCGGCCAGGCAGCACGCTGTTCCTGATCAGTGATTTCCATGACGGGCTGGATCCCGATGTGCTCCAGACCTTGCGCAGGCTGGTGAAGCACGTGCAAATAACCGGCATCAGGGTGTTCGATCCCCTGGAACGGGAATTGCCCCAAGCAGGCCACTATGTGGTGAGCGACCACCGGGGCCGCAGCAGCCTTGAAACCGGCAACAGGAGTCTGGCGACCCGCTACCGGGATGACTTTGAGCAGCACATCCAGACACTGCGGAGTGCCTACCAGGGGCTGCGTATTCCACTGATACCGCTGAGCACTGAGCTGGCACCGCTGCCTGTGCTGCAGCGTTATTTCGCAGCGCGCTGAGGACTGGCCATGGATCCAACCAGCTTGCTTGACCAATTGGCACCGCTCCGGGTCCCCGATCCCGTGGGCTGGTGGCCATTGGCGCCGGGGTGGTGGCTGGTCATCATGCTGGCCTGCGTCGGACTGCTGCTGCTGGCACGTTGGCTCTGGCAGCGACGACAACATAATCGCTATCGGCGGCTGGCCCTCAAACAGTTGGGTGTAATTGCTGAGGATGGCGCGGCCACCCTCGAACAGGTCAATACCCTGCTGAAAGCGACCGCTCTCCGGGGCTGGCCCCGGGAGCGGGTGGCCGCGCTGCACGGTGAAGCGTGGCTGTCACTGCTGAAGGACAGCTGCCCTGCCCTGGACCCACAGTGCCTCAGCCCGCTGGCAAATGCCTACCGGAACCCCGGGGATGCCGCACCCGCGGCACTGGTGGAGGGCGCAGCCCTATGGATTCGCCAACACAGTGCAAGCAGTCCGGAGGTAGCCGGTGATTGAACTGGCTTATCCCTGGCTACTGCTGTTGCTACCGCTGCCGGTGCTGATGCGCCTGTTCAAAGCGGCGACTCCAGGTGAACAGGGCGCTATTCGGGCACCTTTCGCCGGCCGCTGGCGGGATTTATCGGGCAGTTCCACATCGGCTTTCAAGGGGCGCTCACTGAATACCTTGCTGCTCGCCATGGTCTGGCTATGCCTGGTGCTGGCGGCAGCGAGGCCACAATGGATAGGCGAGCCCATTGAACTGCCCAATTCCGGGCGTGATCTGTTATTGGCCATTGATCTGTCCGGCAGCATGCAAATTGAGGACATGCAGGTGGGCAACAGCCTGGTATCCCGAATAACTGCGGTCAAGGCGATTGCCGCGGATTTCACCCGACGTCGAAGTGGCGACCGGGTGGGGCTGATACTGTTCGGGACGCGAGCCTATGTACAGGCGCCATTGACCTTTGATATCCGAACCGTTGGCCAATTTATCGAAGAGGCCCAACTGGGCTTTGCGGGTGAGGATACGGCCATTGGGGATGCGCTGGGACTGGCCGTTAAACGGTTGCGTGAACGTCCCGCCGATTCCCGGGTGCTGGTACTGCTGACCGATGGACAGGATACCGCCAGCACCGTCGATCCGATGGAAGCCGCGGCGCTGGCATCTGAAATGGGGGTTCGGGTCTACACCATCGGTATCAGCCGCCGTTTGGGTACCGGTGGCAATTCATCAGCGGAGGTTGATGAAGCGCTGTTGGCCGCCATAGCCCAGGCCACCGGCGGTCAGTACTTCCGGGCACGCACACCCCAGGAATTACAGGGGATTTATAAAATACTGGATGACCTGGAACCCGTTGAGCAGGAAAAAACCACTTTCCGACCGGTTGAATCCCTGACACGTATCCCGGTGGCAACGGCGTTCTGGCTCGCCTTTCTGATCATTCTGCTGCGCAGCGGGCCCCGGTTCCTGAGTCGCAGCCAGCCGGGGTCCGGGGCCCATGCCTGAGATGGATTTTCACCTCCTGCACCCCCAGGCCTTCTGGCTACTGCTGGTGCTGCCAGCGGTGATCTTCATGATCTGGCGCAGGGTGCGCTCCTCTGCAAGTTGGTCCAGGGTGATCGACCCCCACCTGTTGCCCCACCTGATGACAGGCACCGGCGAGACCAGGACCTCCAGGAATCATTGGTGGACGGTGATCTGGCTGGCACTGGCAGTGCTCGCCATTGCCGGGCCCAGTTTCAGCAAGATTGATGTGCCGGTTTTCCAGCGGGCCGATGCGCTGGTGATCGTCCTTGATCTCAGCGCCTCCATGGCAGCCGCGGACATACAGCCCAGTCGGGTACAACGGGCAAAGCAGAAAATCATGGATCTGCTGGCCGAGCGGGACGAAGGGGTGACCGGCCTCGTGGTTTATGCGGGCGACGCCCACGTGGTGGCGCCACTCACTGATGATCGCCGCACCATTGAGAACCTGTTGACGGCACTGTCACCCGACATTATGCCCCTGCCTGGCTCCAACCCAACCGAAGCATTGGAACGGGCCCTGTCATTACTGCAAACCGCAGGGGCGGCCAGTGGGCAAATTCTGTTGATGACCGATGGCATGCCAAAATTTGAACCCGCGCTGATCGCTGACCAACTCGATGCTGCGATCGATATAGCAATTCTGGGTATTGGCACTGGGACGGGAGCGCCTATTCCTCGCAGCGACGGAGGATTCCTGCGCAACGACAATGGCGATATCGTCATTCCAGGCTTGGACGCCGCCGCCCTACAGGCCCATGCGACCGCATTGGGTGGTCGCTTCTCGCGCATCAGCCTGGACAACAGTGACATCGACAGTCTACTCACCATCCCGGGCAGCATGGACTCCGGCGAAATTGCATTGGATCGGGAAACAGATGCCTGGCTGGACCAGGGCAACTGGATAGCACTGCTACTGGCACTGGTGCTACTGCCGTTATTCAGACGAGGTGCCATGGCTGCCCTACTGATCATGCCGCTAATGACGCCTGGCACGGCCAGGGCACAGACATTGGATTTCCTCTGGCAGACCCCGGACCAGCAGGCTGCGACCGTCCTGGAAGAGGGCGATACGGCTACCGCAGCAACACTATTTGAAAACCCGGCGTGGCGGGGAACCGCCAACTACGGCGCAGGGAACTGGAACGACGCTGCCGAAGACTTCAAAGAAACGGAAGACCCGGACAATTGGTATAACCAGGGTAATGCGCTGGCCAAGGCAGGCGACCTCCAGGGCGCCCTGGAAGCCTACGCCCGAACCCTGGCCTCCCAGCCCGATGCTGAAGATGCCATTAAAAATCTCGTCATCGTTGATCAACTGTTGCCACCGACGCAGCCCCCGGATG
>JAAXJC010000171.1 GCA_012270045.1 Luminiphilus sp.
AGACCGCGCCGACGGTGCTTGATACCGGGGAGAACGTCGTGCGCCTGTCGGGCACGCTGGAGCAGCAATACGACGAGTGGCGCAAGATCCTGGGCCGCATCATTGTGCTGGAACAGGGCAACTTGTGACCCCCTATAGGTTCATCGCGACCTGCCCCAAGGGGGTGGGCAGTTTACTGGCCCCCGAGTTGCTGGACCTCGGTGCAGCTGAGGTTCGGGAGACGGTGGCGGGTGTAACCTTCTCGGGGGCGCTGAGCGTTGGTTACCGTGCCTGTTTGTCCAGTCGACTTGCCAACCGCATCATCCTGCAAATCAGTGAATTCGCCGCTGCGGATGCCGATGATCTGTATCAGGGCATTGCGAACTTACGCTGGCCGGACCACATCGCCCCCGGTGGCAGCCTGGCGATTGATTTCTCGGGTCGATCCGACAGCATCCGCAATACCCAATTTGGTGCCCAGCGCTGCAAAGACGCCATTGTCGACGTATTTCGCAGTCGGGGTCAGGAACGGCCCAATGTCGATACCAAGGCCCCTGACGTGCGCATCAATGTGCGGATGCACCGTGGGCGGGTCACCGTCGGGATCGACCTGGCGGGCACCAGTTTGCACCAGCGCGGCTATCGTACTGACCCCGGCAAGGCGCCTTTGAAGGAGAATCTGGCCGCCGCCATCCTGCTGCGCTGCGGTTGGCCGGAACTGCTGGAGCAGGGACAGCCCCTGATCGATCCCATGTGCGGCTCGGGCACCCTGCTGATAGAGGCTGCCATGATGGCTACGGGTCGGGCGCCGGGACTGGACCGACGCTCCTGGGGTTTCGATGGCTGGCTGGGTCACAACCCCCAACAGTGGCAGGCAATCAAGGCAGAAGCCGCGAGTCAGGTGAGGTCCGCTCCTACAGGGGTGGAGTTGCGGGGCTATGACGGTGACATTCGAGCCATACGGCGTTCCGAGGCGACCATTGGGGCATTGGATTTACAGTCCCTGGTTCGGGTACGTCCCAAGGCGCTGAATGAATTGGTGCGGCCCAGTCATCGGGCTATGCCCAGCGGTCTGCTGGTCTGCAACCCACCCTGGGGTGAGCGTCTCGGTGAAACTGAGGCGATGGCGCTGCTGTACCAGGAATTGGGGCAGGTGCTGCATCGAGAGTTTCAGGGCTGGCGGGCGGGTATCCTGACTGGGAATGTTGAACTGGGCCGTGCCGTCGGGTTGCGCAGCCACAAACGCTACGGGTTCCACAACGGCGCCATCGATGTGCAACTCCTGCTGTTCGAGATGACCTCCGACAACCGTCTTGCGGATCGGTCTGGGCACACCAGGACAACCGACAGCTCGCCCCCGCCAAACAAAGCCGCGCCTTTGTCCGAGGGCGCCGCCATGCTGCTCAACCGGCTGCGCAAGAACCACCGTCGCCTGAAGCCCTGGCTCCGTAATACCGGCACCAGTTGCTACCGACTCTACGACGCGGATATGCCCGAATACGCGGTGGCCATCGACATCTACGAAGGCCACCCCCATGTGGCGGAGTATGCCGCGCCGAAAAAAGTGGATCCTGATGCGGCGCAAACCCGTTTCGAAGATGCCCTGGCGGCAACGAGGGCCTTTGCGGCGTTACCCGCGGATGAGCCCGTGCCCGCCAAACGTCGGCAGCGACAGCGGGGCGGCCAGCAATACGGCAAGTTCGACCGGAAGGGCGAGCGCCTGACGGTGTCGGAGGGGGCGGCCAGGTTACTGGTCAATCTGCATGATTACCTGGATACTGGCCTGTTTCTGGATCACAGGCCACTGCGACTGCGCCTGGCACAGGAGGCGCGGGGCACGCATTTCCTTAATTTGTTCTGTTACACCGGGGCCGCGACTGTCCATGCGGCGCTGGGGGGCGCCACGACTTCTACCAGTGTTGACCTGTCCAACACCTACCTGACCTGGCTTGGTGAAAATCTTGCTCTGAACGGGCTGTCCGATCGCCAGCATCGGGTAGAGCGGGCCGATTGTCTGGAGTGGTTGCGGGGCTGTGGACGCAAGTACGATTTGGTATTGCTCGATCCGCCGTCTTTCTCCAACTCCAAGGCCACCGAGGGCACTCTGGACATCTTACGGGACCATGTGGTCCTGATTGACGCGGCGATGGCGGTGTTGAGCGACGATGGCACCCTGTACTTCTCGAACAATCATCGGCGTTTCCAGCTGGCGGAGGAGCTGGTCAGCCGCTATCGCGTGGAGGACATCAGGGCAGAGACCATTCCCGAGGATTTCCGCCGGCGCCCAGACATTCACCACTGCTGGCGTTTCAGGCACGCCAACACCTAACGGTACAGCTGCCGCCCTGGCACTCGCTTCATGGGCCACCGGGTGTCCCGGAGCCGGCCGTTCCATTGTCGGTGCGGCTTATCTGCTGCCCCTGAACCGCCGAGACCGAAGCTGGTATCGCCACGCCATCAGCCCCATTGCCGTCAACAGCAGCCACAGGTAGATATCCCTGGGCAGGACCGGAATCGGTGGCTGGTCACCCGAGTTCAGGCTGCCGGTAACGATCACATCCGGTAACTCAAAACTGCTTACTGTGGCGGTATTGATCAAGGTGGTATCGGCCGCCAACACCCGAGCACGCACTGTCAGCGTGACGGGTGCGTTGGGAGCAACCGTGCCAAGGGTCCAGGTCACGGTATTGGCAGCGGTATCCACGACGCCGGATTGTCCCGCACTGTCGACCTGCAGCCCCGGGGGTAGATTATCGACCACGGACACCTGGGTCGCACTTTCGTTGCCCAGGTTAATCAGGTCGATATCAAAGTTAACAAAGTCGCCCGGTACCAGGCTGGTGGCGTCGGGTGTTTTGGCCTTAACCCAGATCGGTGAGCTGCTGACCATGAAGTCATCCGAAGCCGACTTGGGCAGCCCGTCATCAGCGCTTATGTCCGCCACGCTGGTCAGGCGGATGCCATTATTCAGGGGCGCTACCGTGCGTACCGTAAACGTCGCGCTGCCGCTGTCGCCAGCGTCCAGATCGGCAACCGACCATTGCACCGTTCTGCCGACCCGGGTGCCGCCGTTGCTGGGGGTGCCCTCCAAGTCGGAATCGGGGGGTATCGATGCGGTAATAACGGCATTGGTGGTGTCCTGATTACCGATGTTGCCCCAGTTAACGGTGAAGGTCTCGGTATCGCCTGCAGGAATGGGGTCAGCAGTGGCAGTAATGTCCACCTCCAACTCGGTGTGACTGCGCTCTACCACAGAGGCACTGGCGATTGCCGGGGGAGCGTTGCTTGCCGCGAGCGTCGCCGTATTGTTAATGACCGTGCCATTGGCAATGCCAGCATCAGCCCGGACTGGCAGGGGCACCGAGCCGCCTGCCCATGCCGGCAGGCTGCCCAGATTCCATTCCACCACTCCAGATCCCGGCGCTGTTTCGCTGCCGCCATCACTGGCGCTTTCAAAGGTGGTTCCCGGTGGCAGGGTATCCGTAAGCGTGAGGTTGGTGGCGGCCGTGTTACCAAAATTACTGTAGGGCAGCGTCCAGGTAATCAGTTCGCCCGCCTCGACACTGTTGGGACCGGTTTTATCCAGACTCAAACCTGGGGAACTGGCTACCAGGCTCAGGGCAACGTCCGAGGCGACACCCGCATTGCTTCCTTCAATGCCAGCTACCCCAAGT
>JAAXJC010000138.1 GCA_012270045.1 Luminiphilus sp.
CCTGGTCCAAACTTGCGGCACCCAGGGGCCCGCCGCCACGACCAGCTAGCCACAGGCTATCTTGCCCCGATCAGTGTCTACCCCGCTGACCGCCCCCGCCGCGTCCCGATCTACGCCCATGACCTCAACCCCGGTCAGTATCCTGACCCCCAGGGCTTCGACTTTGGCAGCGAGCCCAAGCATGGCTTTGCTGTTGTTGGCATAGCCCCCGGGCTTTTCGTGCAGCACCGAGGTGATGCCCTGGGCGCGCCAGTCGCTGAACAGGGTTTTCATGTAGCCTTCGCTGGCGGCGGCACCCTCGACAAAAACAGAGTCATAACCAATGGCTTGCTGCTGCTGGTGAATGGCGGCCACGTCTTCGCGCATGTCTTCACAGCTGATCTGCATATAGCCCACGGGGTGATAGCTGTAGGCCTGCGGATCACTTTCCCAGACCTTGACGGAGTGGGCCATCAGTTCCCGCATAGCCGGCTGGTAGTAATTGTTGCGGATAACCCCACAGGCAATGCCGGTGGCCCCCGCGCACAATCCGGCCTTATCAAGAATGAGGATATCCCTGCCGCTGCCCCCGCCTTTGTTCTGCAACCGCTGGGCGAGGTGAAAGGCGGTACTCAGCCCGTGAATGCCGGCGCCGACGACAACATACTTGCTGCTCACAGGGATCACATCGCACCTCTGCCCGCATCTCTGGGCCCACCAAACTGGGCTCCAGTCTAGGGATGCGATAACCGCATCACAATGTGCCCGGAGCGCTTTGTGAGGGCATCATTAGTCCAGCTGGCTTACAGCCCGGGGACGGCTTGCGCTTGTGGTGGTACCAACGGCATGCCAGCGACCTGAGGAGGCGGGTTGCCACTTCCCCGACTGGGCGCGGCGATTTGCCCCACCAAGCAACAATTGTTAGTTTGAGGTCCCCAGCGGCTCGGAGCTCGCCCCGTGATGAGTGACGATATCTACCACCTTGCCTATGTCAGTGACGCCCTGTTGGTAGACCCCAGTGAATCGGAGCAGCAGGAGCTTTTGGAGTGGCAGCTTAAGCGCATCCTGGACGCGGCCCACAGTAACAACAGCGCCGCCGGCGTCACCGGGGCACTGCTGTTTTCGGGCCAGCATTTCGCCCAGGTCCTGGAGGGCCCCCAGGCGGCCATCAACGAACGCTATCGCCTCATATCACAGGACAGCCGCCACAATAACGTCACCCCGTTGTTATACGAGCCTGCGGGGGAGCGGCAGTTTGCAGACTGGTCCATGGCCTTGTGTGGCGCAGAGGAAGTGGAAAACCTGCCCGAGAACTTTCAGGTCAAGCCCTCACCCGGCAGTCTGGAAGCGGGGAATCTGGGCCGCAGCATCGTCGCCTCTCTCGCGGCAGCCATTGGCAAACGTCAGAACGCCTGAGCGGTGTCGGAGGTTACGTCACCGGTACGGGACAGCACTGGATAGCTGTTGCTAACCCTGAAACCATTACCCCCTCTAGGGCTTTGAAATAATTCCAGTTCGCCGCCCATTTCCCGGCACCAAAGCTGTGCAAGTCGCAGACCCGCCATGGAGAACGCCCAGCCCTCGTCAGCGTCCAGGTTCTCATCGAGCATGTCCCGCAGGCTATCGATAGCGAGGGGGTGGCCATTACTCTCTACCTCAAAGGTAATGAGCAGGCCATCTTGTACCTGGTTCTCACCGCGAACATTCATCCAGAGGGTGCTGCCATCGCTCAGCATAGCTGCGGTGCGCAGTACATTTGACAGTATAATCCTGAGCCGAAACAGGTCGCCCACAACCAGTGACTTAGCGGATTGGCTGGCATCGACCACCAGGTTTTTGCTCCAACGCTCCACTGAGGGTGCGTGTTGAACCCTAAGTTGGGACAGCAGGGTGGACGGACAGAAGGTGTCGAGTGCCGCCGGTCGTTTAGGTGCCACCTCGAAAATGGGTCCCAAACTGTCTACGTTGTGGCGCAGGCTCTCCGTCGCTGTACGAAACCTTTCCACTTCGTCAGCGTCCATTGGCTTCGTGGGATCCATCCGCGCCAGAATGCCAATGGGCTCGGCTAATTCATGATTGAGGGTGCTGTATAGCTTGCGCTCTTTATGACGCAATTGCTCAATGTTTTTGGCAAACCCATCAATCTGACGCACCAGCATCATGGTCCAGGTAGCAATCAGCACCGACCACACCATTGTCAGCGGCACCATGCGCAAAATGTAAGCCAGGGGGTGGAAATCAAAGACGTAGGCTTGGTAAAGCATCGCGCCGTTGATCGCACTTAGCCAAAAAGCGCCGGTACGCCCGCCAAATGCATTGGTAATGACCACTGCAGCAGGCATGACCATCAAAGTGCCAATCACGACGTCTCTGTTGTTGAGAAATGCTGTCTCTGCGATAAGTACAATGATTCCAGCGAGTCCAGCCAGCCGCGTTTTACCTTTGATTGGGATACGCGCAGACGTCAGCAAGCCCATAACCAGGAGGAGTGTGGAAAAAGACAGCAAAACCCACGGCCGATCGTAATTAACCACCAGAGCCCAGAGCCAACCTATCAGCAGAAACATCAACCATATCCGCCCCCCTGAAATGGCTATGGCATCAAGATATTCGTCTCGGGCGGGGGGAGCAGACCAAAGCAACCACAAGTTGCGGATCGAAGTTTCTGAGGCCCCTATGACGGTATCGTCAGAAGTATTTTTTGATGCGCTCTGTTCTTCCATGATGGCGCATAGCCCTCCAGCATTTTTGCAGGCCTCACATTAGCCCTGTGGACCTCGTAAACAGCGCATGTCCCGCTATGCCAGTATCTGAAATATTGAATTGATTTACCTGCAAGACGGGGCCCGCACACTTCTGTGCCGGGAGAATGGCAAGAAGCGAGCCCCAGAGCAACTCAAATCGCATGTATCAATTTTGGCGGTCACTTTACTGGTTCAGGTCTTTGTCTGTAGTGACAGTTCCATTTGCATTACAAAAACCAGCACCTCGGCGACCGCGCGATAAAGCGCCGGCGGGATCTCGTCACCCAGCGGCACCTGACTGAGCAGCTGGGCCAGCTTGGGATCCTCGACAACGGGCACCCCCGACTCCTCGGCCTTGGTCCTGATGGCATCAGCCACTTCCCCGGCCCCGGTCGCCACCACCACCGGCGCCTGGGCGCCGTCGTAGCGCAGGGCCACCGAAGACCGCATCTTGCCACGTCCGTCCCAGGAGAAGTCAGTCATGCCTCGACACTCAAACCGGTAGGGGCGGCACCCGGCTCGTCCCTTGTGCCCGTGGCGTTGGCAGCCAGTCCGGCGGCACTCAGGTTGCGGGCGGCCAGCTGCCCTTCCAGGGTGACCAGATTGTGGTTCAGCCGGGCGGCGGTGGCGGGGTTGTCACAGTCGAAGGCCACGCTGACCGCGCTGCCCTTGAGCTGCATCCTGACCGTTACGGATCCCATCTCAGGAAAATCGAAGGTCAGAGAGGCCCGCCAGCTGTCCTCCTGCTCCACCTGCCGCGGCGGCCGCTCAAATTCGACCCGCACATCATTGAAGCTGTCATTGAGCTGTACCGGCAGGGTAAAGACCCAGCGCTGCAGGCCATCATCCTGGGGCAGGGATGCCAGTTGCTGCTGGGCAATGCCGTTCAGCAGCGCGGCAGACCGATCAACCATTTGCTGCAGTACCCGCACCTCGGCCACGTCATCATCCAGGTCATCGGCCAGCGCCAGCGCAACGGTCTGCAGCTGGGACAGACTGGTTTTTCCCGATTGCCGGGCGCGCCCGACGCGACCGGCGAGCAGGTCCGCCTCGGTAAACAGGCCCGAATCGCGAAGTCCCCGCTGAATGGCTCCGGGTGTCAGGCCCTCGGCCTTCAACGCCCGCCCGCGCAGTTCCCGGGCTATTTCCTGCAGTTCCGGAGATCCGAACCGTGCGGGTTGGGCACTCAGCTGGTTGAGCAGGGCCGATGGCCGGGCGGAGCTGAGTTCCATGGTGGTCTGGGCCGCCCGGCTACCGGCATCGGCCCGGGGCGGGGCGCCATCGTTGACCCGCTGCAGGACGATATCCTGGCCGACCTGCTTAACCTCCAGCGCCATACGGGTGCCCGGCTGCACCGGCAGGTCGGAACTGACGGTGAAGGTTTTGCCCGCCACAGAGAGCAACAGCCCGCCATTTGGACGGGTGTCCACCACCAGCGCATTCAGCTGCTGGCCTACCCGCCAGTTACTGAGCTGGACGCCGTAATTTCGCTGGTCAACCCGGGCCGGGGTCAAGGTGAGTTGCAACTCTTCCAATGGGCGTTTACTCCGCAGCAGCGCGCAAATGCACTCTAAAGCTTCTTGATTATCGGACGCTCTAGGATACGATGCCAGTCAGGAGATCGGTGCATCCGTTTCCTCACGCCCTTCCAAATAATGTAAGCGGCAGATAAACGAATGGATTTAGCGACTCTTCTTGGATTAATAGGTGCGATGGCGGTGGTAGCAGCCGCTATTTTCACCGGCGGCTCCGCGCCGACCTTCTTCAATCCGCCCTCCATTCTTATCGTTCTCGGCGGCACCTTCCTGGTGGTCATGGTGAAGTTTTCCATGAAACAGTTCCTGGGCGCCTTCAAAGTCGCCGGGCGGGCGTTTTCCAGCAAGGTTCACGACCCCGAGGCCCTGATTGCGGAGATCGTCAATCTCGCCAATATCGGCCGTAAGGAAGGGCTGCTGGCACTGGAAAAAGCCACCATTTCAGAACCCTTCCTGCAGGATGGCATCCGCATGCTGGTGGACGGCACCAGCCAGGAAGTGGTCAAGGCCGTTATGGCAAAGGACATGCAGCAAACCATCGACCGCCACAGCTGGGGTGAACGGGTCTGGCGGGCGACCGGGGATGTGGCGCCGGCCATGGGCATGATCGGCACACTGATTGGCCTGGTGCAGATGCTGTCCAACATGAACGACCCCAAGGCGATCGGGCCGGCCATGGCGGTCGCTCTGCTGACCACCCTGTATGGGGCGGTACTGGCCAATATGATGGCCCTGCCCATCGCCGACAAACTGCATTTGCGCAAGAGCAATGAGAAGCTGATCCACTCGATGTGTATCGACGGGGTTCTGGCTATCCAGGCGGGACAGAACCCGCGGGTGATCGAGAGCATGCTGAAGGCCTACCTCGATCCGGCGGCCCGGGATAAGCCGGCGAACAAAGGCAAATGAGCGACGAAGACGAAGAAGACAAGGCCGCGGGCGCGCCTCTGTGGATGGCGACCTTTGCCGACCTCATGTCCCTGCTGATGTGCTTCTTTGTTCTTATCCTGTCCTTTTCCGAACTGGACGTCATCAAATACAAGCAGATCGCCGAGTCGATGAAGGACGCCTTTGGCGTGCAGCAACAAATGGAACTGACCTCCGTTCCCAAGGGCACCAGCGTCGTCGCCACCGAATTCCAGCCCGGCATTCCGCAGCCGACCCCCTTTGAGACCATCCAGCAGGTCACCACCAACCAGGACCTCAACTCCCTGCGCATCGGCAATCCCGACGCTGTGGAATCCGAAGCCAGAGAAGTGAAGGATCTGATCACTGAAGAGATGCAGATGCTGATCGAGGAGACCGAGTTGGACGCCGATATGCTACGGCGGCTTCTGAAGGCGGAAATTGAAGCGGGGCAGATCGATGTGGAGAGCGAGGCCCGCACCATCATTATCCGAATCCGGGAGAAAGGCTCCTTTCCCTCTGGATCCGCACAGCTGGATATTGGTTTTCTGGCGGTATTGGATAAAACCGGTTTGGCCCTGAATGAGATCAAGGGCAGCATCTTTATCGAGGGGCACACCGATAACGTACCCATCGGTAACGCCCGCTACGGCTCAAACTGGGATTTGTCCGCGGCCCGGGCGGTCGCGGTTGCAGAACACCTGCTGGAGGGGCCGCGGATGGACCCGATCCGGCTGACCATTTCCGGACACGCGGATACCCGCCCCCAGGCGCCCAATGATTCCTGGGAGGGTCGGGCCCAGAACCGCCGGGTTGAGGTGATCGTCAAACAGCCCCTGGATGAGAGCCGCAGTGCCCTGATTCAGGATATGCGGCAAACCAACCCGGAGGCGGTGAAAGCCCTGGACGACACGGGTTTGGACAATCCGAATTTCGAGGGCCAATAAGCATTGGCTGCCCTTGAACAGCCCGGCCCGATAACAACAACCCGACCGCTGATACGGACGGGGAATCAGAGACAGCGGTACCGTGAAGGCAGGCTATGGAAGCCGTGAAACCAGGGGAGGATGCAACCACCATGACGGATAGCAACGGCAGCACCGAAAGGGACTTTTTCCGGATTGATGATGAGGTGCGCCTGAACTGGACCCGGGTTGACCCGGACGCTGTGCGCACGGACACGGACCGGGAGACCGAGCTCATGGAGCTCAATCTCTACCTACACGACCTGATTTCCACCGCCTTTGGTGACTCGGCCGTGGTGGGCGAGGCGCTGGGGCTGCTGAACCGGAAAATTGAGTTGCTGACGAATAACGAGGACAGCCCGCTGCTGAACCTGCAGGCGGTGCCCGTCAACCTGAGCGGCTCGGGCATGGCATTTGCGGCTGCCGAAGCCCTGGACCCCGAGGAATGTATCGAAATCACCATGCTGCTACAGCCGGCCAACACCATTGTGCGGGTACAGGCCCAGATCATCAGCACCACGACCTACCCCGAAGCCGACTGGGACTACTGGGTACGCGCCAAGTACAACCCGCGCCAGGAAATGGTCACGGAGCAGATCGTGCAGCACGTCAACCTGAAGCAACTCCAGAGCCTGGCGGCACGGAACGAAGACCCGGAGTGACAGCGGGCCGGGGACAAAATCAGTGGGATATTAACGCCAGTCGCTGAGTTTCGACCGCAACCGGGCGACTGCCTGGCCGTGGATCTGGGACACGCGGGACTCGCTGACATTGAGCACCAAACCGATCTCTTTCAGGTTCAGGCCCTCGGTGTAGTACAGGGACAGCATCAGGGACTCCTTTTCGGGTAGTCGCCCAATAGCCTCCACCAGAGCCTCCCGGCGGGATACGTCAAAGACCGAGTCGGTGGTGGCATCCCCTTCCTCGGGGACATCCAGTTCATCCAGCTGGGTGATACGGGCACAGGCCAGTTCTCCGGACAGCTGCTGGTAAGCCTCCAGTTCCATACCCAGTTGCTCGGCAATTTCCTGGTCGGTCGCGGCGCGTCCAACGCGCTGCTCCACCGCTTCAATCGCCGCCGATACCCGGCCCAGGTCGCGCTGCACGCTGCGGGGCAGCCAATCCCGGCCGCGCAGCTCATCGAGCATGGCACCCCGGATGCGTATGGTTGCGTAGGTGGAGAATGCGGCCCCGGAATCCTTCTGGTGATCCTCGGCGGCTTTCAGCAGACCGATTAAACCGACCTGGATCAGGTCATCCATTTCGATATGGGCAGGCAGTCGCACCAGCAATTGCTGGGCGATGCGCTTGACCAGCGGCAGATGGGCACGCACCAGGGCGTCGCCCTGCCCCGCGCCACAGGCTCCGTACTCGGACAGCTTGGCGTTAGTGCCGTGATGCACTGGGCTGCCGCAGTAACTGTTCAACGAAGAAACCCATGCCGGGCACCTCGCCGTCGTAAATGTTCTTGGTCAGCCGCCGGCCGGCATCGCGAATGGCAACGGCAGCCGGGGAGCGCGGGTACTTGCTGACCAGCGCGACCCGCTCCTGCACGGCACGGCGCAGGTAGGCATCGGATGGAATACCGCCGAGATAACCCAGTTCAACGTCAAGGTATTTGTCAGCCACCGTGGTCAGCCGGTCATAGACCTGGCGTCCCCGGGCTGGGCTGTCAATCTGGTTGGCCAGCACTTCGAAGCGGCGCACGCCGCGGTCGTTGCGCATGACCTTCATCAGGGCGTAGGCATCGGTCAGGGACGCCGGTTCATCGCAGACCACAACCACCACGGTTTTGCAGGCAGAGACAAAAGTCTGCACGGTGGTATCAATCCCGGCGCCGGTATCCACGATCAGCACATCCGGTGCCTCGATCTGCTCGGAAAATGACCGGACCAGGTCGTTCTGTTCGGACTGGTCAAGGGTCGCAAGACGGGCAACGCCCGATGATGCGGGCACAATGCGCAGGCCCTCGGGACCCTCGACAATGACATCGTTGAGTTGGTGCGTGCCCTCGACCACGTCGGCCAGGGTGGGGCCCACCGACATGCCCAGGATCACATCGACATTCGCCAGGCCCAGATCAGCATCCAGCAGCAGCACATCCAGCCCCTCACGGGACATGGATACGCCCAGATTCACGGCGATGTTGGTTTTACCCACACCCCCCTTACCGCCAGTGACGGCAATTACCTGCATGGATTTCTCCTTTCCAAAAATTGCCTCATAGGCCCCCAGGCGAATGGGCATAGCGGGCAGCGAGCCCGTATCGTAGCGCAGACCGTACATGGCTGTCAGACGGCAACCTGCAGCTGTCTGGCCTTGCGGTCCCGGCTGCGCTTGGCCAGCCGCTTGGCGTTGGCCAGCATTTCCGTACCCGATACCGGCAGCACCCGCTCCCTGCGCAGGTCATAACGACCCGCCAGTGCCAGCTCTTCGGTGATTACCAGGTCGATGATGGCCCCCAGCGAGCTGGCCTCATCAATTTTTGTGGTCACAACCCCCGCCAGGGGCAGGCAGCTGCAGTGACCAATGATCTCCCGCTGGTAGTCCCGGCTGGAATTCGCCGGCATGGTCACGAAGGCCGCCAAGCCACCGCGCTGCTTCGCCAGCAGGGCCAACACCGGATCGTCAGCGCCCTGGGAGGGGCTGAGTGCGGGGGTATCGATAATAATTTCCCGGGCCCAACGGCAGTTGACGAGAATATCCGCCAGTTCAGCGTGCTCCTGGGCGCCGTACTGTCGAATGTTCAGTCGCGTGGCCAGATCGGTCATCAACGTCTCCTGACGCTGATCCCCGCAGTGGACTGCGACGATTTGATCGGGAGACAGCCGGGACGCAGCGTCCTGCAGCAGTGCCTCGGCGGTGCGGGTCTTACCGCTGCCGCTGGCGCCTATTACCGCCTTGACCCGGAAACCGGCCAATTCCTCATGGGACAGGCTGTGCAGTCGGTGCACCAAATGCCCGGTGACCTGCTGCCACGCGGACTCCAGGCTGGCCTCGGTATCTACGTTATCCGCCAGTTCGCCGGCCAAAACCCGCCCCAAACCGAGGGTGGTGAGTCGCTGGGCAACCGTTGCCGCAACCGGCGCCTTACCGGCACTGTCCTGCCAGCGCCGCTCACCCAGAGCCTGCTGCAGGGTTTCCCGCAGGCTGGCCAGTTCCCGCTTGAGCTGGGCCAGCTGGATTTCGTTTTCGGAGCCCCGGGACGCCGGCGCGGCAGCTGCCTTGCTCAAATCGGGCAGTCCATCGGTGGCACAGATTTCGATCACGTCACCGGTACGCCGGCTCGAGAGCACCAGGGCGTCGGGCCCCAGATGCTGTCGAACCTGGTCCAGGGCGGCGCGGTTGTCCCGGCCTGTAAATCGTTGCACGTTCATGCCATGTATCTCCTCAATGGCGACGGAAAACCGACGCTTTTTTCATCTCTATCCAGTGCTATGCAGATACCGTGCCAATCATGGGTTGGCGCCCACGGTGGTCACCACGCGGATACTCTTGTCCGCCGGGACCTCCTCATAGGCCAGGATGTAAAAGTTGTTCATACGGCCCCGCAGCAGGCGGGACAGGAAGGTGCGGATCATGCCGGACACCAGCAGCACCGGGCCTGCGCCCTCGCTCTCCATCCGGGTCCCGGCGTCACCAATGCTGCGCACCAGGTTATCCAGCAGGTTGGGCTCCACAATGCCGCGGTTTTGCTGCAGGGACTGGCCAATCATCTGCTCCAGCTGGGCGTCGAGCACCATTACGGGCAACTCATTACTCATGCCATTGACCGACTGGAATATGGACGGCCCCAGGGCGACCCGAACCGAGGCGGTCAGGGCATCGGGGTCGGTATCGGGACCCCGGTGGCTGGCCAGCGTCTCGGCGATGGTGCGCATATCCCTGATCGGCACACCTTCCTCCAGGAGGTTGTGGACCACCCGGGTGATATCAGCCAGGGACATGGCCCCGGGCACCAGGTTCTCCACCAGCTTGGGTGAAGTTTGCTTCAGTCGGTCCAGCAGCTGCTGTACGCCGTCCTGGCCAATCAGTTTCTGGGCGTTGTTGCGCAGCAGTTGGCTCAGGTGGGTGGCAATCACCGTGCTGCTGTCGACCACGGTGTAACCGGCGGTCTGGGCTGCATCCCGGTTGATGGGATCAATCCACAGGGCATCCAGGCCAAAGGTGGGATCCTTGGTTTTCACGCCCTCGATATCGCCGAACACCTGCCCCGGGTTGATGGCCAGCTCCCGGTCCGGAAAGACTTCACCCTCACCCATGGAAACACCGTGGACGCTGATCCGGTACTGGGTGGGCCCCAGGTCGAGGTTGTCCCTGATGTGCACCGAGTCGATCAGGAAGCCCAGCTCCTGGGACAGTTTTTTCCTGACCCCCTTGATGCGGCTGAGCAGGTCACCGCCCTGGTTGGTATCCACCAGCGGAATCAGGCGATAACCCACTTCCAGGCCGATAAGGTCGACCGTCGAGACATCCTCCCAGCTCAAATCCGAGCTGCGGGGTTTCTCCACCTCATGTTCCTCGACTTCCTC
This sequence comes from Luminiphilus sp., assembly GCA_012270045.1. Classification (GTDB taxonomy): domain Bacteria; phylum Pseudomonadota; class Gammaproteobacteria; order Pseudomonadales; family Halieaceae; genus Luminiphilus. The sequence continues at coordinate 10,662 of JAAXJC010000138.1, forward strand.
AACCACCACCTGTTCTTCCAGGGACTGTTGTTTCAGGAAGCCGGCTACGGCGAGCAGCAAGGCGAAGGACAAAAACACCAGGTTGGGCATGCCGGGCACGATGCCCATCAGCCCGATAACGCCGGCGGCCACAAACAGCACCCTGGGGTTGGCTGTCAGCTGCCGGGTGACCTCGGCACTCATGTCCTGCTCACTGGACATACGGGTCACGATGATCGCGGTGGCGGTGGACAGCAGCATGGAGGGAATCTGCGCTACCAGGCCGTCTCCGATGGTCAGCAGCACATAGTTCTGGGCTGCGGTGCCGGCATCGAGGTTGTGCTGCAGGGTACCGATGGCAAAACCACCGATAATGTTGATGAACAGAATGAGGATGCCGGCGACGGCGTCACCGCGGACAAACTTTGAGGCACCGTCCATCGCGCCGTAGAACTCGGACTCAGCACCGATGCGCTCCCGGCGCTCGATGGCTTCCTGCTGTGAAATCAAACCGGCATTGAGGTCGGCATCGATGGCCATCTGCTTGCCGGGCATGGCGTCCAGGGTGAATCTCGCGGTTACCTCTGACACCCGGCCGGCACCCTTGGTGACCACCACAAAGTTGATCACGACCAGGATGGTGAACAGCACCAGACCGACGGCGAAGCTGCCTCCGACAACAAACTCACCAAAGGCCTCGATCACCTTACCCGCGGCACCGGGACCGGTATGGCCGTTCAGCAGTACGATCCGGGTCGAGGCGACGTTCAGTCCCAGGCGCATCAGGGTGGCGATCAACAGGACCGTCGGGAAGACCCCGAAATCCAGCGGCCGGGTCGAGTAAATCGAGGCCATCAGGACGATAATGGACAGGGCAATATTAAAGGTGAACAGGATGTCCAGTGCCGTCGGCGGCAGGGGCAGGACAATCATTGCCAGCATCAGCAACATCATCGCCGGCGTACCCAGCCCGGTCATGATCGATGCCAACCCCTGGGGGGGTGCGGCCGCTACATTAGTCGCCATCATTCAGCTCCTTGTCCATGATGTCGGCATATTCCTCGGGCAGCTCAATGGCAGCCGGCCTGGGGATATAGTCCGTTGCCTGGGCCTTGCGCAGGTGGAAGACGTAGGCGAGTACACGGGCAACCGCCAGGAACAGGTTGCCGGGAATTTCATCACCCACTTCGGTGCTGGCGTACAGTGCCCGCGCCAGGGGTGGCTCTTCGTAAATAACAATGTCGTTGGCCCGGGCGATGTGTCGGATCTGCATCGCCATCAAATCAGCGCCCTTGGCGATGACCTGGGGCGCCGTGGTGCCGCTCTGGTCGTATTTCAGTGCCACTGAAAAGTGGGTCGGGTTGGTGATCACCACATCCGCGGTGGGCACATCGGCGAGCATGCGCCGATCGGCAATCTCGCGCTGCTTCTGGCGAACCTTGCCCTTGACCTCCGGATTACCGTCGGTCTCCTTCATCTCATCTTTTACTTCCTGCTTGGTCATGCGCAGCTTGCGGTTGTGATCCCACAGCTGGAACGGCACGTCGATGGCCACCACCAGGATCAAACTGGCGGACAGCAGGATCAGGGTCAGCATGATCATGCGGCCGGCCTGGGCAATGCCCTCTCCCACCGGCAGTGAAATCAGTCCCATCACCTCGCGTTCGAAGGACAGCAGCACCAGGGCGGCAACCCCGGCAACCAGGAAAAATTTCAGCAGGCTTTTCACCAACTCCAGCAGGGATTTGCGCGAGAAGATCCTGCCCAGACCCTTGATCGGGTCGAGCTTGTCCAGACCCGGTGTCATCGATTGCACCGAGAAAATCAGGCCGCCCATGGAGGCGGGCCCGAGCAGGGCCACAACCACGGTCAGTGCCAGGAACGGCACGATCATCTCAAGGCCGGACAACAGGCTGTAGCCCAGGAAAGCCCCCACCTCCTCGGTGGCCTTCATGGTGGAAGTGGGTGGGGTGAGGGCACCGCTGAACAGGCGGCGGACCGCGTCCATTGCCATCTCACCGGTCACCCAGAGCGCGACGGCACAGGGCAACAGCATAAGCAGGGTATTGAGTTCCCGGGAACGGGCAACCTGGCCCTTCTCCCGGGCCTGCTGTAAACGGCGGGCGGTGGGCTCTTCTGTGCGTTCCTGTCCTGTTTGCTCTTCAGCCACAGCGCCCCCCTACTGGAACACCGCCGGCGCCTGTAACAGCGCCTGGTCCAGGAACTGGGACAGGGCCGCAATCAGGTTGGGCATGTTGATGAACAAGACAAAAAAGCCGCCCAGCAGGGTCATGGGGAAACCCACGGCAAAAATATTGAGCTGGGGTGCGGTTCGGGTAATGACGCCAAAAGTCACGTTGACCATCAGCAGTGCCGCCATCGCCGGCAGGGCCAGGGAGATGCCGCTGGCAAACACCTTGCTGCCCAGGGCAGCCACCTCACCGAGGCTACTGACCGGTATCCCGGACAGGTTGGCGGGCAGCAACTGGTAACTGTCTATCACCGTGGCGATCAGAATCAGGTGTCCGTTGATACTCAAAAACAACAGGGTCGCGAGAATGACGTACATCTGGGACAGCACCGGCACCTGGACACCGTTCTGGGGGTCGACGGCCATGGCGAAGCCCAGACCCATGGTCATGGACACCGCCTGACCGGCATAGACCACAGCACCGAACACCAGTTGCAGTACAAAGCCAATGGCGAAACCAATGCCCACCTCCCGAATCGCCATCAGCAAGCCACTGGCGCTGAACAGGTCGGTGGTGGGAGGAGCCGGCATCAGCGGCGCCGCGAGGGCGGCGATCAGTACCGCGAGCAGTACCCGGATACGAACCGAAACACCCGATGCGCTGAACACCGGGGCGATAAGCAACATGGCGGATACCCGCAGGAACGGGGCTGCCCAGAGCACCATCTTGTCAAGAATCAGTTCCGCGGGAATGGGCAGCATCGTTCAACCCACCAGGCCCGGTATGTCCATGAACAGGCGCTGGGCAAAGGTCGTCAGGATGCGCAGCATCCACGGACCAATAACAAACAGGGTAACCACCAGTGCCAGCAGCTTGGGGATAAAGCTCAGGGTCATTTCCTGAATCTGGGTGGCGGCCTGTATGACACCAATAAAGAGACCGACCGCCAGCGCCGCACCCAGCAGGGGCCCGGCCAGCAGCACCGCCAGCCAGAGGGCGTCGCGGCCCAGGTCAAGAACAGTTTCCGGTCCCATGCCTACTCACCTCACCCGGCAAAACTTCTGACGAGGGTGCTGGTCACCAGCGACCAGCCGTCAATCAGCACGAACAGCATCAGCTTGAAGGGCAGGGAAATGATGATCGGGGACAGCATCATCATACCCATCGCCATCAGGATGGCGGCGACTACCAGGTCGATCACCAGGAAGGGTACAAACAGCAGAAAGCCAATCTGGAAGGCGGTCTTGAGTTCGCTCACCAGGAACGAGGGCAGGAGCACAAACATCGGCACGTCATCCTGGCTGGCGAAGGCGCCGTAGCCGCCCATTTCAGCGAACATGGTGAGGTCGGCGTCCCGGGTCTGGGTGAACATGAACTCGCGGAAAGGAATCTTTGCCGCGTTCAGGGCGCCCTCAAAATCAACTGCACCATCCAAAAACGGCTTTAGCGCCGTCGCCCAGGCGACGTCGAAGACCGGCGCCATAATGAACAGTGAAAGGAACAGGGACAGTCCCAGAATAATCTGGTTGGATGGGGTCTGGGCCGTGCCCATGGCCTGGCGCAGGATAGCGAGCACAATCAGCACCCGGGTAAAGGAGGTCATGGTAATGAGCATGGCCGGCAGCAGGGTCAGCACGGTCATCACCAGCAGTATCTGGATGCCCAGGGCGTAGTCGCTGCCACCGTTGGCATTGGGGGTGGTGGTGACCAGTGGAATGGTCGCCTGCTGGGCCATTACAGCTTCGGGCAAAATCAGGATGAACAGCGCCGCCAGGGGCAAAAACCATCTCATGATGCGGCCCCCTTCTTACCCATAACATTGCTCCAGACTTCGGAAAAACTTACCTGGGGCGTAGGCGGCTCATCGTCGGCAACGGGTGCTTCATCAAAAACATGGAGTGTTGCGACCCGCCCGGGTGCAACACCGAGCAGAATATGCTGGCCACCGACGTTGACCAGTACCGCCCGCTCGCGCTGGCCCAGTCCCATGCTGGACACCACCCGCATCTGGCCACCCACGGCAGTGCCCACACCGTTCATGCGGCGGATCACCCACAGGGCACCCACCAACAGGGCGATGACCAGCGCCAGTGACAGCGCCACCTGGCCCAGGTAGGACAGGGAGAACAGGTCACCGGTTCGGGGCAGCGTCTCGCCGGCATCGGTCTGTGCCGAAGCCAGGGTCGGCAGGCAGAGCAGTAATGGGATAAACCGAAACATCATCAGCCACCCAGCTGCTGCAGGCGTTCTTTGGGGCTGACCACATCCACCAGGCGCAGGCCAAACTGGCCCTCGGCGGAAACCACTTCACCCCTGGCCACCAGGGTGCCATTGACCATGATGTCCATGGGCTCGGTCACGCTGCGGTCAAAGGACACCACGCTGCCCGAGGTCAGGGCCAGCAGTTCCTTGATGGTCATACGCTTGCGACCCACTTCCACGGTCAGGTAGACCGGGACGTCCATCAGGAGGTCCAGATCGATCTCCCCGGCGCCCCCCGACTGGTTTGCGTTCAGTTCCGGCGGCGTGGCCGCCGCCATGTCCTGCTGTTCTTCCGTCATGATTTACTCCCGGAAAATTGCGTAATCTGTACCGCACGTCGCCCCTCGTGGGCGCCGTAGGTGCCCGTGGCCAGGCCGCGGCCTTCCACCGCGAGCTGTACCGACTGGGGTTCGTTGATGGGGATAACCGTGCCGACCTTGAGGGCCAGCAAATTGCGCAGGCTGGTTTCCACCAGTGACACCAGGCCTGTCATTTCCACGTTGATTTCAGGGACCGCGCTCTGCAGCCGGGCTTCCCACTCGGGCTCGACAACCACCTCTGGCTGCTCTTGCTGGGCCGGCATCAGCCGTGGGGCCTGCAGTTCCATGGCCTCGTAGGGCAGCATCAAACGGAATTCCCCGCGGAAGCTGTCACCACAGGTAATCATGTAGGTCAGTACCACGTAGCCCATATCAGAGGGCAGCAGGGCCAGTCGATCAGGGGTGATGTCGATGTAGAGGTCCCCGGGCTGCAGGGCCAATCGATCCGACCAGATCTCGACCATGGTGCGCAATATGTCCTTGGCGATTTGTTCACCCAGGCGCTGTTCGCTGGGGGTTACCTTGCCCGCCAGCTTGGGGGTGGCAACGTGGCCGCCGCCGAAATACTGGTTGACCAGGAACGACAGCAGCGAGCCCGGCAGTTCCAGATGACTCTCCCCTTCCAGGGGCTTGATCTCGGTGCTCACCAGGGCCAGTCGCTCGGGCATGGCGGGCAACAAATCGCTGACCCTGGCAAACAGGGGAGCGAACGGCTGCACGGTGGCCGGCTGGCCGAAGTTTCTCAGCAGCAGCGCCTCCAGTACCTCAGCATGGGCCCGCAGCAAACCGTCCAGTTCGGACCACTTGGCCAGGGTCAGTGCCTCACCGGCCCCGAAGTCGTGGGACTTGAACTGGCCGTCATCGAAAACCTCCTCTTCCACCGCGTGGTCGACGAGGGCTTCGATTTCCTCTTCGGTCAGTACCGGCTGATTGTCGTCGGGCTCGGACACAGTGCTACCTATTGAATGACAAAGGCCGTGAAATAAACGTCTTCAATCCGGTCCCCCTTAGGGCCCAGTTCTAGGACATCGTTGACGGCTTTCAAGGACTGGAGACGCAGGCGCTCCCGGCCCGCTATGGTGCGGACTTCCTCAAAATCCTGGGACGAGAACAGCAATAACAGGCGGTTACGCAGGGCCGGCACATTGTGCTGGGCGTCATCCATGATCTCCTTGGAGTAGCCCACCAGGTCAACTTCCGCCTGGATGTAACGGGTCGAGCCCTTGTGCTCAACCGCCGCCAGCAGCTTACCCACCGTCACGTAGATGCTGTGACGCCTGTCTTTCTTCTCGGGCTCCTCGTCCTCTTCCTCTTCAACTTCCTCGGCCTCAGCACCCTCGGCCACAGCGGGGTCGTCTTTCATCATGCCGCCGGCAAAAAAGCCCGCGCCGGCGCCCACGCCCAGCATGAGCACGGCCGCGCCGATGAGCATCAGAAGCTTGCGCTTACCACCGCCGCCTTCCTCAAGCTCCTCGGCGTCCTTTGCGGGTGGCGCGTCATCGCCGCCGCTCTTTTTGAGCAGCTTCTTTTTCTTCTTTGGAGGTGTCTCGTCCGCCATATCTCAAATTCCTTTGTCGCTATCCACCCGGCTAAAGGGGCTGCGACTTTCCGATACAGTGGAATAAGCAACCCAAGTGCCATGCGGAACTTAATGTTTAAAAACAATTAGTTACGGGTTGATTTGGGAGGGGTCGTCAGTGTTTTGACGGCGCAGCCAAAACCAGCCAAAGCTAGCCTAGCCGCAAAGGTAGGGGTATGGAAAGGCGGCGCCGCGCCCAACCATTGGCTGCATGCCGGGTTGGGGGCCGGTTACGGCCTGTTGGTCAGACGTAGGCGTCCACTATCCTGTCAGGATCGCTGCCCGATGGTCCCGGGGCGTCCTGCTCGCCGTCGCTGTCGCCAGCAAGGGCTGAACCCTTCTGCTCGGCCCCGTCGTCGCCGGAGGCAAAGCCCGAGCTGTCCCGAAAATCCTGCTGGGCCACTGAGCTGTCGGTAAGTTGCAAGCCGGCCTGCTGGAGGAACTCCCTGAGCCGGGGCATGGCCTGCTCAAGGGCTTCCTTGGCCTGGGCGTTTTCGACCACAAAGGCAACCCGGGTCGCCTCGCCCTCACTGGTAATGGCTATTTGGAGCCTGCCCAATTCAGCGGGGTGCAGATTGAGGCGGGCTTCCTTGCCGTTCTGGCTCTGGATCATACGAACCCTGGCCAGTATTTCCTGGGGAAACTCACTGCCCTGGGGTGCCTGACGGATATCGGGCAGTTGCATGACCGACGGGCTGGTCGTTGTGTCAGCTCCGCGGGCGGAGGCCGGCGCCAGGCCGGAGGCGGTGCTGGCCGGCGCATCGACAGCGCGGGAGCTCAGCTCCGGCTGGGCGCCCGGTTCCGGCATGGGCATTACAGTACGGGGTTCGGGAACCACCGCGCTACGCATATCCTGGGTGTTTTGCAGAACCGCGCCTGATAGCGGCCCATCCTGGTCAAGTCCGTTGCTGGTAATGGCGGATCTGCCCTGGGCATTGGCGTCCGGGCGCAGGCCGGCGGCCAGGCGCGCAGCGCGCTGGGCCATGGTTTCGGTGGCTGGGGCGGCGGCCTGGGGTGCCGGGTCCGTGCTGGC
>JAAXJC010000128.1 GCA_012270045.1 Luminiphilus sp.
AGGGCAGATGGTCACTCCCCCGGCAGCAGGAGTCTCCGCAGCGCGTTGCCACCCAGAAGCTCCTGCCCTGACTGGCCGGACAAGCCCGACATCAGCAATGATGTTTGCAGGGAAGAGGACAGGGCTGTTGCCATCATGCGCTGCTGGTAAGGCAACTGGCGTTCATACAGGGGGAGAGCCGCCTCCAGGCTATCAGCGCCATCGATACGGGCAAGAAAACCGCGGAGATGGCTCTCCAGGGCAGCGACCAGCTCCGGGTCGTCACCGATATGGGATGCCAGTGCCACACCCCAGGTCATATCAGCACGCAAATCACAGCTGGCCACCCAGGCACCCGGGCATCGATCACCCCACTCCTCCGGAGAGATCAGTGATAGCTGCCATCCGGCAGACTTACGGTACAGGTAATAGCTGCGGCCGGGCACAACCCGAAAGTCAAACTGGGCTGACAGCACCAGGGTCGAGAGACAGAAGTCCCTGAGGATAGCCTCGCCGGACTTCTGCTCGCTTATCCACGGCTTCAGTGCGTTGAGGGCATCCAGAACGGGCACCAGGCCCTTGCCCTGGGGATTCGCTGGCTGCTGGGACGCAGAGGTCATCCGCCCAGCTCAGGTTGGCGTTCGAGGATTGCGGCCCGCAGGGTCGCAGGAATCGGGCAGCTCTTGCGATCTGCTTTGTCAACAAAAACACTGACAAAACTGCCCCGGGCTGCGGCCTCACCCGTGCGTCGGTTGGTCATCTCCCACTCCAGGGTCAAGCTGCTGTTACCCAATTTTGAAAACCTCACACCCACGTCCACCCAGTCCCCGCCCAGGCATTCATTGAGAAAATCGATGTTGGCGTTGACCGTGAACGTGAGTGTTGGCTGTTGGTGAATATCGTTGAAGTCCCATCCCAGTTCCGCCCAGTAATCAGCGGACACCTCATCCGCGAGGATCAGGTAGGTGGCAAAGTAGGTGTGGCCGTTGGCATCGGTGTCAGCAAATCGGATTTTCTGGGCACCGGTATAGGGGTAGGACATGGGAACCTCGGGTTCTGATCGGCAGCTTGAACAGCATAACGGGGCACTAGGGTAACCAATCCTCAACGCGGGTGGCGAGCCAACGCCACAACCCGGCATCTGATCAGCCGGGTCATCGCCAGCACCAAAACAACCTGTCGGGCCGGCGTTATCCGCCCAATAAGCGATAATCTGCCCCTGTTACGGGACGGGAACCGGCTCCGATCAATCCCCCAGCGCCGGCAGCGCGCTGCGCACAACCGACATTCCTGCAGGCACAGGGGCGCTGCCCGGGGCCTAAGCGTCAGCAGATCCAAACACCGCAACCCATGCAAGCCACAAATCGAAACATCGTTGCGCGGTCACGGGACACTGTCCGCTAGAATACGAGACCAAACGCAGGGGTCAGGAAGTGGCCAGTGGCACACCAGCAGCCTTCGGGAAAGAATCAATTTGCAGCAACATGACAACAGGCAACCAGACGATCCGGCATCAACCCGGGGTTTGGGTCGTGGCATGGCGGTTCTGGCCTGGGTCGCGTTGCTAGTCGTGCTGACCTTGTTCTTCCAGGACAAGCTGCTGGATCGGATCAACCCCAATCGGGACGTCCAATCCACCCGGGGCGAGGATGGCCGCATTGAGGTGGTGCTGGAGCGCAACCGCATGGGCCACTACGTGGCCGACGGCTCCATCAATGGCGTGTCTGTGACCTTCCTGCTGGACACCGGAGCCACCGGTGTCGCCATGTCAGCACAGCTGGCGCAGCGGGTTGGAGCGCCCCGGGGGCAACCCGTGGTTACCCGCACCGCCAACGGCAACGCCACCGGTTATTTAACGCGCCTGCGTTCCGTGCAGCTCGGTGCCATAGAGCAGAACAACGTGCCCGCCAGCATCGCACCCGGGCTTGCGACCGATGAGGTCCTGCTGGGCATGTCTTTTCTGAAAAACCTGGAGATGATCCAGCGCGGCGATACCCTGACGCTTCGGCAATAGTGCCTATCCTCCGACTTCTGCTTCACTGCAAAACCCATTCCCCTTGGCGGCGCACAATCCCCCCCACCTACCCCCAGCCCGGAGCCAGCGCTACCATGAACACCAATGCGGCGATCGTACTTTTCCTACTCGTGATCTCAGGTTTGATCTGGGCGGGAATGCACAGTAACGATCCGAACTGGACCGGTAATGCCAACCAGTGCGTGGGCGAGTGCTACGAGAACTGGAAAGCCGAAAATGGCGGCAGCATTGCCGATATCGAGCGCAGCAAGCAGGCCGCCCTGGCGGCAGCGTCACCGGAGGCATTGGGTGAGAAGTACTATGGCCAGTGCATCGCCTGCCACGGCGGTAATGGTGAAGGGGGCATTGGCCCCAAGTTGCAGGGTCAGGCCGCTGCTGACATTGCCATGAAGCTGACCGCCTACCGCAACGGCGAAGAACGCGGGGCCCAGTCCGCCATGATGTGGCCGGTCGCCAAACCCATGGCCGACACCGATATCGACAACCTGGCCGCCTACCTGTCCTCACTCTAGGTCGGCCATTACCCAAGAGTAGCTGCCCTACTTAGGGGGAGATCACCACTGAGGTCGAAAGCCGCTTGCGTGACAGCGACCGGTGAAGACCTGTTTTTCATTAAGATGGCGGCCGCGAAAGGGTCTTGTAAATCGTTGAGCCGAGCAAGCCAGTGATCCAAAGGGCCAGACCTGCACCCGTTTAAGCGGTCATCGCTCTGCTCAGCACCCCACCCATTCCTTGGTGCAGACACCTGCACAGTCTTGGGGCCCTTACAACATGACCCTCAGACGCTGGCGGGCGCCTCAGATGTCGCCGTTGCCGTTTCCCGGGCCAGCAACAGCAGCGACCACAGCAACCACAGCACGGCAAAGACCGTCCAGCCCGCAACCAGGGGCATGGTCAAGATCGCCGCGGCTACGCCGGCCAGACGCGGCACATCCAGCAACAACATGAGGCGGGTTGGCTGGCCGTGTAGCCAACCCGCTGTGGCAACGCCGGTCCACACCAGCAACAGCCACCACAACCAGGCAGTTGCGTCGGACAAGGGCGTCAATTGGCCCCAGATCAGCAGTGCTGTGGCCCCCAGCAGCTGCACACCGCCGTACCACTGCCTGGCCGTGCTCACCTCCGGGTCAAAGCGCGCAAAATCCGCGAGATCGCTTTTTTCCCTTGGCCAACGTGCGCGCACATCCTCGGGCTGCCAGCCGGTCCTGGCCCACAGCACCCGCCATCGATCCCGGCCACTGCCGGTACGCAGCATGTCGTTGAGCATATCGCGGTAGATATGGGTCAGCGCGACCAGGGGGTTCCAGCTTTGTATGGCACCTCTGATACCGTAAACACAGGGCTCATCGGACAGTTCCCTCTGGTAGCTGCCAAAAAGACGGTCCCAGACAATGAACACACCACCGTAATTGCGATCGAGGTAGCGATCGTTCTGGGCGTGGTGAACGCGATGGTTGGAGGGCGTGACAAACAGCCACTCCAGCCATCCCAGTTCTGGAATGTGCTGGGTATGCACCCAGAACTGGTAGATGAGGTTGAGGGCGCCGACGGTTACCACCACCTCTGCGGGGACGCCCAACAAAAACAGCGGCAAATAAAACAGCCATCCCAGCAAAAACCCGGTGCTGGTCTGCCGCAGCGCCGTGGACAGGTTGTAGTCCTCGCTTTGGTGATGCGCAACGTGGGCAGCCCAGAGGATTTGCCGCTCATGGCCCATGCGGTGCTGCCAGTAGTAACAGAGGTCATAGAGCAGGAAGGCAGCTATCCAGGTCGCCGGGCTGTCCGTGGACCATTGGGGGATCGCCGTCACCTGGGCCGCCCAGGCATACATCCAGCCGCCCACGCCCAAGACAATAAAACGGCGGGCCTGGCTGAGGATACCCAGCATCAGACTACTGAACGCGTCATTCAGTCGATAGGTATTGCGGCCCTTCAAAATGCCATAGCCAAGCTCAACCACCATGGCCAGAATGAAAAAAGGTACCGCCAGTTGTATGAGGTCCACAGGCGCAGGAATCCGGTATATAGAGCTAACATTGAGGGACGGCAGGCCGCCCCCGCCGAACTATAGGGCAATGGGCCCGTCGGCAGCAGCCAAGGATTCACAATTTGAGTTGCGCCCCAGCGTCCCGGACGGCCATCAGTCGGGCTGGGCCAGAGGCGTTTGGCCAAGCCTCAGGCCATGGCGGCCAAAAAACTACTACCCCGTCGGCCCTGGATGGCCCGGGAGACGCTGACAGGCCCAGTGGGGCTGGTCACACCTGAATAATGCACGGAGAGCCAGTATGTCCAAGCCACTTGTTTTGATCGCGCTGATCGGTCCCCTACTGCTGGGCAGTACCCGGCTGGCGGCCTGGGAAGCAGAGATAGAGCGCGATATCTGGGGTGTGCCCCACATCATGGGCGAGTCTGATGCCGACGCCGCGTTTGGACTTGGCTACGCGATGGCCGAGGACACCTGGCAGGTCATACAGAGCACGATTCCCTACTACCGGGGCATTGCAGGGGGCATCTACGGGCCCGACGCCGCCAAGCAGGACTACCTGGTGCATTGGCTGGGGTTGTGGGACGACCTTGACGCCCGCTATGAAACTGACCTGCAGCCCGCTACCCGCGCCTACGTCGAAGCCTATGCTGCGGGCATTACCCAGTATGCCCTGGAACACCCCGACGCCGTGGAGCTGGACATTCTGCCCCTGACCGGCAAAGACGTGATCGCGGGACACATGCTCAGGCATATCCTGTTTTACGGCTTCGAGAGCACCATCACGGAGTTGCTGGCTGAAGAGCGGGCCCGCGCCGTCGCCAAAGCCGGTAGCGTAACCATCAATCAGCAGCCGGTGGGATCGAATGCCATAGCCGTGGGCCCGTCCCGCAGTTCGGACGGCTCCACCATGCTGGTGATCAACTCGCACCAGCCGCTCACCGGACCCGTGGCCTGGTACGAGGCCCATATCCAATCTGACGAAGGTCTGGACGTGATGGGCGGTCTGTTTCCCGGCGCCCCCGCCATCGCCGTGGGCTTTACCCACACAACTGCCTGGGCGGCCACGGTCAACAAACCCGATCTGGTCGACGTCTATGTACTGGATATGGACCCGGACAACCCAGACCGCTATCGCTTCGACGGCGAGTGGCTGGAGTTGCAGGCCAAAGAGGTGAAGATCGACGTGCTGATCTGGGGTTTCATTCCCTGGTCAGTGACCGAAACGGTCTACCGTTCAGTCCATGGACCGGTGCTCAAGACCGATCATGGCACCTATGCGGTGCGCTATGCGGGTATGGGAGAACTGCGTCAGGTGGAGCAGTGGCTGGCCATGAACCGGGCCCAGGATTTTCAGGCCTGGCAGCAGGCCATGGCCATGAATCTTATCCAGAGCTTCAATTTTGTGTTCGCGGGGCAATCGGGGGACATTCATTTTGTCCACAACGCCCAGATCCCCCGCAGAGCGCCGGGGTGGGACTGGAATTTATATCTGCCCGGGGATCGCTCGGACCTGGTATGGCAGGAATTTTATCCGGTTGACCTGTTACCCCAGGTCACCAATCCAGCCTCGGGGTTTCTCCTCAGCACCAACCAGACCCCCTTCGCCGTCTCCGCCCCGGGCAGCAACCCCGACCGCGACCGTGTTGCCCCAAACGCCGGATGGCAAACCCGCATGACCAACCGCACGGTGCGCGGCCTTGAGTTGTTCAGCCAGTACGAACAGGTTTCTCCCGGGGATTTGTTGGACATCAAACATGACCATAGCTATTCAGAGAACTACCGCGGCATGGCCTTTCTGCGCACCGTCGCAACGTTACCGACGTCAGATACCAGTTCCCGGGAGGCTCAGGACGTCCTGAAACAGTGGAACAGGGCCACAGACAAGGAAAATCGGGATGCACCGCTGGCGGTCTGCATACTGGCGGCAGAATGGTTGAGTGAAATGAATGGTACGCCGTTGCCCGATCCCAAAAGCACCCTGGACGCCTGCGTTGCACAGGTCACCTCCATGACCGGACAGCTTCGACCCCGGTGGGGGGACTACAACCGCCACGGCAGGGGCGACCAGCACTACGCCATGGCCGGTGGCCCTGACACCCTGCGGGCCGCCTACGCGCAGCCCGGGGAAGACGACAGCTTCCAGCGGGTGACGGGGGGTGACGGGCTCTACTATCTGGTGCGCTGGGACGCCAACGGGGAGCAGAGCATCCTGGGCACGCACCAGTATGGGAACCATTTTGACGATCCAGAGCATCCCCATTACCACGACCAGGCCGAGGATTTTGCCAATGAAATCCTGCATCCGGCCCTGTTTGAGCGGTCGCAGCGGGCACCCCAGGTGACACGACGCTACAGGGTAAGTGACACCGTAGCCGACGACACCAGCCCCTAAAAGGAAGGCGCCGTCCCGGGGGTTGGTGGTGATCTGGCTGCCACCCCGCGGGCGTCATGACGCCACCCGGGGTAGACCATGGATCCTCAGATCAGGGCGGCGCGCCAGCTCGCCTGGTTGATCGCCTCCTTGGCGTCAAGCTCCCGGGCTTCCTCCGCACCACCGACCAGTTCCGAGGACAAGCCCCGCTCCTGCAGTTCCTTGTGCAGGACTTGCAGTGACTCCTGACCCGCACAGATGATCACGGTGTCTACCTCGAGTGTCCGAGGCTGGCCCGATACCAACACATGCAAGCCTGAATCGTCGATACCGAGATATTCGACCGAGTTCAGCATATTGACGCCACGGCGTCCCAGGGTAAGTCGGTGCGTCCAGCCGGTTGTTTTCCCCAGCCCGCGGCCCACCTTGGTCTCTTTGCGCTGCATCAACCACACTTCCCGATCGGCCCGGGCCACCTCGGGCTCAACCCCGGTGACACCCCCCCGTGGGTGATTCTCAAAATCCACACCCCACTCCCGGGCGAACACATCGATATCCAGGGCGGCAGAGGGCCCTGCGTGGGTAATGGTGTCGGTCACATCAAAACCGATGCCACCCGCGCCAATCACGGCGACCTTTTTGCCCACGGGGCGGGTGCCATTAATGGCATCGATATACCCCATCACCATGGGGTGATCGATGCCGGGGATATCGGGCTGTCGGGGTGTTATCCCGGTCGCCACGATGGTGTGGTCAAAACCACCACCGGCTATGAGTTCGGCATCGACACGGGTATCCAGCCTGACGTCGACACCCAGTACCTCCAGTCGCCTGCGGTAGTAACGCAGGGTCTCGTGGAATTCCTCCTTACCCGGCACCTGCTTCGCCAGATTGAACTGTCCGCCAATCTCGGCTGCGGCATCAAACAGGGTCACCCGGTGGCCCCGCTCCGCCGCGACCGTCGCGTAGGCGAGGCCCGCCGGACCTGCCCCCACCACAGCAATGGCTTTCGGCTCAGTAGTGGACTCGTAGTTCAACAGGGTTTCATGACAAGCCCTGGGATTGACCAGGCAGGAGGTGGTCTTGAAGTTGAAGGTGTGGTCGAGACAGGCCTGGTTGCAGGCGATACAGGTGTTGATTTCATCGGCGCGCCCCTGGTCGGCTTTCACCATGAATTCGCTGTCAGCCAACATGGGCCGCGCCATGGAAACCAGGTCTGCATCGCCGGCAGACAGCACCGATTCCGCCACCTCCGGCATGTTGATGCGATTGGAAGTGATCACGGGTATGGACACCTCCTGGCGCACCCGGTGGGTCACGCCGGTGAAGGCGGCTCTGGGTACCATGGTCGCGATGGTCGGTACCTGGGATTCATGCCAGGTAAAGTGTGTGGAGATGATACTGACGCCGGCCCGCTCAAGCTCCCTGGACAACTGGGCGACCTCCTCCCAACTCATCCCACCCTGCAGCATATCCATGGCCGCGATGCGAAAGATCACTATAAAATCATCGCCCACAGCCTCGCGCACCCGTCGCACCACGGCGAGGGGGAAGCGCATCCGGTTTTCATAACTCCCGCCCCACTGGTCGCTGCGCTGATTGGTCTTTTCCACCAGGAAGGTCGATAACAGGTAGCCAGCGGAACCAATAATCTCAACCCCGTCGTAGCCCGCCTGCTGGGCCAGTCGCGCGCAGTGGGCGTGGTCTGCGATCTGCTTTTCGATGCCCTGCTCGTCCAGTTCATTGGGCGTGTAGGCTCCGATCCTCGAGCGTATGGCGGATGGCGCAACCAGTTGATCGTTGTAGGCAAGCGGGCCCATGTGCAGGATTTGCATGCAAATCTTGGCGTCCGGCGCCGCAGAATGAACGGCATCGGTGACCTTGCGGTGCCCGGCGGCTTCCTCCTGGTTGTTGAGCTTGGAGGCGGCAAAAGCGGGGTTGCCGTGCTCATCCTTGACCACGATGCCGCCTTCTTCGTTGGGGGAGATGCCCCCGGTAATGATCATGCCGACACCACCGGCGGCACGCTCGGCGTAAAAAGCAGCCATCCGGTCAAAGCCGTCGGGCATTTCCTCAAGCCCGGTGTGCATGGAGCCCATGATGCTGCGGTTGCGAAGGGTGGTGAAACCCAGGTCCAGGGGCGTGAACAGCAGCGGATAATGGGGGTGCTGGTCGAGGTTTAGTGCCGTTTCCATAAGTTCTCCGTCTATACTCACCCGGCTACGATTACTACGAGTTGCCGGGAGAGGTTAATCAATGTCCATAAGCCTATACGACGCCAGCGTCGGGTCCTATCTACAAACCGTAAAAGCGGTTGGTCAAATTCTTGAACAGGCAGAACAATCGGCCTCTGAGGGCGTGCTGGATCTTGCCACAGCTCTGGAGTTCCGCCTGCGGGAGGACATGATGCCCCTGAGCTTTCAAATTATTTCGGTCTGGCACCATTCCATGGGCGCCATCGAGGGCATGAAAGCGGGTCTGTTCCAGCCGCCACCGGCCATAGCGGACATCACCTGGGAAAAAATGACCGAGTTGCTGGCGGAGTCCCATGCCTACCTCGCGAGCCAGGACCGCGAGCACATCAACGGCCTCTCCGGCAATGATGTGCTGTTCCGGGCCGGCAAATTGGAGATACCGTTCACCACCGACAGTTTCGTGCTGGGCTTTTCCCTGCCCAATTTTTATTTTCATGCCACGACCACCTACGGAATTCTGCGCCACCTGGGGGTGTCGCTGGGCAAGCTCGACTACCTGGGGGAAATGCGCACCACCCTCTGACAGTTGGCCCCGGGGTCCACGGCGGGACTTACCCGACGCCGGTCCGCATCCCTTCAGGACAAATTTCTCCTGCCAAGGCCATCATTGGTCAGCTCGCCTGCCAGCACTAGATGGCACCGCTGGCCAGCAACCCCTCCCGGTCCAGTCCCAGGTCAGCGATGACATCGTCAGTGTGCTGTCCGGGTAATGGGCAGGGCCCCACCGACGGCTTGCTGCGACTGAATTTCGGTGCCGGTGCGGGCTGGGGCACATCATTACAGGTAATAAAGGTTTCCCTCGCGACATTATGGGGGTGATTGAGCGCCTCGGTCATATTCAATACCGGGGCAAAGCAGGCATCGGTACCCTCCAGCAAATCACACCACTCGTCCCGGCTCCGTTCCAGGAATAACTCAGCCATACGAGCCCTGCCCGCCGGCCATTGGGTCTTGTCCCACTGATCGGCAAACAGGGGGTCTCCCTCCAGGCCCAATCGCTGTATCAACTCAGCGTAAAACTGGGGCTCCAGCGGGCAGATGGTGATGAAACCGCCGTCGGCGCAGGTGTAGGTATCGTTCCAGGGTGCTCCAAAATCTGCCCAACCGGTGCCGGGCGTGTCACTGATTTGACCCGTGTTGTGCATCATGCGCAGCAGGGATGCGATATACGCGGAGCCATCGGTTATCGCCGTATCCACCACTTGGCCCTCGCCGGTCTCCCGGGCGTGGATCAGTCCACTGAGCAGGCCAAAAATTAAAATCATGGTGCCACCCCCCACATCACCGACCAGGGTCAGGGGTGCCGTGGGCGCCCGCTCCGCGTTGCCGCCGGGCCAAAGCGCGCCGCTCAGGGCAATGTAATTGGGGTCGTGTCCCGCGGCATGGGCGAGGGGGCCCTGCTGACCCCAGCCGGTCATGCGGCCGTAGACGAGGCGTGGATTTCGAGCCAAGCAAATGTCGGGACCCAAGCCCAGGCGCTCCATCACACCGGGCCTGAAACCCTCGATCAGCAGGTCGCTGTCCTCGATCAGCTTCAGCACCACCTCGGTGGCTTCCGGCTTTTTCAGGTCCAGGGCAATGGAGCGTTTGCCCCGGTTGTAAAACGTGTGGGCCGCCATCTGCTCGCTGGTGGGAGCGGCATTGGCATTGGGAGAGCGACGCTCCACGACCGTCACCTGAGCACCCATATCGGCCAGCATCATACCGGCACAGGGGCCGGGCCCGATGCCCGCCAATTCCACGACCTTCACCCCCGCCAGTGGTCCCTGGGACATGGTTGCCTCCTCAATTTTCCTGGTGATTAGCTGTTTGACAAAAACCGCTGGGTCAGGCCGCGAGCAGATCGCGACCAATAATCAGCTTCATTATCTCGCTGGTACCGCCATAGATCCGCTGAACCCGCGCATCGGCATAGGCACGTGCGATCGGGTACTCACTCATATAGCCGTAACCGCCATGCAGCTGCACACATTCATCGACCACCTTGCACTGCAGCTCCGTGGCGAGCAGCTTGGCCTTGGACGCGTCAACAGCTGTCAGCTGCTTGGTCAGGTGCAATTCGGCGCAGCGGTCAATGAACGCCCGCATGGCGGTAACCTCAGCATCCAGTTGGGCCAGGGCGAACTGGGTGTGCTGGAAGTCGGCGATTCGTTTGCCAAAGGCATTGCGGCCCTTGACGTATTCCACCGTCATGGCCAGGGCCGCTTCCGTGGCAGCCACCGCCGAGGTGGCGATACTCAGCCGCTCCTGGGGCAACTCCTGCATCAGGTACAGAAAGCCCATGCCCTCCTCGCCCAGGAGATTTTCCTTGGGGACCTTGACGTCGGTGAAGAACAGCTCAGAGGTGTCCGCAGCCTTCTGGCCCACTTTGTCCAAATTACGACCGCGCTCAAAGCCCTCCATACCCCGCTCGACCAGTAACAGGCTGAAGGCTCGAGCGCCCGCCTCGGGGTCATTGTTGGTGCGGCAAACCACGATGACCACATCGGCCTGCTGCCCGCAGCTGATAAAGGTTTTGGCGCCGTTCAGCAGGTAGTGGTCGCCACAATCCACGGCCGAGGTCCGGATGCCCTGGAGATCGGAGCCAGTGCCCGGCTCAGTCATGGCAATGGCGGTTACGATTTCCCCGGAAATACATTTGGGGAGGTATTTCTGCTTTTGCGCCTCGTTCCCCACATTTTCTATGTAGGGCACCACAATGTCTGAGTGGAGAATAAATCCGACGCCTGCCATACCCAGATCGGACAGTTCCTCACCCACAATGACGTTGTATCGGTAATCCGCTCCGGCGCCACCGTAGGCCTCGGAGACTGTGGGACAGAGGTAACCCTGTGCTCCGGCCTTGTTCCAGAGGCTCCGGTCTATTTCACCGTCCTTCTCCCATTGCTCGTAATGGGGAACCGCCTCGGCTTCCAGAAAGCGACGAAAAGACTCGCGGAACTGCTCGTGCTCGTTGTCAAACAAGGTTCGGGGGATCATCAGATACCTCTCTCGTGTATTTCATGTCTTTTACATTTGCCAGGCTGTTTCAGCAGCCGGGGGTCCAGATGAGGGCCTCGGCCGCATCCTTGCATCAAGGATAGCGGCTTTGGTTACAGCAAAATGCTCAGCTACTGATCCGCGACCCATGGGCAACTCAACTATGACCTCTTGATCCGGCGACCGGTAGCAGCACGAAGCCCCGCGTAGGTTCAGGACCCAACCGGCGGCTTGCACCCACGCGCCAGGCGGCCTTTCGGTAGTGATGCTTACGGTCGCGGCAGGCCTCTGCTTCGAGTCGGAGCCGCACTTGAACGACGCGTAGAAAAACATACGCCAAGTTCAAATTCAACTCGTCCAAGGTGTGATTTCACCCACCGGCATCGATGCAAATGCTAACCTAGCCGGCGATTTATCCAGGGAGATCCCCGTGAACGGTGCAGATGTATTGATCAGGGCACTGGCAGACGCCGGTGTTGAAGTGTGTTTTGCCAACCCGGGCACCTCTGAAATGCAGTTGGTAGCTGCCATCGATGGCGAGCCCCGAATGCGGGCCATCCTGGGCCTGTTTGAAGGTGTGGTAACGGGAGCCGCCGACGGTTACGGACGTATGGCTGACAAACCTGCCCTGACGTTACTGCACCTGGGCCCGGGCTTTGGCAATGGCTCCGCCAACCTGCACAACGCCAAACGAGCCCAATCCCCGGTGCTCAACATGATCGGCGATCACGCCACCTACCATCGCCAGTACGACGCCCCACTGACCTCGGACATTGAGGGCTTTGCAGCGCCGGTGTCCGACTGGTTGGGTACATCCGACAGTTCCCCCCAACTCGCTGAACCAGGTATCGCGGCCTGGCATGCGGAGACCGTGTATCCGGGACAGATCGCGAGCTTCATCGCCCCCGCAGATCACGCCTGGAGCGATACCACCCCCAGTTCCCCCCAGGCCCAGCCCTCTAGTGCGCCTCGTGCCAGCGACCAGGCCGTCCGCGACGCCGCAGCCGCCCTGGAACAGGGCAGCAACACCGCGTTGTTCCTGGGTGGCAGGGCCCTGCGCGCGGATGCCCTGTGGCAGGCGGGTCGCATCGCTGCTGCGACCGGTGCCCGACTGATTTCAGAGACCTTCTGCGCACGCATGCAACGGGGTATCGGTCGCGTACCGGTTGAGCGTCTGCCCTATTTCGGCGAACAGGCGGCCGAATTTCTCAAGGATATAGACACGCTGGTCATCGTCGGCTCCAAGGCACCAGTGTCGTTCTTTGCCTACCCGGGAAAACCGAGCTTTCTCGCCCCGGAACAGGCTCAGCTGCACACGCTGGCCGATGTCAGGACGGACGCTGAGGATGCGCTGCAACGCTTGGCAGCTGCTGTCAATGCACCAGAGCAACCTGCGGTGCTGCAAACCGCTGCCCAGCACGATCTCGAACCCGGACCGATGAACATGTTCGAGTTGGGCAAGGTGATCGCCAATCATCTCCCGGACCAGGCCATCGTGTCCGATGAAGGCGCGACCAATGGCATGGGCGCCTTTGTATTGACCGGCTACGCGGCGCCCCATGACTGGCTCATGCTCACCGGGGGGGCCATTGGCCAGGGCCTGCCCCTGGCGATCGGTGCTGCCGTCGCCTGTCCGGATCGCAAGGTCATCGCCCTACAGGCTGATGGATCAGCCATGTATACGGTTCAGGCTCTCTGGACCATGGTGCGGGAACAGCTGGATATTACCGTCGTGCTGCTGAACAACAGTTCCTACGCCATTCTCAATATCGAGATGGAGCGGGTGGGTGTGGAGCAGCCCACTGAGAAAGCAAAGTCCCTGTTGGACCTGGGCAACCCCACCATCGACTGGGTCAGTATTGCCAAAGGCATGGGGATGACCGCCGCTCGCGCAGAAACAGTGGCCGAGTACGACAGCCTGTTCTCGGCCGCTATGGCAGCAAAGGGGCCCAGCTTGATCGAGGTCATCCTGCCGGGGTACGAGGGCAGCGCGCCCTGACGCCCGGGTTTTCAGGGGCTTGCCCGCTGCACCCGTGGCGTCAGCAACGGGCCCACGGGGTCACAGTTCCGGGGACCTGAACACCACCTGGGTAAACGGCACGGGCCACACAGAAACGCTGTCGTCGGGTACCATGGGCATAGCGATCCCATCGCATACGCGCCACGTATGTTGGACATCCCAGGAACACGATACCGATATGCTGCCCAGATTCCGTCACCAGCCCAATCCCCAGCGCCCCGGCAGCGGTGGGCGCGGCTTGCTGCTGGCTGTACTGGCCAGCACCCTGTTGGGGGTCGGCTGCGGGAACGAAGGGGAATCCGGGCGCAGCGGTGGCTTCAGGCCCAGCGGGACCACCACCGTGGTGACCGAAGCCATTACCGAGCAGCCGCTGGTTGAAACCATCCAGGCTGTGGGCACTGCCCGGGCGCTACACAGCGTCGTGCTCTACCCCGAGGCAGCGGGGATAGTGAGGGCCGTGCACTTTCAGGCCAACATGCGGGTTGCCGCCGGGGATACACTGCTGGAACTGGACAATCGCGATGAACGCCTGGCGGTGGCACTGGCGGAGGTGCAACTGGCGGACGCCGAGCGCCTGGTACGCCGCTACCAGCAGGTCAACGAAGTCGATGCCAACCTGCCCCAGAGCCAGATCGATGGGGCGATCGCTGCGGCGGATACCGCCCGCATCAGTCTCGATCAGGCGCGAGTTGCCCTGGACCGACGCTTTATCAGAGCACCCTTCGCCGGCGTCGTCGGCATCACCGAAATTGACGCCGGGGACCGTATTGATTCGAGCATGCAAGTCACCACCCTGGACGATCGCAGCCAGCTGCTGGTTAATTTTGCCGTGCCCGAGGTCTACGTCAGCAAGATACAAACCGGCACCCCTGTTGACGTCAGACTCTGGGGCGAGGCCGGCCAATCACTGCGGGGGGAAGTCATTGCTGTGGACTCCCGCATCGACCCCACCTCCAGAGCCTTTACCGCACGCGCGGCCATCGAAAACCAGGGCGACCAGTATCGCCCGGGAATGGCCTTTGAAATCAGCGTCAGGGCCGAGCGCGGCAATTTCCTGACGGTGCCCGATGTCGCCGTGCAATGGGGCGCCGACGGCGCCTACATCTGGACCGAGCAGGATGGCAAGGCGGTACGGCAGGAGGTGCAGCTGGTCAAACGTCTGGCGGGCGAAATTCTTATCGAAGGGGACATTCCCCTGGGCACGCGTGTGGTGACCGAAGGGGTGCAGGCGGTGCGTGCGGGAGCCCAGCTGCGGGACCTCAACCCAACCATGGGAGGCGGCGAAGCCTCGAGGACCGCGGGCGAGACGACACCGGTATCGGGTCAACGCGACAATGGCGGAGCTGCCGGGCTGGACCGGCGGGGGCGGCCTGCCTGAGCGCGGTGTCAAACGTCCACTGCTGACCCTGGTGCTCAACCTGCTGGTGGCCATCGCCGGTATCGCCGCTGTTATGGGCATAGAGGTGCGGGAACTTCCGGACGTCGATCGCCCAGTGGTCTCGGTGCGCGCCCAGCTGCCGGGAGCTTCTCCCGAGACCATGGATACCGAGGTAACGCGACTGCTTGAAGGTGCGGTGGCCCGGGTAACCGGGGTAAAGGAAATCAATTCCTCCAGTGAAGAAAACAACACCCGTATCTGGGTCGAATTTCGCCCGGGCACCAGCGTCGATAAAGCAGCCTCGGATGTACGGGAAGCCGTCAGCCGGATTGAACGGGACCTACCCGATGCCCTGGAAGCCCTGTCGGTGTTCAAGGCCGACCAGCAAGGTGAGGAAATCCTGCGCATTGCTGTCAAGAGCGACACCCTGGACGAAGACGCCCTGACACGCCGGATTGAGCAGGATATCGTGCCGCGGTTCATATCCCTGCCCGGCGTGGCGGACGTGCCCCTGTTCGGCGCCAGGGAGCGGGTGCTGCGGGTCATCCTCGACCCACTGCGCCTGACCAGCTACAGCCTGACGGTGACTGACATCGCTGATGTGCTGCGTGGGGCGCCCCTGGATGTGCCGGCCGGCAGTTTCCGCGCAGGAGAGCAACAGCTGCTGGTGCGGGCCGACGCCGCCGTCACCCGGGAGCGGGACATCGAAGCGCTGGTGATAAGGGACGGCATCCGGGTAGGTGATGTGGCCACGGTCACCTTCTCCCCCGCAGATGCCACCAGCATCGTGCGCCTCGACGGCGAGCGGGTAGTCGGCATCGGTATCGTGCGCCAGGCAGGATCTAACACCATCGAGATATCCCAAGGCGTCCGGCTGGCCATCGCGGACGTCAACGAGCGATTTGCGGACCTGCAACTTTCGGTCATTTCAGACAATGCGGTTTTTATTCGCGGCGCGGTCAGGGAGGTGTTGATCACCCTGGGCATCGCCATATTGGTGGTCATCGCGACTATCCGCCTGTTCTCGGGATCCATGCGGCTGACGCTTATTCCCGCCATCGCCATACCCATTTCCCTGTTGGGCACCATGGCAGCCTGCTGGCTACTGGGCTTCTCGGTGAACATCCTGACGCTGTTGGCCCTGGTGCTCGCTACCGGCCTCATTGTTGACGATGCCATTGTGGTGCTGGAGAGCGTGCAGCGCCGTCGGTCCGAGGGCGAACCCTCGAGTGTCGCGGCTATTGTCGGCACGCGCCGGGTGTTTTTTGCCGTCATCGCCACGACTGCGGTGCTGGTTGCCGTCTTTATTCCGATTGCTTTCTTGCCCGGAACAGCGGGGCGCCTGTTTCGGGAGTTCGGCCTGATGCTCGCCATCGCCGTGGCGGTATCGTCCTTCGTTGCCCTGAGCCTGGTGCCCGCGGCCATGGCCAAACTGGCGACCCATACCCCCCGGGCACGCCGGACCGAGGCCTTTGGCGCCGCTCTGGTCACCTTTTATGACAACAGCCTGAAACTGGTGCTGCGCTGGCCCGTGGCCGCCGCGCTGCTGTGTGCAGCTGCCGCCGGAACGGCGGGCACGCTGTACTGGCAACTTGACCGGGAGCTGCTGCCCCCGGAGGACCGGGGCACACTGAACATTTTTTCCAGGGGTCCCGATGGTGTGGGCCTGTCCTACGTTGAACGCCAGGGCGACCGCCTCGAAAATATTCTCGTTCCCCTGATCGATAACGGCGAAATTGCCAGCCTGTATACAGTCGTAGGTCGCTGGGATCCCAATATTGTATTTATCAACGCCCGCCTGGTGCCCTGGGATGAGCGGGAGCGTTCGCAACAGGCCATCGCCGCGGAACTCAATCCCCTGTTCAGTGATTTACCGGGAATGACCACGCGCATTTTCAGCGGCAACTCCCTGAATATCCGGGGCGCGTCCAACGGTGGCGTCAGCCTGGCCCTGCTGGGCACCGACTACGACAGTCTGTACGCGGCTGCCAGAGAATTCAGTGATCGGATTCGCGAGCAACTGGATACCGTGAGCCGGCCCCGCATCAGCTACGATCCCTCCCAGCCGCAACTGTCGGTGGAAATAGACCGGGAACGAGCGTCTGACCTCAGCGTGCCCCTCGATGACGTGGCACAGGCTTTGCGGGTCATGGTCGATGGCTTCCGGGTGATAGACCTGAATGTCGATGACCAGACGGTGCCCATCATCCTGGAAGCGGGCTCGGATAAAATCAACGACCCCAGCGACCTGGTGAACCTTTACGTTCGCACCAGCAGCGGCGCGGTAGTGCCCCTGTCCAGCGTGGTCACCCTCAACGAGCGAGGCGTGGCAGGGCAGCTGGACCGTCGCCTGCAGCGGCGGGCCATAGAGGTGGACGTCGAGGTCAAACCGGGCGTCGCCCTGCAAACCGCTATCGACGACCTGATGTCAGTAGCCAGTGAGGTGTTACCCGAGGATATTTCAGTCATCACCCGCGGTGAGGCGGCAGCGCTGGACGAGGCGACCCGGGACACCCTGCTCAGCTACGGCTTCGCGCTGCTGGTGGTGTTCCTGGTCCTGGTCGCCCAGTTCGAAAGCGTGACCTCTGCGGTGGTGATCATGACCATCGTGCCCTTTGGCCTGGCGGCCGCCATCTTCTCCCTGTTCATGACCGGTACTTCACTGAATATTTACTCCCAGGTGGGCCTGGTCATGCTGATTGGGCTGATTGCAAAAAACGGCATCCTGCTGGTGGAGTTTGCCGACCAGCTTCGGGATCAGGGTTACGCGGTGAGGGAAGCCATCATGGAAGCCGCCCACACCCGGATACGCCCCATCGCGATGACACTGGTATCCACCGTCATCGGAGCACTGCCATTGATCCTGGCATCAGGTCCGGGCTCAGAGGCCCGGGAAGCGGTGGGCTGGGTGGTCTTTGGGGGGCTGGGGCTGGCAGCCATCTTTACGCTGTACCTTACTCCGGTCGTCTACCTGGGGATTGCCCGTTGGGCCAAACCCCGGGCCGCGGCCCGGCA
>JAAXJC010000001.1 GCA_012270045.1 Luminiphilus sp.
GCAGAGTGGTTATGCAGCGGATTGCAAATCCGTCTACGCCGGTTCGATTCCGACCCGAGCCTCCATTCGAAGATACGTTTGCAAGTGCTTGTTATGGCTAGTCGTCGGGTAACTTCTTCATCGCGTCAAACAGGGCATCCATGATGTCGGTCACATCATTGGCAAGTTCTTCCCGCTCAGCCACGGGTGCATTGCCGAAGTCGATAGCACCTTGCAGTTTGCGCAGCATATTCATCACTTCTTGAAGTTCAGCTTTCATATTACAAACCCGGGGGCAGTTCCTCGAAGCTTGGGATGTCGTCGGGGATGTGATGAAAAGACATCGCATCCTTGGCAAAAATCGCCATGTCAGGTTGAAAGAATGCGGTGTCATCCATCGTGCCCACTTTCATCACGAAAACACCGGGGGCGCCGGGTGCGGTGGTGCCGACGGCGGTGCCGCATTTCGGGCAGAAGTGTCGAGTCACAGCACTTTCAATATCCGTGCGCTTGAATGAGCTCAACTCACCTTGAATAAATTGAAGCCCGGACTCGGGAATCATGACGAATACGTTGGGATTCCCGCCGGTAATGTACTGGCACTCCCTACAGTGGCATTGCATCGCTGGCCCCGGTTCGCCCTCAAAACGGTAGCGGACCCTGCCGCAATAACATCCACCTTCAATTTCCATCTCTTTGACTCCTCAGTAATGGCGGGTCGCGTCATTAGAGATCAACGGTGACTGGCCCGCAACTTGGCGAGAATGTGTTCTCCGGCCGTCGTTGGGGGGTAGCGGGCAGGATTCCGCGCTGACACGCAGCTCGGCAGACACGACACCTCGACAGTATCATCCGGGTCCAGGAACAGGGCCAGTGAATAGCGGTCGCCAGTACCTGTTTGCGGTTGCACCCGGTGACAGGTGGAGCAAAAGCGGCCGTTGGTCCAGCGCTCCATCAGATCACCCGTGTTTACGACGATCTCACCAGCACGGGGCGCCACAGGTTTCCACGTGCCGCTTTTCTGCACCAAGACCTCCAAACCACCTACCTGGTCCTGAAACAGGAGGGTTTGCAGCCCGTAGTCCGTATGCGCGCCGGCACCAAGTTGCCCGGACTCCCGGGCGGCCAGTGGCGGGTAGTGCAGCAGTCTCAATGTTACGTTCTCGCCAGTGATGCGTGAATGAAAGTAATCACGGGGTAGGTCCAGTAACGTCGCGGTGTCGCCCTGCAGCTTGTGGGCCACGACCAAGCATCGCTGGTAAAAGTCGAGTATCAGGTCGCGGAGACCTGCCGAGGGCCAGTCTGCGTCGCGACGCGCAGAGGGGTTGCGCACCGTAAGCGCCTCCTTCAGATCCGGTGGGCGGTCGGGGTCCAGTGATTCCATGCCCACAGACTGGTAACCGAAGTTATCCGTGGCACCGTGATAACGGAAGCGCTGTTTGAACTCGTCGGAGCACTGGAAAAAACTTCGACTCGCCTCAAATACAGCGCTGATCTGTGCTTCTTCGATACCGGTATCGCTGAGTAACATAAAGCCTGTATCAGTAAGAGCGGTCTCGAGATTGGCGAGCCGCGTCGCGTCCCTTGACGCCAAACTGATGGTTGGTATCTGCATGGTCTCTAGCCGATCTTCTACACAGGAAAGCTAACGCAGCAGGAAATACAGTGCGAAACTTGAGGCTAGCAGGTAAGCCATCCAGTGCACAGAGCGCCACCTTCCGACCAAAGACATAGCCAGTACATAAACGATGAGCCCAATGGCCATGCCGTTGCTGATGGAGGTAAGTGCCATAAGCAGGACGGTCAAGGCAGCCGCGGCGCCGGTAACCCGATCGGAAAAGTCTATATCCGCGGCTTCGCTGAACATTATCAGGCCAACCACGACCAGCGCTGGTGCCACGGCCTGTGGCGGGATTATGGCGAGCAGCGGATGGGTAAACATGGCCAGTAAGAACAGCAAGCCCACCAGAATCGCCACAAGGCCTGTCCGGCCACCGCTTTCCACCCCCGCCGCCGACTCTCCGTAAACATTGGTCGTGGTGGTGCCCGCCAAAGAGGCGCCCATGGTGGCCAAGGCGTCAGCCGACAGTATCCGCATCGGGCGCAGCATGTTGCCCTCCTCATCAGTCAGTCCCGCGCGCTGACATACCGCATTGGCGGCAGCCAGTGAACTGAACAGATCAATGAACACGAGTGATAACAGGGCTGGAAAAGCTGCACCTAGGTGCCGCCATAGATAGCCAGGGTCCAGTGCCAACCAAAGTTGGTCGATTGCAGCCGGCGCAGCCAGCCATTGGGCAGGGGGCGCAGCTAGCGTCTCGGAGCCGCTGGGTATCGAGAAGGCGACAAACGTCAGAGCCAGAATCACGATTAGTATCGCTCCCGGCACCCCCAATGCAAGCAGGGCCGCGGTGAGTGGAATGCCAGCCAGAGCCAGCAGGACAGCGGGTTCTGACAAGCTGCCGAGTTTTAAAAGAATTGGTTCTGGCGCAGCAACCACGATACCAGCTGACTTCAGGCCGATGAACATTATGAACAGGCCAATACCGGCGGTCAGGGCCCGCTTGAGGTCGCTTGGATAGGCGTCCAACAGAATCTTGCGAATGCCGGTAATGGTAAGCAGCAGAAAGAAGACGCCGCTCCAGAACACGAGTCCTAGGGCTCCCTGCCAGGGTACGCCCATGCCCAGCACCAGCGTGTAGGCGACGAGGCCATTGGAGCCCATGCCAGGCGCCTGCGCGATCGGCACATTGGCCATAAGGCCGATCAGGATGGAAGCCAAGCCGGCCACCAGGGCCGTCACGGTGATGACTTGGGCCCGGTCCATACCGGCGTCTGCCATGATCATGGGATGCACCGCAAGAACATAAGCCATAGTGGCAAAGGTAGTGAGCGAGGCCAGCACCTCTCTGAGTGGCGTGCTGCCTCTGGACCCGATTTCAAAAAAGTCAGTTTTCACTGCATATCCTGCGTTAATCGATCTCTGACCAGGGACTTGCAAATTTAGCGAATGCAGGGGACGGAAGTATTAGCGACCTGTGGAGAGGAGACACCAATTCTAATTGTGTCGACACGATCCGCTACCCCGGCAAAATTGCATGCTACTGAATCGAAAATCCTGTTCGCCGAGTTGAGCGAGCCATACAAGTTCGGTCAGTCCTGATTGGGTGTAAAAGAGATCTCATGCCTCGAGCTTACTGCAGTAGTGCCTCACGGCACGAAGCCCAGCCAAATAATAGTTTGGGTGGCGAGATATAGTGCAATGCCCGCCCAAATGACGAAAACAATTACTCCAACGATTCCGTCCTTTAGCCAGTTGGGCCACTGAACATTGAGTTTTGTCAGGAAGATCCAGGGTCCGGCGATGAACGCCACGACGATCACCACATCAATGATCAAAAAAAGAAATTGCAGCATCGGGGGATCCCAACAGGAGTAAAGGCAAGGACAGCATGCCATGCCTCACGGGCCATACGAACAGTCAGAAAAGCGGTCTTGCGAAGGGCGCGCTCTTTCATTGGGTTGGCAGGTGGCGGAGGTATAATTTCGCCGGGAGTTGGGGGTTGAACGCTGTGGGTTAGTTTTGGATACCCGT
>JAAXJC010000043.1 GCA_012270045.1 Luminiphilus sp.
CAAGAGCCCCGCGTTTGCGGGGCTTTTTGGTGATGGGGTAAAGGTATTGGATGAGAGCCGTCGAATGCGGTTCGACAAAATGCGACCGCAGGAGCATTTTGGACGCCAGAGCGCAGCGGTGGCGCCCCAAGGGGGTGAGAGCAGCGCAGGCAGCGCTGCTCGAATCATTCCTCCCTTGTGCACCATAAACCCAATGCATCACTACGCCACTTCCGCCCGGTCCCTCAGAACCCAGCCTCCAGCCTATTCAAAGCGGGCAACTGACTTTAGTATCCGACTGGACATAGTTGATGAAATGGACCAAACAGGGACGCATTCCTGCCCAAGGCAGAAATCTAGCCCAACCTCCGTATTCCAGAGAGCAAAGTAGCAGGAGAAGCCATGAAGACCTTTAAAGGAAAAGTAGCGGTTATCACTGGAGCAGGGTCTGGCATGGGACGCTACCTGGCGCTGCTGCTGGCCCAGGATGGCGCCGACGTGTGCGTCTGCGATGTCAATGAAGAGACCCTGAATGAAACCGTCGAGATGCTCAGGCCATACAGCGTTTCGGTCTCGTCACAGGTGCTGGATGTTGCCGACAAAGCGGCCGTCGAAGCGCTGCCCGGAAAGGTGATCGAACAGCACGGCAAGGTGGACCTGGTCTTCAACAACGCGGGCGTTTCCACGGTTTCCCACTTCAAGGATATGGATGAGGACAACTGGGACTGGGTCATGGGGATCAACCTGGATGGCGTGATCAACAGCACCAGAGCCTTTCTCCCGCACATGAAAGACCACCCTGAGGCCGCCATCGTCAACACCTCGTCCATATTTGGCATGGTGGCCGTACCCGGGCAGACCGTGTACCACACCACAAAATTCGCTGTGCGCGGCTTCACCGAGAGTCTCGCCCTGGAGATGAAAGAGACCAACCCCAATCTACAGATTCACTGCGTGCACCCAGGCCACATCGGCACCAATATTGTCGCCTCGGCAAGGATGAGTGACGCGGACTTCGATCGGGCTCAGGAGGGCAACAGACCCTCCATTTTTCAACGCAATGCCCCCAAGTCCAAGCAAGAGATGGCGGACATGTTCAGGGAGGGCGGCATGCACCCCAGCAGAGCCGCCCAGATCATTCTGAAAGGCGTGAAAAACAAACAGAGCCGCATCTTCGTGGGCCTTGATGCCAAGCTGTTGGACTTGTCCCAACGATTGTTTCCCAGGCACTACCACAAGACATGGCCGTTATTTATGCCTCTGATCATGCTGTTCAGAAACAAGAAAGCGCTGGCGACAGAGGACCAACTGGTCTGGGCCGAGGGAAAATAACCCACCGTCGGCTGCGCTGCTGGGACACCCTACGGGCCTGCCGTTGGCGATAATTAAACCCCCACGCCACCCTTACCCTCGACACCAACGCAGACGACAGCCCTCGCAGTCGCTCGTCAGCTATCTCAACCGAGCCGCCCCCAGAACCGGTTTTAATCCGCGCCAGCTGGCACATCAGCCCTTGGGGACAGCGACAGCCCGGGCCCAGGTGGCACCCCCTGCACAGCTGTTGGCGCCTGCTGCCAAGCCCGCTGAAACCCAGTTTTGGACAATTTTCTTCCTGGGCGCCCTGGCGCTCCGACAGGGAGATTGTCCAATGCAACTGCACACACAATATGAAAGGGTTGTTAATCAACTGCTGCATTGCCTGCGGCATGACTTCGACCTTGGCGATGGCGCCATAGACTTCATCAACAACCACATCACCGGCACCGATGCCTTCCGCAACGATGTTCTGGCGGCACATCGCGTCCTGGGCGGATGGCATCAAAGCCTCGCGGATGTGGGCACCGACATTGTCGAGTGTGGCCGGGGGAGTGTGAGCCATGATCTGCTGGCCGCGTTCGCACAGGTTGTTGCGGGTGCCCTGTATTTATTGGCGGCGAAGGACAGCAGTCGGCCCCAAAGCTCACCGATTGAGCAATACGAATCCGCTCTGGCCATGCTCACCGAACTGAACAAAGCGGCCGCCGAAATCGAGGCGGAATTTCTCAACGCTCCGCAGCAATTACAGTTGTAGGGCGGCAGCGCCGGTATCGACCTCCTGTCGACTGTGGTGCCCTGCCGGGAATAGGCGTAGGCAAGCAAACGTCGGGGCTTACTGCTTGCTGAGGCCTGGCAGCAGCACCTCTCGCAGCAAAAACCGTATGATGCCGCAACAACCGAGTTACCCCGGGACATTATCGGGGCAACCCTACATACGAGTTTGTCACCGACCCAAATACTGCCCAGGACCTGTCCACTGCCACCATGAACGGACCCCGCTATATGTTGTTGAGCGCCCTGGCCTTCGCGGCCATGGGCGGGCTGGTCAAACTGGCGGGCGGCCTGGGCATACCCATAATGCAGATCATCTTCGTACGGGCAGTGATCTCAGTGGCCCTGTGTCTGGTCGCCATCCGCCGGGCCCACGTGCATCCCCTGGGCCAGCGCCGGGGCCTGCTGCTGGCCCGGGGTACCGTGGGCTTCGTCGCCTTGATCGCCGTCTTCTACGCCTTCATACAACTCCCCTACGCCCAGGCCACCATGCTGCAGTACCTGCATCCCCTGTTCACCACGGCACTGGCATTTTACTTTCTCGCCGAGCGCCCGACGCTGGCGACCCTTGGCTGCATTGTGCTGAGCTTGTTGGGGCTGGGCGTCATGGTATCGCCCTACCTGCAGACCGACATGCCAGACCGGACCTATCTGTTGGCGTTGCTGGCCGGCCTGGGGGGCGCGCTGGGCAGCGGCGTGGCCTACACACTGGTGCGCAAGCTCGCCAGCAGCGAGCACCCGTCAGTAATCGTGCTCTACTTTCCCATGGTCTGTGTGCCCGCGACGCTGGTTTTTGGCGCTGGAGACTTCATCTGGCCCGAACCGACAGGCTGGTTGGCGCTGCTCGGGGTGGGTGTGTTTACCCAGCTGGGGCAGCTGTCCCTGACCCGGGCCATGCAGATTGATTCGGCCAGCCGGGCCACCAGCTTGAGCTACCTGCAAATTGTCTTTGCCGCAGTGCTGGGCTGGCTATTTTTTGACGAGGTTCCCATGGATACCACTGTGATCGGTGCCGCCCTGATTCTCACCGGCGCCCTGATCACCGCCCTACTACAACCCGCACACAACGGATCATCCCAGGCCCGCTAATCGCCAGCCGTTGAGCAGTGGTGCAGGGGACGACATCGAGACACATCAGGCGGCGACAGCATTAACCGTCGCCAGTATGCGAACCAATAAGCAGCTACCAGCGTTCAAAAACCCCCTGCTGTCGTTGTCGGCGCAGGGGTTATGCCGCCATCTGGGTTGGATCGGGCTGGGCTGGCTGGTTGGCTGGCTGGCTGGCCCGTATTCTGATCTCAAGAGTGCCGGCCCGGCACCCTAAGTCACCTGGGCCTGGTAACGCTGGGCAAACCACTGGTGAAAGTGGTGGGTCGGGATGTCCATGACCGGTGAGAATACGCCGCCTGAGAACCCAGGTGAGCCGCGACCCCGCTGCATACCCTCCACCACCGACACATCCTCGGAGAAAACCAGCGACCACGCCG
>JAAXJC010000070.1 GCA_012270045.1 Luminiphilus sp.
TGGCCTGCCCCTAAGTCGGGTTCTTCAACATAATAAATTACACCCTCACAAGCAAACTCCTGGGCCGTCGGAACCCACCACGGTTTTGCTGTTGCCCGGGCAACGGTCCCGGGCGGGTGGGGGGGGGAAGCGCTGATACCCAGTCCAATGGAGCGAATACTGCCCGGATACACCCGACCCGGCAGCACGTCGAACAAAATTTCCACCTCGGTGCCCGCCTGGAGAGCATTTAGATTGTTTTCAGTGAAAGCCGCGTTGAT
Source organism: Luminiphilus sp. (assembly GCA_012270045.1). Classification (GTDB taxonomy): domain Bacteria; phylum Pseudomonadota; class Gammaproteobacteria; order Pseudomonadales; family Halieaceae; genus Luminiphilus. The sequence goes on from JAAXJC010000070.1 coordinate 261, forward strand.
CCAGACCTCGTCGGTGGCGATCAGGGTGACCACGGGCTTCCCCACCCCGGCGAATTGTCCAACCTCAGCACGCAGGTCAGTGACAACGCCGGTCTTGGCGGCCCGCACCCGGGTGTTGGCCAGATCCAGCCGGGCCTTGGCCAGAGCGCTCTGGGCGGATTTGAGAAAAGCGTTGCTGGCGTCATCGTCGCCGCCCTTGGCGTCAATAGCGCGCTGGATATCTGCCCGGGCTGCCGCCACCTGGGCTGTGGAGGCCTCCAGGGACGCCTTGGACATTTCCAAGCGCCGCTGGGAAATGGTGCCCGGGTCCTGCTCATACAGGCGATTGAGACGCTCAAAGTCCTTGGCGCTTTTCTCCTGGTTGGCCAGTGCCGCATCCAGTCCCGCCCGGGCCGCAACAACACCGGCATCTCCCGCCGCCAGCTGCTGCTGGGCTTTTTCCAGTTCAGATTCGGCCCGCTCCACGGCGATCAGGTAATCGGAGTCATCAATAACAAACAGCACCTCCCCGACAGCGACCTGCTGGTTATTGCGAATGTTGACCTCGGTAACCAGACCCGCCACCTTGGGCGCCACGCCGACCACAAAACCCTCAACCCGGGCCTGTGAGGTATAGGGCGTCAGGCGATCTGCAGCGATATACCAGGCCAGAATAATCACCAGCAGCGCCAGCACCAGGCCAGCGCCCCGGTTGACCGCTTTGCCGCCATCAGCTTGTTCTGCATTCATGGTGTGGGCTCCGTGGTAGGGTCGTTCCCTTCGACTGGGGGTTGTACCAGGTCCTGTACCGGCTGGGTTGGCAGATCGCCCCAGTCGGACCGATCCTGCATCTGTTGCAGGGTAGCCGCGGGCAACATGTCTTGCACCTGATCCGGACTCCAGCCACCTCCCAGCGCTTTGTAAATGGCAACGATGGCAATCAAATGCTGGCCATCGTTCTGTAATTTTCGGTCGGCCTGGGTAAACACCACCCGCTGGGCATCCAGTACACGCTGGAAGTCCGCGTAGCCCTCCCGGTAACGGGTGGTGGCTATCTCCAGGGCCCGTTCCGAGGCCGACACAGTCTCGGCCAGCAGCACCCGCTGCTCAGAGGATTTGTCCAGGGCAATGGAGGCATCATTGATTTCCCGGGCAGCGTTGAGCACTGTGTTGCGATAGATCTCCAGGGACTGCTGCAGCCGGGCGTCCTGAATCCGTACGTTATTGGCAATACGGCCCCAGTCGAACACGGTCCAGCGCAGGGCCGGGCCCGCACCCACCACTCCGACGCTATCAACCGCGGTGAGTGAGTTACCGGACCAGCCCAGGCTGCCGCCGATGGCAATGGACGGGTAGTACTCGGCTTCGGCAACGCCAATCTGGGCCGACTGGGCGGCTACTGCCCAAAGGCTGGCCCGAACATCCGGACGCCGCTGGATCAACACCCCGGGCAGCTCGTCCAGCACCACCGTGTGGTCTGTGGGCAGCGGGGCATCGGAGGCCAGTGCCTCCCGCAGGTCCCCAGGCCCAAGGGCCAGCAGCGCCGACAGGGCATTGACCAACTGCTCACGCCCGCCCTCCAGGGCCGGCAGAGAAGACAGCGTGGCCAGGTATTGGGTTTTGGCCTGCTGGAGATCAAGCTCGGACTGCTGTCCCGCCTCGAACATCTGGCGGGTTATTTCATAGCTTCGCCCCTGCTGCTCGGCATTCTTGTTCAGGATATCGATACGCTGTTCTACGATGCGGTAGCGCCAGTAGGTGTCGGCAACGGTGGCCGCCAGCAGCACCTGGGCGTCCCGCTGGTTGGCAACCGATGCAAAGTAAGCGGCGTCGGCGGATTCGATGCCGCGCTGGAACCGACCCCAGAAATCCAGTTCCCAGCCAATACTCAAGCCGGCATCCCAGCTGGAAAAGCCGCTCTCCCCCGGACCACTGCTGCGTTTCGCATAGGCTGCGTCCGCGGTCACGGTCTGTGCCTGAGGGTACAATGTGGCGCCGGCCGCTGCCGCCAGGGCCCTGGCCTCCAGCACTCGCAAAGCCGCCAGCCTGAGACCGGGATTAACCTCTCTGGCGGATTCGATCAGACTGTCGAGAACCGGATCCTCAAACTGCTGCCACCAGTTGCTCAGGTCCTGACCGCCCTCGGGCGTCAGGGTTACCGACACCCCGTACACAGACTCTTCCAGGCCGGTCAGCCAGGTGTCATCCGGCGGTTGGTAATCCGGTCCGACCGTGGTGCAGGCTGCCAGGGCGAGCACCATTACGGCGGCGGGCCAGCGGCGAAGAATGCCCAGGGGAAAACTGTCCATTGCCGTCGTGCTGGTCTAGGAGGACGCCCCCGGGGGCGGCGCCCCGGCGTCGGGCTCTGCCAGCGCGGTTTCACGATCCACCCAGGCCCAGAGCAACTGATAGCCCACGGCCAGGATCACCGAGCCCAGGAACAGACCGATCATGCCCATGCCGACCATGCCACCCAGGGCACCTATCAGCACCACGGGCATGGGTACATCCACCCCCCGGCCAAGCAGCATGGGCTTGAGGACACCATCGGAGAGTCCGGCGATGATCAGATAAACGGTGATCACCCCGTTCATGGCCGTAGAGCCGTCGCCGGAACTCCAGAGCCAGCCCAGCACCGGTAGCGTAATGATCAGGGCGGGCAACTGCACAATCCCGATAAACAGCGTCAGCACCGCCAGAACCCCCGCTGCGGGGACATCTGCCCAGAGAAAGCCAACTCCTAGCAACAGGGACTGGATCACCGCCACACCGATGACACCGGTCGCCACAGAACGCATGGTAGCCACCGACAGCTGCTGCAACTGACTGCCCCGGCTGCCCCCCACCAGGGTGTCGGCGATCCTGCTCATGGCCGCCTGCCCGGGCTGACCGTAGGCCATCATAATGCCGGCGATGATAATGGCGCCCAGGAACAGACCAATGGTGCTTAGCACATCCGTGGTGCCGCCCACTCCGCGTTTGACCAGAGCGCGCACTTCCTGACCGTGATCCGCCAGCACGGCCTCAAGGTTCTCCGAGGCCGCCAACCAGAGCTGATACACCTGCTCACCCACGATGGGCCATTCCCTGACGCTCTCCGCAGGAGGGGTGACAGATAGCGTGCCCGCCTGCCACTGGCTCAAAAGATCGGTCACATGATCGACCAGGGACATGCCCAACAATACGGTGGGCACACCCAGCAACAGCAGCCCGATCAGGGCGATCAGTGTTGCCGCCCGGCCGTCACTGCAATTAAGGGCATCCCGAAGCTTGAGATGCAGGGGATAAAGGGTTACCGCGAGAATCAACGCCCACAGCATGATGGAGGCGAAGGGCGAAAAAATCCTCGCACAGATCCAGATCACGAGCAGCATCAGCGCCAGGCGCAGAACCACCTGCATGAAGTCGTGGGACAGCTGGGTTTTTAGTTTTTGGTACTGGTCTTCCACGCAGTGGCTCCCCTCAATGGCCGGTCGCGGCCCATTATGCATGGAAAGACTGACGATCACGACACGACGTGGCCCTGGCACGCCATCCAGCGGACAACGTGTACGACAGCGTAGTCCTGCACCCCCGGGGCGTCCGCAGTCAGCTCGGACGGGGCATGTCAGTCCAGGGTTTTTGATCGGGGGCTGACCCGACCCGCGAGAGGCCCGTGAGGGCACTGATCCAGACACTGCCAAAAAACGAATACTGGTCGCCCCCCATTAACGGACATCCCCATGCTTGCCCAACTCAAGTCCGAGTGGTTTGACAATATCCGTGGTGACTTGCTGGCCGGACTCGTTGTCGCCCTGGCGTTGATTCCCGAAGCCATTGCCTTTTCCATTATCGCCGGCGTGGATCCCCGGGTCGGCCTCTATGCCTCCTTTTGCATTGCGGTTGTGATTGCCTTTGTCGGGGGCAGACCGGGAATGATTTCAGCCGCCACGGGGGCCATGGCCCTGGTCATGGTGACGCTGGTGCGTGACCACGGACTGCAGTATCTGCTGGCCGCCACCGTACTGACCGGCTGCCTGCAGATCGTCGCCGGCTACCTGAAGCTGGGCGAGCTGATGCGATTCGTATCCCGTTCGGTGGTCACCGGGTTCGTCAACGCCCTGGCCATTTTGATTTTCATGGCCCAGTTGCCGGAGCTGACCAACGTCACCTGGCACGTTTACGCCCTGACCGGGGCCGGCCTTGGTATCATCTACCTGTTTCCTCGACTACCCTTGATTGGCAAGGCCATACCCTCACCCCTGGTCTGTATCGTTAGCCTGACTGCCCTCTGCATGCTGCTGGGAATCGACGTGCGCACCGTAGGTGACATGGGAGACCTGCCCGATACGCTGCCGGTCTTTCTCATTCCTGAGATTCCGCTGAACCTGGCGACCCTGCTCACGATACTGCCCTACTCCGTCGCCCTGGCGGTGGTCGGTCTGCTGGAATCGCTGATGACCGCGACCATTGTCGATGACCTGACCGACACCTCCAGCGATCGCAACCGAGAGTGTCGGGGTCAGGGCATCGCCAATGTGGTCACCGGATTCTTTGGCGGCATGGCCGGCTGCGCCATGATCGGGCAGTCCATTATCAACGTGAAGTCCGGTGGCCGCTGTCGCCTGTCAACCCTGACTGCGGGCACTGTTCTCATCGTTATGGTGGTATTCCTTGACAGCTGGCTGCAGCGAATCCCCATGGCCGCCCTGGTCGCGGTCATGATCATGGTGTCTATCGGCACCTTCTCCTGGGTCTCCGTGCGCGACCTGAGGAGAAACACCCTGTCCAGTAACATCGTCATGATCAGTACCGTTGCGGTGGTCGTGGCCACCCATAATCTCGCCATCGGGGTGTTCGTCGGTGTGCTGTTGGCATCACTGTTCTTCGCCCACAAAATCGGGCGCTTCATGGTGGTCAAAACCGAAGCCGAACCGACCCGGGGCGAACGCACCTATCGGGTGATAGGCCAGGTATTTTTTGCCTCCAGCGAGCAATTCATTGCGGCTTTTGATTTCCGGGAAGCGGTGGAACGCATTACCATCGACCTGTCCCAGGCCCATTTCTGGGACATCACCTCGGTGGCGGCACTGGACAAGGTGGTGATCAAGTTTCGCAGGGAAGGCGCCGAAGTCACCATTCATGGCATGAATGCTGCCACCGAGACCGTGGTCGACAAATTCGGCATCCACAACGATCCCGATGAAGTCGAAAAGCTGATGGGGAGTCACTGATCTTGGCAACCGACAAAGAGCACATTATCGCCAGCATCGACGGTTCCGCCGGATCTCTGGCGGTGTGCGAAGCGGGAGCGTGGGTAGCCGCCCGACTGGAGCGCAGCCTGCTGCTACTGCATACCCTGGAACGACGCCAGCAGCACGGGGCTGATGACTGGAGTGGTCAGATTGGCTTGGGGGCCCAAAGCGAATTGCTGGAGCGCATGGCACAGTTGGACCAGGAGCGCGGCAAGCTTGCCCTGCAGTACGGCAAAACCCTGTTGGCCGAGGCGGAACAGCGGGTCAAGGACCGTGGTTTGCAGCAGGTTCAGACCCTGCTCCGCCATGGAGATTTTGTGGAAGCACTGGCGGAACTTGAAGCCCAGGCCAGGCTGATGGTGGTGGGCAAGGTGGGCACCGAGCACGCTGGGGAATTCACCGCCCTGGGCTCACATATCGAAACCCTGATTCGCCAGGTCACAACCTCAGTTCTCATCACCGGCGCCCATTTCACCGCACCCGAGAGCTTTATGCTGGCCTATGACGGCAGGGATACCGCCGAACGCTCGCTGGAGCGGATTATCCAGGGTGGCCTACTGGCGGGGCTGCCCTGCCATCTGGTCATGGTGGGCAAGCAGGACGAAAAACAGCTGGCCAAATTCGAGGCGGCAGGCCAGCGGCTTGAGCAGGAGGGCTACGCGGTCAGCCCCTGTCTGTTGGAGGGCGATATAACGGATGCCCTACTGAACTACCAGAAGCAGCATCAGATCGGTCTGCTGATTATGGGAGCCTTCTCCCACTCCAAGGTGCGGCACCTGTTCCTTGGCAGCAACACCATCCGAATGATCCAGAGCTGCCAGGCACCGTTAATCGTACTGCGCTGATCAGCCAAGAAAACCTTCCTAATCCCGGAGGTGCTGCTGGCAGAGGCGCAGGAATTCCTCCACCTCAGGACGGTGGCTACTCTGGCTGCGCAGGCAAAAGAAGAAGCGCCGCCTGAGCCGCAGGGGCCGGGGCATGGACAAGGCCACCAAGCCGCCCGAGCTCAGATGGGGGGCCAATACCTTCTCTGACAGACACCCGATACCCAACTGCTGTTCCACGGCCCGGAGAATGGGCTCGTTGTGCCGTAGTTCCAGCCGAATGGACATCTTTGGTAGCTGGGCCTTAAACACCTCATCGAACAGAGATCGGGCACCGGATTCGGGCTCCCTGAGTATCCAGTGCTGCCGCAGGATATCGGCCTCCCGAATTCGACCCCGGGCAGCCAGCGGGTGGCAGGGAGAGCAGAAGGCGAATAATTCATCCTGCACCCAGGGGATCAGTTCCACTCCCGGTACGGTCATTTCGTTTTCGATCAATCCCAACTCGCTGTCCCGGTTCAAGACCCGCTCGACAACGTCCGGCGTGTTGCCGGGGGTGATATCGACCCGGGCACTGGGATAGCGATTCAACCAGGGGGTCAGGTAGTCCACCAACAAATGGTTGGCTATGGTGAAGCTGGCACTGATATTCAGATCACCCGAGGGGGCCGCAGCCAGCAATTCAGCCTCCAGTTTGCGGGCCTCATCCAGCAACTGCCTGGCGCGACTCTCCAGCCGACGCCCGGCGTGATTCAGCGCCAGGCGGTTACCCACTCTGTCAAACAGCACCGTGCCGTGGTTGGACTGCAGAGACTTGAGGGCGGCGCTGACCGCCGACTGGGACAGGGCCAGGGCGTGGCCGGCCTCCAGGGTCGTACCCTCCCGGGCCACCGCCAGGAATATTTCCAGCTGGCGCAGGGTGACGCGTGAAGCCGTGTCGCCCATCCGATAACCTCACCTGTTTAATATTAATAAATTAGGTAAAGACTATCAGATAAAACAGTTTAACAAATAACCAGTCAGCCCCTACAATGCGCCGCCTCAATCAGGGAGAGACAACAATGACCGAACAAAAGGCTACCAACGTTCACTGGCATGATGGCGACATTACCCGGGAAGATCGCCAACGCATGATGAAGCAGCGTGGCGCTACGCTCTGGTTCACCGGTTTGTCTGGCAGTGGCAAGAGCACTATTGCCGTAGCCCTGGAGGCTCGCTTGTTTGAAATGGGCCATCTGAGTTATCGACTCGATGGCGACAACATTCGTTTCGGCATCAACAAGAACCTCGGCTTCTCCGCAGAGGATCGCACTGAGAACATCCGCCGCATTGGAGAAATTGCCAAGCTGTTTGTGGATTCCGGCGTGATCGCCCTCAGTAGCTTTATCAGCCCCTACTGTGCGGATCGGGATCAGGTGCGTGCGCTGCACGATGACGCGGGCATGGACTTCATTGAGGTCTTTGTCGATTGTGCGCTGGAGGAAGCGGAGAAGCGGGATCCAAAAGGCCTGTACAAGAAGGCCAGGGCCGGTGAAATCAAGAACTTTACCGGCATTGATGACCCCTACGAAGCGCCGACCGCGGCGGAAATTCATCTGCATACGGACCAGATGTCCCTGGAGCAGGAAGTGGACCTGCTGATCGCCTACATGCAGGAGCGCGGCATCCTCGCCGCCTGACAGGAGACTAGCCATGATCAAGCCCCACGGTTCCGACATCCTACAACCGCTCTACGTTGCCGACCCGGACGCCCGGGCCAAATTGGCGCAAGAGGCCGACACCCTTCCCAGCCTGCTGCTGAATTCTGCAGCCGCCGCCAACGCGGTCATGCTGGGTGCCGGCTACTTCAACCCGCTGTCAGGCTATATGAATCTTGCGGACGCCCTTTCAGTGGCAGCCGATATGCAGACCACGACCGGTTTATTCTGGCCGGTTCCCGTGGGCAACCTGACCCGGGAGACCGGCATCACCGCGGGCAGACGCATTGCGATCCGCGCCCCCCCCGTGGAGGGCAACCCGGTGCTTGCGGGGAGGGATGTTGAGGCGGTCGAGACGGTCAGCGATGAGCAGATAGCAACCATGGCGGGGCAGATTTTTGGCACCAACGATGCCGGCCACCCCGGTGTTGCGACCTTTACCGCGCTGGGCAACCAACTGGTCAGCGGCCCCATTCAGGTACTGAACTACAGCTACTTCAGCAGCGAATTCCCCGGCACCTTCCAGACCGCAGTGGAAATTCGCGGGGAGATCGAAAAGCGGGGCTGGAACAAGGTGGTTGCCTTCCAGACACGGAACCCCATGCACCTGGCCCACGAGGAACTGTGCCGCATGGCCATGGAGCGCCTGGGTGCCGATGGCTGCATCGTGCACATGCTGCTGGGTAAGCTGAAGGCCGGGGATATACCGGCTGATGTACGGGATGCCTGCATCCGCAAGATGGTCGATGTGTATTTCCCACCCAATTCCGTAATGGTCAGCGGCTACGGCTTTGACATGCTCTACGCCGGCCCTCGGGAAGCGGTGCTGCACGCCGTATTCCGTCAGAACATGGGCGCCACTCATTTGATTGTCGGCCGTGACCATGCCGGCGTCGGGGACTACTACGGCCCCTTCGACGCCCAGACCATCTTCAGCGAGCAGGTACCCGAGGGCGCGCTGGCGATCGAAATCTTCGACGCCGACCACACTGCCTGGTCCAAGAAACTGAATCGGGTGGTGATGATGCGGGAAGCCCCGGATCATGACAAAGACGACTTTGTGCTGCTGTCCGGCACCAAGGTCCGGGAGATGCTGAGTGAGGGCACTGCCCCGCCCCCAGAGTTCTCGCGACCCGAGGTGGCGGAAATCCTGATGGCCCACTACCAGTCGGAAAACGCATAAAGGAATCCGACTGGCTGGGGTGGGCTGTTAATCGGGGGCGTCAGCCCCCTTCAACATGGCCCAAAGTCGCCGGGCGCGCTCCGCATCCGCACTGCGCTGGGCCCGGTACCGCACATGGGCGGCGGCGTCAGCCTCAGGGTCAAACTCGATACCCCACAGCCCTTTGATTTCATTGGGCAGCAGGGAGTAGCGCATATCCACCACCAGCAACGGGTTGTCGGTGTCCATCGCGAGGTAGTCACTGGAAAACCAGCGGAAGCGCTCCAGGTCCCGGGCCTGTTGGGAGGCACTGTCCAACCAGGGTAGGTCTGCACCGGCATTGAATTGGGCAATGGAACCGCCAGGATAAACCCGGGTGTCCAGCCCCACCCGCACGGCGTCCACCCAGAACCGACCCTCGTGTCGGTAAATCACTTTCCACAGCAGCACATTACCCAGAGTGGGTTTGGCCGACACAGCCACCCCCTCATGGCCCCTCTCAACCGCCAGGGACTCACCAACAGCGGCAGCACGGTTGTGCTGCAGCAGCCCTAGGCAGAGGTAAGTGAGGGCCCAGGCCAACCCAATCCGTGGCGCCCAGGTACTCCTGCGCACGAGTCCCCAGACGATGGCGAAGAGCAGCGGGAGGGTAAACAGGGGGTCGATAACCGCGATGTTGTTCCAGGCAATTCGGACATCTGAAAAGGGCCACAGCAGCAGCGTGCCGTAAGTCGTACAGGCGTCCAGCAGCCCGTGGGTGGCGTAGCCCAGAAAGGCGGCCAGCCAGACCGTCAGGAACGGAATGCCTCGGGCGAATAGCCTGGAAAACACCAGGGCACAGAGCAGTGACCCCAGGGGAATGAAGAGCAGGGAATGGGTGAACTGGCGATGGAACTCCAGGAACAGCAGCGGATCGCTGTCAGAGCGGATCAACACGTCCAGGTCAGGCGCCATACCGGCCAGCGCCCCGACCAGGGTCAGGCGAAGCAGCTCCGGGCGTTTCATGGTTGCCTGGGGCACAACCGCCCCGACAGCGGCCTGACTCAAGGGGTCCAAGGGCATTCCTCCCTGCCAAATGGATTGCGGCCAGGGATAGTCCCCGTGACCGCTGTGGAAGATACAATGTCCCATGCGGATGGGACAGTGCCGATAGCCTGCAATGGGGTGAGGCCTGCACAGCAAACCAACATTCCAACACCCGTGGTTCGGAGCTATGCTGCCCCACAATAATCGCGAAATACTCCCCGGTGAGGGGCCAGTGCCCGATATGAAAACCAATCCTCCGGAATCGCCATGACGACAACACTGATGACCCTGGGCGCCATCCTCGATGACATCGCCGAACAGCGACCCGACGAAATCCTGCTGACCACCGTCATGCACTCGGGTACTACGGAAACGATGAGCCGGGACGCGCTACGACACAGCTCAGACCGAATGGCTCTGGCACTGTCGGAACAGGGGGTCACTACCGGCACCCTGGTACCCATCCATCTGCCCACCTGCAACCAGTTCCTGACAGCCGCAGTTGCCATTCTGAAGGCAGGGGGCACACCCATGCCGGTCAGCGACCGGCTGCCGGCGGCGGAATTGGTGGCCCTGCTGGAGTTGGCAGACCCCAGCGTCATCGTTTCAAGGAACGACGCCGATCAAACCTTGTTTCAGCAGCCCGTGCTCAACCCGGACGACTTTCTTGCGGCATCGCCACTGCCGGAACCCCTGCCCTATCGGATCAGCAATCCGGTAAAGGCCCTGGCCTCCGGCGGCTCCACCGGTCGCTCCAAACTTATCGTCACCACCGGCGACGCCCTGTTTGATCCGGAGAATCCGGTCATACCCCAGTTGATGCGTTTTGAGCCCGGGGATCTCAAGTATTCACCGGGCCCCCTTTACCACAATGGCCCCTTCTGGTTTTCCATCAACATGCTGCTCCGGGGCGGACGGGTGTTGCTCAACGAGCGTTTTAATGCCGCGCGCAGCCTGGAGATCATCGAAACCCACCAACCCACGGTTCTCAATCTGGTACCCACCATGATGCAGCGCATGCTGCGGGAGCCGGATTGGCAGAACGTGAACCTGGACTCGGTGCGCGTGGTGTGGCACCTCGCCGCTCCCTGCCCCGCCTGGGCCAAGGAGGGATTCATCGACAAACTGGGCGGCGAACGGGTGTTGGAACTCTGGGCCGCTACCGAGGCCAATGGCCTGACCATCATTGATGGCGATGAATGGCTGGATCATCGGGGCAGTGTCGGCAAAGGGGTGGGTACCGAAATCCTGATCCTCGATGAACACCGCGAACCCCTGCCTATAGGGGAAGTGGGCGAGATTTTTACCCGTATTGCCGGCGCTGCTCCCCCCTGCGAATACCGGGGCTCGGCACCCCTGGAAGCCCTTAACGAGGGCTTCACCAGCGTTGGAGACCTGGGCTGGCTTGACGACGAGGGTTATCTCTATCTCGCGGATCGTCGCACCGACCTGATCATTTCAGGCGGCGCTAATATCTTTCCCGCCGAGATAGAAGCGGTCATCAGCCAACACCCGGATGTCCGGGACGTGGCCGTTATCGGACTGAAGGATGATGACCTGGGGCGCCGGGTCCATGCGGTGGTCGAGGCAGCCAGCGCTGCCGGGCCCACCGCGGACCTGGGTGATGCACTGTTGCTGCGATGCCGGGCACAGCTGCTGCCCTACAAAGCCCCCCGATCCCTGGAAATTGTTGCCGCCCTGCCCCGCAATGAGGCCGGAAAAATCCGACGCAGCCAGCTTCGGGAGGAGCGTGGCGGCTGATTTCCGCTGGGCACAGTGCCTTGGAAGAAAGGCAAAAAAAAGCCCGCCGAGTAGGCGGGCTTTCTCTCAGTAGCAACCCTTAGAAGCGCAGGGTACCCCTCACACCGAATACCGCACCCTCGTCCATGTAGAAGGTGTGGCTACCGGCCAGCACGGGTGTATCGAAGCTCTGCTGCAGCGCCGCCTCATCGAAGATGTTGCGGCCATAGGCCATGACTTCCCAGAACTCGCCACCCAGACCGATGCGTGCATTGACCTTGGTGTAGGAGGGAATCACATCGAAGGGATCGGCATCTCCCGCTGAGTCGAATTCATCGCGATAGTTGACGTCCATACCCGCGAACAACTCCATGCGACCCAGTTGGGTGCGGAAGTCAACGAAGGCATTACCGCTCCACTCAGACGAGTACAGGGTGCGGAACCCGGTCAGGTCGTTGCTGGTAGCACCTGCCGGCGTGCCGCAGAGTGTATCGGCATCCAGTTGGATGGCGGTACAGGGACCGTCTGCAAAGTCACCGTAGGTGGCATCCAGGTAGGCTGCATTGATGCCCACCCTGAGCGAATCAGTAATTTGCATCAGCCAGTCGATTTCAACACCCTGGACCTCAGAGGAGGCAGCGTTCTTAACCGAGAAGCCGACACCCTTGAAGATAGTGGTCTGCAGGTCGTCGTACTCGGAGTAGAAGGCTGCCCAGTTCAGGCGCATGGCGCCGCCCAGGAACTCGTGCTTACCACCGATCTCAATGGCGTCCACCGACTCATCGTCAAACTCGAAGTCCGCATTGGGGACCGTGGACACAAAATTGCCGTTGGGCCCGGGCGGTGGCGGCAGCTGAGCCACGCTGAAGTCTCCGGGCTCACCGTCATCCGCCGCGGAGAAACCGCCGGATTTGAAGCCCTGGGACCAGCTGATGTACAGCATAGAGCTGTCACCCACATCCCATTGCAGATTCAGTGAGGGAGAAAGGTCATCGGTCTTTCGACTGCCTACCCAGTCCTTGTTATAGGTGTTGAAGCTGCTGGCCTGGATGATATCCAGGAAGTAGCTATAGCCCTGAGGACACTCTCCCCTCAAGCTGATGCCGGCGGCACTTTGAGGATCCTGGGCTGAAGGACAGTTCTGATCCCCCAAACGCTGCCTTGAGACAGCATCCTTCTCTTCCTCGGTGTAACGCAGACCGACGGTCAGGCGCAGGGCGTCGGTGATGTCATAGGTACCCTGGGCAAACAGAGCCCACGACTCGGTTTCCTGATTGAAGTTGTGGTTACGGCTGATCTGGTTGGAGCTGTAGGCGCCACCTGTCAGCAGCGGCAGCAGGTTGGGGATGGGCGCCCCAAACGCGACCGTGGCGAAAGCGGGAAACAGGCCATCGAAGTTGGTGTCAATGACGACCTGACCCTGCATGTCCAGTTCGTTCTCGTCGTAGTAGGCACCGACGGTGTAGGTGAAGCGATCGCCGATGTCAGACGCCCAGCGGAATTCCTGGCTGAACTGCTCAAAATCGTGGATGTCGGAACGGTCAATGAACTGCAGGGGCAGCCAGTCCACGTCCACGTCGTCGAAGTACTCGTAGCCCGCCCAACCGGTCACAGAGGTCAGGGTGCCATTGCCCACTTCCCAGTTCATGTTCAGGGAGAAGTTCTGGAGCTCATCATCGCTGTTCTCAGGCTTCAAGCCGATTCCCGCTGAGGAACAAGAGATGTCGGTACCGCAGTTGTTGTCCTTGTAGGTAGTGAAATCCTGCCCCGCAATAGCCGGAAAATCAGGGAAAAAGACATCCATCAAGTTATAGGCGATGTCGGCGAAGGCACTGCGGTTAGGCACCTGGGCGGCCCGTTCGGCCGGGTCCAGGTACCGCCAGGTGGCACTGGCCGCACCGTCCCGATCACGCTGCATGTTGGTGTACTTGAGGTTGGCCGAAAAACTGTCACTGGGTTCCCAAACGAGCGTCAGTCTCCCACCCATTTCATCCAGCGCACCTTCGTCCTTATCTAGGTAGGCGTTGTAGACGTAACCGTCGGTCTCGCGGTAACGCAGGGCCAGACGGGCAGCGAAGGTATCGGTGCCGCCCTGGATGTAGCCCTCATAAATCTGGCCACCGTTCTCCTCCACCGAGGCGTTGATTTCGCCCTGGGCCTCATCACCGGGTACCGGTGAGGCACTGGTAATGTTGATGGCGCCGGCTACCGTGTTCTTACCAAACAGGGTGCCCTGGGGGCCCCGCAGCACCTCCACGCGCTCGATGTCCATCAAGGCAGAGCGGTACTGGCGTCCGCGACCCAGGTAGACGCCGTCCAGGTACATACCCACAGACTGCTCGAAGCCTCGGTTGTTACCGGAGCCGATGCCGCGCATATAAATGTTGGTGTTCACCGGTGCGTCAGCGATGTGCAGGCTGGGAATAAAGTCTGCCAGGGCGCCAAAATTCAGGATGGTGTTGTCCTGGATTTTCTCACCGCTGACGGTGCTCACGGAAATCGGAACGTCCTGCAGGTTCTCTGCCCGCTTCTGGGCAGTTACGATCACTTCCTCCAACATCTGGGCGGAAGCCGGCACGGTGGCCACAAGAGCAGTTACAGCCACAGCGAGCGGCAAGCGTTGTTTGGAAAACAGCATGGAGCACCTCTTTGATTTTTAATAATAAAAGGGGAAATCAGTTATTACTTTTATGCTGCTCGGATGCTATACAGAGTCGCCCCACGTCTCAAGCCATAAAATGAGCTAAAAATGACAGATCATGAACAACCCATCAGCCTTGAGCGCCGCGATAACGTGGCGCTGGTCACACTTTCACGTCCAGAGGCCTACAACGCCCTGAATCGCGCCCTGAGTCGGGCACTGGTCGCCACCTTTGAGGCATTACGGGACAACGATGACGTGCATGCCATCGTACTCACCGGTGCCGGCAAGGCCTTTTGTGCCGGAGTCGATCTAAAGGAATTGAGCGAGAATCCCGGTGTACTCAAGGATGGCGGCATGGGGACCCGTTCCCCGCTGGTGGTGGCGATCAGGGACTGCGGCAAACCGGTCATCGGCGCGGTCAATGGCGCCGCCGTCACCGGGGGCTTCGAGCTGGCCCTGGCCTGTGATTTTCTCTACGCCTCGACCCGGGCCCGTTTTGCAGACACCCATGCCCGGGTAGGCCTGCTGCCGGGGTGGGGTTTGTCCCAGAAGTTGGGCCGGCTAATCGGCATTAACCGGGCCAGGGAAGCCAGCCTGACCGGCAATTTCATCAGTGTCGAACAGGCCCTGGACTGGGGCCTGGTCAACCGGATCTGCCAACCGGAGGCACTGATCGACGAGGCGGTAGCAGCGGCGGCACAGATTGCCGAAGCCAACCCGGCCACGGTCTCCGCCATGCGCAGCCTGATGAACGATGGTGACCTGCTGCCCCTGGGTGAAGCCCTTGAACTCGAGGGCGAACGAGGTATTGCCTACTTGCAGGAAGCCGATTTCAGCCAGATGGGACAGCGACTACAGGACCTGCGCAGCCGGGCTAAAAGCCAGGGATAAATTTGGTAACCCTCAGCCGGATAGTTGCGTTAGGGGATTTGAGCAATTCGAGCTGTCTATTGGTATGCCCCCGCAGATTGAAACTGCAGCTGTGTAAATCGCACCGAACTCCTCCGCAGCGCCCCAGTCCCGACCAACTCTCATTGCGCTACCGGACAGGCCGCGACATTGGGCACGGGTGTCCACAGCCGAAGCTCTTCGGACCTGAAAGCCTGGATGGGCGTTGCGACAAGCAGTGCCTGTCTGTGAGTCAGCGTCTGCGCCGGGCGTGAGCAACCTGGTTTGGTCGTAGTTCGGGCATTGCCCCCACTGGAAAACAAGACACCCATCCATGAAAAATCATAAATTTCAGGGGGTTAGAATTTTTTCCCAATTTGTCCCCTAAATATCTAGGTACACCCCAACTCGCGGCGTAAACTTTTTTCATAGAGGTGCTTGCCGGCGTGCTTACCGTGCCCCCTAAGCACTATTAAGACGGCGTTGACCAAAGGTCAGCAGTAAAACCGTGCCATATGCCAGGGAAGGTCGGCTCTGTCCGACAGGCGACACGCAACCAGGCAGCCAACAATGAAAAAAATCTTGATCTACCTCCTACTGGGCGGCTTAGCAGGTGCAGCAAACGCTCATGACACAAGGCCCGGCGTGCAACATTGTGCCAACCCGGTCACCATCAGTAGTCATGTGCTGACCGGCGGCGCGATCAGAATGCTGGTAAAGAATCGAATCAACTATAACGTCGGCGCGCTGTCATTTTCCAAGACAGACGAATTCAATGGATTACCGCGCCCTGATGGTAAGGGCAAGGGAGACTGCGACGTTGGCAGCACCCCCAAAACTTGCGGATTTATCGATTTGGGAAGCCGTCTTGACCATGGTCCGTGGGCGATGGCGTATGAGGCGGCGCTCACGGTTTGCTCGGATCTATACATTGATGACAAGCCAAGAGTTACGGCTTGGCCTGAAATCACTGCCCCGGCGGAATTCCTCGATGATCAGGTTGACTCGGATGGCACGGCCTTGCACCACAGCCTATACAGCCTGCCCCAGGGAATAGCTTTCAACTGTGTCTATTGTCCGGATGACATCCCCAACGTGAATGAGTTTTTAAAACGGAAGGACCTGCCCGAGGATCACATTCGGTAACACTAGTAGACAGGCTGGGGGTAAAACTACTTCAACTTTCATCCACTATGGTGCGTCTCGTGTCGCTTGCAGTAGTTCATCGAGCTTCCTGTTGACGGTCATCCGCTGTGATTCGGATAACTGACATTCCGATAACACATAGTGACAGGTCTGCAGCACTGAACGAATCCGTGGCCGAACAGGAAGTTTTTTCAAGTCCAGATACCTGTCCAGGGTCCGAGTCCGCAAACGACCTTCGTCGATGGTGACCTTCCAGATACGACTCTGCTCTGCCAACTCAATTCTCCCCGTCCGGGTTGTCAGTTCCCAGTAATCCAGACAATGTGTCATCAAGTCGACAATAGTGCTGCGCACCATTTCGGAGGGCTCAGGGCGCCGCTGCTCTTCACTGGACTGGTCGTCGTCAGCAGAGGGCATAGACACGGACATTTGCTCGAAAAGTTGACGATGATGATCAATTTCAAGCTCCAAGGCCCGCTGTTTAGCGCGCCTTTTGGCCAGCAGCAGGAAAAAGCATGCCATCATGATTAAGGAACCGAACACTACTGCGAGCAGATAAGCGCGCTGCGTGGCAATAGTCCCCTGCTGCAATTCACTGGTTGTCTCAATACGCAGCAATTCCAGGTTTTTTTCATACAGGTCCACTTCAGCAATTAACTGCCTGACGTTTTCGGCATATTTCTGAGCCAACCAGTCCTCCCGCAAGCGGATGTATTCATTCTGATATTGAACGGCCGTAGCAAATCGCTGCTGGCGTACTGCAATCTGTCCCAAAAGGTTGAAAAAATCAGGGAGCGCCCCGGCCTGGTCTCGCTCACGAGCCAGATGAAGTCCCATAGCCGCGGTTGTCTCGGCAATTTCGAGGCGGCCCTGCAGCATGTGCATCTTGGACAGGTACTTCCGTAAATCACTGGAGGCCGGCTGCTCCCGCAGTTGCTCGTGGGAGAGAGGCCACAATAGCGGCTCTACGCGTATCGCCAACTGATTTCTTTCGA
>JAAXJC010000201.1:0-7333 GCA_012270045.1 Luminiphilus sp.
TATCGATCTGATTCGGAATTGTCACCGGTTTTCGATGCAATATCTTGGCTTCCACCTGGGAGCAGGGTCCCGAAATTACCCTGTCTTTCCCCATCCCCCAGCCTGAACCGCAGGCTACACCCGAACGGCAGGACCCCGTTTAGTTACTGCCAAGTTTAGCTGCTGGTAAGTGCCGCAATTTCCTTATCACGCAGAGCGCGGCGCATGATCTTGCCGGTGGTGGTCAGGGGCAGCGTCGATACGAACTCAATGACCCGGGGCACCTCGTGCTTTGCCAGGTGTTGCCGCACCAGATGCTTCAGGGAGTCGGCCAGTTCTTCGCTGGGCTCAAAGCCTTCCGCAAGCACAATGACGGCTTTTACCAACTCGGTTCGCTCCTCGTCCGGTACGCCAATGACTGCTGCCAGTTGCACGGCATCGCTCTTGAGCAGGCAGTCTTCAATTTCGGTGGGACCAATGCGGTAACCGGAACTGGTAATCACGTCATCAGTTCTGCCGTGAAACCACAGGTAGCCGTCAGCGTCCTGCTCCCCCAGGTCGCCGGTTATCATCCAGTCCCCAAGAAACTTGCTCTCGGTTGCCGCCGGGTCATCGAGATAACCCGCGAACATGGCCGGGTGGGGTCTTTTGATGGCGATGTTACCTCTCACTCCGGGTGCCACTTCCAGCCCCTGGTCATCGACAATCCCACACACGGACCCGGGCATGGCCTTTCCCAGGGAGCCGTGGCGGACGTCCATGAGCCGAGGATTGGTGCCGATCATGCCGTTGCACTCGGTCTGGCCAAAACCTTCCGAAATCGTCAGGGCAAAGCGCTGGTCCGCCCACATGGCCAGCTCCTTCCCCACCGCCTCGCCGCCGCTTAGAACGACCCGCAGGGCGATATCCTGGGTTGTCTCGGCGTCCACCTGACGCATCAATTTGAGTACCGTTGGCGTGAGCAGGGATACGGTTATTTCGTGTTGCGCCAGTATCCGAAAGGCAGCGGCGGCATCAAATCCTTGCATATCGGTGGAGACCACCCGGCAGCCGGCATACCAACCGATCAGCAATATGTTGATCAGCCCGGCAATCCAGGCCCAGTCAGCAGGTGACCACAGGATATCCTGGGGCCGCGGGCCGTAATCGTAGTAGTACTCAAATAGCGGTTTATTGCCCAGCAGCACCCGGTGCGGCATCAACACGCCCTTGGGCAGTCCCGTTGTGCCCGAGGTGTAGCTGATCCAGGCGATGTCTTCGGCCCGGGTTTGCACATTGGTATAGCTGGTGGATTGGGCTTGCAGTGACGCCCAGAAGGGCAGGGCATCGGCATGGTCATGATCGTCAACAACGATGATGTGCTGCAGGTCGGGGCACTGCTCCCGTATGCTTCTCACCTTGTCCAGATTGTCTCCGTTGGTAATGCAAACCCGGGCGCCACTGCCCTGCAAGCGGTGTTGAATGGCGTCGGGGCCGAACAGTACCGATGCCAGGCAGGAGACGATTCCCGATTTGAAGCAGGCCATGTGGGCGATGGCACACTCCGGTGACTGGGTGAGCATCACCAGCAGCCGGTCGCCCCGGCGCACTTCCAGCGCCTCCAGCAGATTGGCCAACTGATTGGCGGCGTCCCTTATCTCGGTGAAGGTGTAATCCCGAGTGCTGCCATCCCGGGCCTCGTGGCTGATGGCAACCCGGGTCGGGTCCTGGGCCCAACGGTCGCAGACGGCGTCGGCAATATTGAAATGGTCGGGTATCTGCCAACGAAACTTGTCATAGATCTCTTCATAGCTCGATCCTACTGGCAGGTCCATAGCGGTTCCTTAATCATTGGTGATACCCCCCAAGGTCACATCGTGGCGTTGTCAATATCGGGGTTCGCGCTTGCCGGTGGTCTAGCGACTCTCGCCATCCTCTGGTTCACAATGGGCTAGCCGAAGCGGTCCCGACGCTGTTTGAAGGCGGCTTTGACGCCATCTGTTTTCAGGGTGCGGAAGAAGTCCTTGAAGCTGTCGAACTGATGGTAAATCGCATCGAGATCTGCGCCTCTGCGCACGGAAGGCTCCATACCCATATTCTCAAACCAGGTATTTGCCACTTCTTTCAATACGGACAGGTTGTCGGAAGGCGCACGGGCAATATGCGCTGCGAGGGCATCGACCCGGGTGTCCAGTTCCCCGTGGGGCACCACCTCATTGACCAGGCCAATGGCTGCCGCTTCCTCAGCGCTGATCAGTTTCGAGGTATAGAGCAGTTCTTTGGTCTTCCGGTATCCGATCAGCATCGGCCAGAACATGATGGAGGGTGGTATACCCAGGTCCCGGCCAGCGGGATGTCCAAACCGCGCCCGTTCGCTGGCGACGGCGAGGTCGCATACCCCCAGTAATTCACCCGCACCCGACAGGCAGTCACCCTGTACCTTGGCAATAATGGGTTTTGGGTAGCGCCACATGTTCATCCAGTAATCGACGATGGTATGGACATCGTCCCGGTCCCTGCGGATATCCACGTGGTCCGGAAAATTGGCCGGGTACTGGCTGGTGATCCAGTGTTCCTCGCGCAGGTCGTAGCCGGTTGAGAAGGCTTTGCCCGCCGCTTCGATGACAATAACCGCGGTGTTGGCATCATCCCGTGCCGCGTCCAATTCCGATGCTATTTCGTTAAGCACTTGCCAGGACAGGGGGTTGAGGTCATCCGGACGATTGAGGGTGATGGTGCGCACCCGATCCTGCTGGGCGGTGAGAATCATCGTGTGGTCGCGCATTCCTTGGGTCCCCGAATGTAATGGGTTGTCCGGTTCTGAGGCGCTGGCGGTCGCCCGTCAGGCGAGGCCTGCAAACATACCATCGGGGATTACAGTATCCGTCATCCTCATGACAGCCTCGCCCTGGCGGTGCTGTCGTCGAGGATGCGCTGGCCGATGTGGAAAGTGCAATATACGCAAGTTGATCCCGATCGCCCACAATGGCGCTGATGGGCCCTCAAGCCCCTTCCAGGGGTAGCGGAGCCCCCCGGAAAGCTAGTGGTTGGTACTGGAGCCAACCCCTGGTTTGCGTTGGGGATTTCCCCAGCAGCCGATCTTTGGGCATCATGATATCGATGGACGTCCCGGCCAATCCGCCAGTGCTTGTGGGTCCGCAGTAGATATGAGGTGCAGCAGCCACAATGGCGCTTGAATTGCAGGGGGTATCCCGGACCGTTAACGGGCAGGTGCATATCCGATCCGCCAATCTCCGGCTTGAACCCGGGGTCATCAACGTATTGTTGGGGCCGACGGCAGCGGGCAAGACGTCCCTGATGCGGCTGATGGCGGGCCTGGACCGCCCCAGCGCCGGCCGCATCCTGGTATCTGGTACGGATGTTACCGGCGCAGCTGTTCAGGAACGGGATGTCGCCATGGTGTACCAGGAATTCATCAATTATCCGGGCAAGTCCGTTTACGAGAACATTGCATCCCCCCTGCGCCTGAAGGGAAAAGCGGGGCAAGAGGTGGATGCCGCGGTACGATCCACGGCCGAACTTCTGAAACTCACGCCGTTATTGCAGCGTAAGCCGCTGGAGTTGTCAGGCGGTCAGCAACAGCGCTGCGCCCTGGCCAGGGCCCTGGTGAAGCAGGCCCGTCTGGTGCTGTTGGATGAACCCCTGGCGAATCTCGACTATAAGCTGCGGGAAGAACTTCGGGCGGAAATCCCCAATATTTTCGCCCAGTCCCAGACGATCTTCGTGTACGCCACCAGCGAGCCAGAGGAGGCTCTGTTGCTGGGCGGCAATACAGCGACCCTGCATGAGGGTGAGGTCTGTCAGTTCGGGCCGACAGCATCGGTTTACCGCCGCCCGGCCACTATCCGCAGCGCAGAGGTTTTCTCGGATCCCCCCATCAACCTGGCGGTCGGCGACAAGATGGGCCCAGCGCTGAAGCTCGAGGACGGCCACAGTATTGAACTGGCTCCGGAGCTGGTGGGGCTATCCGACGGTCGCTACACCCTGGGGTTCAGGGCCCACGATCTTTCTCTCCAGGCCCCCGACTCGGGCTACTTGCGGTTTGACTGTCAACTGACGGGGACCGAGGTCACCGGCTCGGAAACCTTTTTGTATCTGGCCCAAGCCGATCGCTCATGGGTGGGTCGTCTGCCAGGGGTTCTGAGCAGGCCGGTTGGGGAGACCATCGCCGTCTGGGTTAACCCTCAACATCTCTATCTTTTTGACGCCACTGGCCGTCTGGTGGCCTGCGGTAGCGAGCCGGCATAGGAGCCACCATGGCGCAGATCACCCTCGCCAATATTGCCCATTCTTACGCCCCGGCGGCGTCGCCCTCTGACCTGGCCCTGAAAGAGCTGAACCATACCTGGCAGGATGGCGGTGCCTATGCCTTATTGGGTCCCTCGGGCTGCGGCAAGACCACCCTGCTGAACATTATCTCCGGATTGATAACACCGTCCCGGGGGCGGGTATTGTTCGGTGACCAGGATGTCACCGACATCCCCACCGAGCAGCGCAATATCGCCCAGGTATTCCAGTTTCCCGTGGTCTACGACACCATGACCGTGTTTGAAAACCTGGCCTTTCCGCTCAGGAACCGAGGCGGGCGGCGGGCAGAGATTCGTGCTCGCGTGGAGTTGGTGGCCCGCATGATCGGTCTCGACGACCTGCTGCACAGGAGAGCCCGGGGGCTCAATCCCGATATCAAGCAAAAGATCAGCCTGGGCCGGGGCATGGTTCGGGAGTCGGTCAATGCGATTCTGTTCGATGAGCCATTGACCGTCATCGACCCCCACATGAAGTGGGAGCTGCGCACCCAGCTCAAGTCACTGCACCGGGAGTTTGGGCACACCATGATCTACGTCACCCACGACCAGACCGAGGCCCTGACCTTCGCCGACAAGGTGGTGATGCTGCACCAGGGACAGGTGGTGCAAATCGGTAGCCCGGAGGCATTGTTTGAGCGACCGGAGCATTCCTTCGTGGGACACTTTATCGGCTCGCCCGGTATGAATTTTATCGATGCCAGGGTTGCAGGCCGCAGCGCCTTTATCGCCGGCTGTGAGATAGCGCTGGCCCAGGATTACGGAATACCTTCGGGTCACACCCAACTGGGTATCCGGCCCGAGTACATCAGGCTCACGGATGGTGACGGATTGCCTGCGGAGATCAAAGGTATCGAGGACGTGGGTCATCGACGGATCGTTCGGGCTGGAGTCGCGGGCTTCGACCTGAACGTGGTGCTGCCCGGGGGAGGCGGTGGGGAATTGCCCGGCGCCAGGCTGCACTTTCCCCCGGAACATATCGGTATCTACCAGGATCAGTGGCGCATTGAGGGGCAGTCGCCATGAAGGGAAAAATAGACAACAACAGGGCCTGGCTGCTGGTACTGCCGGTTCTGGCCCTGGTCATGTTTTCTGCGGTCATACCTTTGATGACCGTGGTCAACTATGCCTTCAACGATACCTTCGGCAATAACCAGTTTTTCTGGAATGGCTGGGGCTGGTTCGAGGAAATGTTGCAGTCCGAGCGCCTGCACGCCGCCCTGGGACGTCAGTTGCTGTTCACGGGCATCATCTTGCTGATTGAGATACCTCTGGGCATCGTGGTCGCCCTGAACATGCCGAAAAAGGGGTTCTGGGCCAGCCTGTGTCTTATTCTGATGGCCCTACCCCTACTCATCCCCTTCAACGTGGTGGGGACCATCTGGCAAATTTTCAGCCGCGTCGACATCGGCCTTTTGGGTCGGGCGATGGCGGCCTTGGGTATCGACTACAACTACACCAGCGACCCGTTGGACGCCTGGGTGACCCTGATCATTATGGACGTCTGGCACTGGACGTCCCTGGTCGCCCTGCTCTGTTATGCCGGGCTTCAGTCCATCCCGGGGGCCTACTACCAGGCGGCGCGTATTGATCAGTCCAGTCGCTGGAATGTGTTCAGATATATCGAATTGCCGAAGCTGTCAGGGGTGCTGTCCATTGCGATCTTGTTGCGTTTCATCGATAGTTTCATGATTTACACCGAGCCCTTTGTGGTAACCGGGGGTGGCCCGGGCAACGCCACAACCTTCCTGTCCATCGACCTGGTCAAGATGGCAATTGGCCAGTTTGATCTGGGGCCAGCGGCCGCATTTTCCCTGATGTATTTCCTGGTCATCCTGCTGATCAGCTGGGTGTTCTACACCGTGATGGTGGCGAGGGATGGGGAGGGTGAGCCATGACGAACCCGCACATCCGGGTGCTGGTGATGTCGCTTTACCTTCTCTTTCTGATGGTGCCCATTTACTGGCTGTTGGCGATGAGCTTCAAGACCAATACGGAAATAGTGGCTGGCTTCACCCTGTTTCCCAGGGATTTCACGCTGCAAAACTATGTGACCATTCTGACTGATCCCAGTTGGTACATGGGTTATGTCAACTCGCTGATTTACGTGGTGATGAACACGGTAATCTCCATCACGGTGGCCCTGCCCGCGGCTTATGCCTTCTCTCGATATCGGTTTATGGGCGACAAGCACCTGTTTTTCTGGCTGTTGAGCAATCGCATGGCACCACCGGCGGTCTTTGCCCTGCCGTTTTTCCAGCTGTATTCCTCTGTGGGTCTCTTTGATACCCACATTGCCGTGGCCCTTGCCCATTGCCTTTTCAATGTGCCCCTGGCGGTATGGATTTTGGAAGGATTTATGCGCGGCGTGCCTCGGGAGATAGACGAGACCGCCTATGTGGACGGCTACAGCTTTGGTCGCTTTTTCATAACGATCTTCGCACCGTTGATTGCCAGCGGTATTGGTGTGGCGGCCTTTTTCTGTTTCATGTTTTCCTGGGTGGAGCTGTTGTTGTCCCGCACCTTGACCGCTGTCGATGCCAAGTCCATTGCTGCCACCATGACGCGAACGGTGTCGGCCTCGGGCATGGACTGGGGCGTGTTGACCGCTGCCGGGGTGCTCACCATCATACCCGGGGCCATCGTTATTTATTTTGTGCGCAACTACATAGCCAAGGGTTTCGCCCTGGGGAGGGTGTGACGATCTCCGGTCATTGGCGTTTTATCTACGGCGGCGTGTTCGTCGTTATGGCGGGTATTCTGGCGGGCATCCTGGCTGTGGTACCCCGGGACGAGACGGGCATGCAGTGGACCAGCCCAATGTTCAACGGTGGCTGGATGGCATGGACGTTCCCGGTAGCACTGTTTTTTTACTGTATTTTGGCGCTGCTGGTTATTTTTTCCCTGCTGGCCATCCGCTACCCGGAAACCCCGCGTCGCGGGGTGCTTGGGATGAGGACCACCCGGGGAGACCGGCTGTTTATTAGCCTGCTGGGCTCTGGCTTCATTAACATGGGCTGGCTATATTTTTTTGGCGCGCCCCTGACAGG